>JALOPD010000111.1 GCA_025454075.1 Desulfobacterales bacterium | reverse complement strand
TTTCACCAGGTGAACCTGGCCGACGACCTGTTCACCGCCGACCCGCGCCGATGCGCGGCCGTCTGCGATGAAATCCTGCGGCGGGGTCTGCGCATTCGGTGGACCTCGTTTGCCCGGGTGGACACCGTTTCGGACGAGATCCTCGTCAAGATGAAAGCCGCCGGGTGCACGGCGGTGAGCTTCGGGATCGAGTCGGGCAATGCCGGGATTCTCAAGACCATCAAGAAAAGAATCACCCTGGAGCAGGTTGTCGCGGCGGTCGACATGTGTTCACGGGCGGGGGTCACGCCGATGGCCTCCTTCATCCTGGGGCTTCCCGGAGAGACGCCGGACACCCTGCGGGAAACCATCGCATTCGGCAAGCGCCTGGAGGACAAGGGGCTCGTCTACGGCTTTCACCTCCTCGCGCCGTTCCCCGGCACGGAGGTGCGCGACCGCTGCCGGGACCTGGGCCTCCGCATCCTCACCGACGACTGGTCCCGCTACCATGCCAACCGCGCCGTCACCGAGACCGACACCGTGACCCGGCAGATGCTCGATGCGGTCGCCGTCGAGTGGGAGGACCGGTTCAACCGCTACCTCGGCGACATCAAGGAGCGCATGCAAAAGGGGGCAGCCGGCGCCGACGAGGCTCACCAACTCACCAACCTGGAGCGGATTGTCCTCGTGTACGATCTCATGATGAAGACGGCCATAGAGCGGGCCGGGACCTGGCCGGACCGCGAGGAGGCGAGTGCCGGGGGACACCTGGATGTTTTGGCCCGCCGGGTGGACGCCGCCACGCAACACGGGAGGGAGCGCATCCGGGACGCTCTGGAGGCGGCCGCACGCCAGGGGAATCTGGAATGTGAGCGGGTGCAGGGAATGATCCGCTGGAAATGGAGAGACTGCCTCTGACACGGGGGCCGGACCCCGCGTGTCAGTTCAGGATCTCCGTCAGCCGTCCCACCTCCTGGAGGGTCTGTTCGGCCAGCGTGTCGATGTGGTTCTGGTTGATCCCCAGGCGCTCGGCGACCTCGAGCGACGGCTCCAGGACCTGCCCGTTGCGGCCCTTGCCGAAGCCCACCCGGCGCCCCACGATGTTGGCCACGTGCACCACGTCGCTGAGCAGGCAGTAGTGGTCGCAGCTTTCAGGGTCGTGATGCCAGCTGACCGCATTGACCAGTTCCCGGGGCAGCGACCAATTCTGCAGGATCCTCGCGCCGATGGCCGCGTGGTTCGTCCCCAGCACGACGTATTCCGCCACCTCGAACGAGATGCCCTTGCTCACCATCCCTTCGATCTTCTCCAGGTCCTCCTGCACGTAGTCGCCCAGAACGAGCTTGCCGATGTCGTGGAGCAGCGCGGCGGTGAACACCTCGTCCGCGTCGCTGATGCTCAAGGACTTGACGAGCAGGTCCGCCGCCACGGAAACCGCCACCGAGTGCCGCCACAGCTCCCCCCGCGGCAGGTCGTAGCCCGGCACCGGCTTCTTCATAAGCGCGCTCATGCACATCGTCATCACCAGCTGCAGCAGGCGCTTCCACCCCAGCAGCATGATGGCCTGGCGCACGGAGCTGACCCGCGACGGGAGCCCGAAATAGGCCGAGTTGGTCAGTTTGAGGATATTGGCCGTCAACCCGGGGTCGTATTTGAGGATGTCTTCGATCTTGCCGGCGCTGGAGTCCGGGTTCTGGAGCAGGGGCATGAGCCTGGCGGCCGTGGCCGGCATGCCCGGGAACGATTTGACCTGGGTCATGATGTGTCTGAATTTTTCTTCGTCCAAATTGATTTCCTCTCTTTTAGGAGACGATCCGGCTTCGGTACCGGGGTGGACCCGTCACAACGGAATATCGTCAGTTTCTGCGGACACTTGAGGAAATCAATTGTGAAATTATTGAAAATGCCCCGGATGCGGCCTATTCTTGGCGCAGAGAGTGCGATGACGCTGGGTGCCGCCATCCGAAAATTGCGGACAGGCGCCCTTTAACCCTATTTATGGAGCGGAACTATGAAGGGAAGGCTTATCGTTTTTGCTGCGGTCGCGGCCGTGACATGTGCGGCCTGCGCGGAGAAACGGCCCGTGGTTTACCCCAACGCCCACCTCAAGCAGGTCGGCAATGAAGCCGCCCAGCGCGACATCGACGAGTGCATCCGCTACGCCAGGGAGAGCGGCGCCGAGGGAAGCAAGGGGGCCGAGATTGCGAAGGAGACCGCGGGCGGTGCGGCCGTCGGCGGGGCGGTGGGGGCGGCGACCGGGGCCGTGCTGGGGAGCTTGGGTCGGGGAGCGGCGGCCGGGGCGGCCGGGGGCGCCGCCGGCGGGCTGGTGCACGGCGCCCTCAAATCCGATGAGCCCGATGCCGTCTTCAAAAGCTTCGTGGACCGCTGCCTCAGGGAAAAGGGCTACGAACCGATCGGGTGGCGCTGAAAGGCCTCTATGAGAGGGTGGCTGGAAACCGCAGCCCCTGCACCGGACCCGCAGACAGGGGATAGGTTCGGGCTCGTTTAAGGTTTAAGGTTCAGAGTTTGAAAAAACAGGAAATTTTCCTGCCACTTTTGACCTTAAACGTTAAACTTTAAACGGATTCGAGCGTCACCTCCCAACTCCGGGCAACTGCCTGGGACGACGTTCGTTGCCGCGCGCGTCAGTCCCCGAAGCCGATCCCCAGGTCCCGCGCGGTCAGCACGGTGTCGCAATCGACCGGCACCGTCTTCATCCGCCGGATGCACGCGGCCAACGGCACGTACTTGACCGTCGGCGGGTCCAGCGCCACCATGATGCCCGAGCGGCCCTCGCCCAGGGCCCGGACCGCGGCCGCTCCGAAGCGCAGCGAAATGAGCCGGTCGTGGGAGGTGGGCCGGCCCCCGCGCAGGAGATGGCCGAGCACCACGACCCGCGATTCCTTGCCGGTCAGCTTCTCCAGCTCCGCGCTCACCTTCTGGCCGACCCCGCCCAGGCGCTCGGCCCTGCCGGCGGTTTTCTCCTCCGCCACCGTACGCCCGCCGCCCGCGGGCAGCGCGCCCTCGGCCACCACCACGATGGAAAAGTACCGGCGGTTGCGCTCGCGCTCCGCGATCTTCTCGGCCACCTTGCGGATGTCGTAGGGGATCTCGGGGATGAGGATCACGTCCGCGGACGCCGCCACCCCGGAGTGCAGGGCGATCCAGCCGGCATAGCGACCCATCACCTCGATCACCAGGATGCGCTGGTGCGACTCGGCCGTGGAGTGCAGCCGGTCGATGCACTCGGTGGCGAAATCCACCGCCGTGTCGAAACCGAAGGTGACCACGGTCCGGTCCAGGTCGTTGTCGATCGTCTTGGGCACCCCCACCACCGGCAGACCTTTTCGGCTCAGGGCATCGGCGATTTCGAGCGACCCGTCGCCGCCGATGGCGATCAATGCGTCCAACCCCCGGCTGCGGAAAAGCGCCACCAGCTCGTCGGACCGGTCCTTCTCTTCGACCTTCCCGTCTTTGCCCTTCACGGGAAAGCGCAATGGGTTGCCGCGGTTGGTGGTGCCGAGGATGGTCCCGCCGAGATGGGTGAGCCCGCGCACCGCGTTGCGGTCGAGGGGCATCAGGCCGCCCTGGGGGTAGTCCCCCGGCGTCAAAAGGCCGTTGTAGCCGTCTCGGATGCCGACGCACTCCCATCCTCGGTTCAAAGCGGAAAGCACGATCGCCCGGATGACGGCGTTCAGCCCCGGGGCGTCCCCGCCGCCGGTGGAGACGGCGATTCGTCGTGGGGTCATGGCGTGGCCGCCTCCGTCAGCGGATCTCCTTGGGTTGGCCGGTGCTGGTCAACACGCTGCTCCAGACCCAGCCCTCCGGGTCGACCTTCTTGCGCCGGGACACCGCCAGGGGGATGGGCACGTGGGTGAAGGTGTTCATCCAGTAGCCGACCACCATGTTGGTGCGGCCGGCCATGCCGGCGTGCACGGCGTTCTGGCCGAGCAGCAGACAGAAGGCCGAATCGTAGGCGTTGGCCGGAACCCCGCGGATGGTGTAGCTCGGGTCGATGTATTTCAGGGTGGCATCCATGCCGATGTTCTTGAAATGCGCGTTGATCCGGTCTTTCAGAAAAAGCCCGATGTCCTTGAACTTCACGTTCCCGGAGGCATCCCGCTCCTGGGTGTCCCCCACCAGGTCCTGGCCGGCGCCCTCGGCCACCACGATCACCGCGTGCCCGCGGCGCTGCAGCCGGTCCCGCACGCTGTCGAGCAGCTTGTCCAGGGTGAAGGGCACTTCCGGTATCAGACAGAAGTTGACATCGCTGCGGGCCAGCGAGGCGAACACGGCGATGAAGCCGGACTCGCGCCCCATGAGCTTGACCAGCCCGATCCCGTTGCGCGCGCCCTTGGCCTCGGTGTGCGCGGCATCGATGGCCTTGACCGCCTCGGACACCGCCGTTTCAAAGCCGAAGGAGCGTTCCACGTAGGAGATGTCGTTGTCGATGGTCTTGGGGATGCCGATCACGCTGATCTTGAGCCCCCGGCGCTGGATTTCCTCGGCGATGGCTTGGGCCCCCCGCAGGGTGCCGTCTCCGCCGACGGCGAACAGGATCCCCAGGTTCATGCGGTCCAGGGTGTCGACCATCTCGCCGATGTCCTGGTTGCCGCGGGAGGAGCCCAGGATCGTCCCGCCGTACTCATGGATGCGGCTCACGGCGCCCGGATCCAGCTCGACGGGGGTGTGCCCGTAGCGATACGTGAGTCCCTCGTAGCCGTAGGGGAAGCCGAACACGGTCCTGACCTTGTAGTTGTGGAACAGGCTCAGCACGAGCGCGCGGATGACGTCGTTCAACCCCGGGCACAGGCCGCCGCAGGTGACGATGCCGCACTTCAGTTTGGAGGTGTCGAAGTAGATCTTCTGCCGCGGCCCGGCTTTCTCGAAGGCGAGGACGTTCCCCGTTTCCGCCAAAACGCGCTGGATCTCGGCCGGGTTCGACTGCAGAACGACATGGTCCCCGTCGTCGACGAAATGGGCCCCGGTAATGGGGGATTGGATGCGGCCGGCGCCGATCCGCTGGACCTCAAGGTCCGCTGGTTTCAATTCCATCGCGTGCCTCATTTGAAAAGGGTGGTCCCCTCCCCCCGCAGGTCCTTCACGGCCTGCTTCACCCGCTCCGCCATGCCCTTCTCGGCCGCGGCGAGATAGGTGCGGGGGTCGTACGCCTTCTTGCGGCCCACCTCGCCGTCCACCTTGAGAACGCCGTCGTAGTTTTTCAGCATGTGGTCGGCGATGGGGCGCGTGAACGCGTACTGCGTGTCGGTGTCGATGTTCATCTTGACGACCCCGTAATCCACCGCCTCGCGGATCTCGGCCACCGTCGAGCCGGAGCCGCCGTGGAAGACCAGCGCGAACCGCGCCTGCTCCCCGCAGGCCTTGACGACCGCATCCTGGCAGGTCTTCAGGATGGAGGGTTTGAGCTTCACCTGGCCCGGCTTGTAGACGCCGTGCACGTTGCCGAAGGTGGCGGCCAGCAGGTAGCGCGCCCCTTTGACCGCGTTCAGCCGCCGGGCGACTTCCAGGGTGTCCTCGGGCGTGGTGTAGAGCTTGGCCGAGGCCTCGGCCTTGATGCCGTCCTCCTCGCCGCCCACCACCCCGGCCTCGATCTCGAGGAGGATCTCGCTCTTCCGGCAGCGCTCGAGCAGCCGGACCGCGATGTCGAGGTTCTCCTTGAGCGGCAGGGCGCTGCCGTCGAACATGTGGCTGTTGAAAAGGTTGGGCAACCCCTTGGCGCGCCGGCGCTCGGTCTCGGCAATCAGCGGGTTCACGAACTGATCCAGCTTGTCCGCCTGGCAGTGGTCGGTGTGCAGGCCGACGTAGACCGGGTAGCGGTCGGCGACCCGCTGGACGTACTCGGCGATGGCGACGGCGCCGAGCGCCATGTCCTTCAGCATCGAGCCGGAGGCGAACGCGCCGCCGCCGGTCGACACCTGGATGATCCCGTCGCTCTTGGACTCGGCCAGGCCTTTCAGCACGGCGCTGGCCGTCGCCATGGAGGTGACATTAAAGGCCGGGTAGGCGAACTTGCCCGCCAGCGCCCGATCGATCATCTGGCAATAGATTTTATAATCCGCAACCGGCATGGTGGACTCCTTCCTATTTAGGAAAATTACTCCCGAATGCAAAAGAGCGGCCCGTCGCCCGTCCGCTGCATATTTTGTGTATCAAATCACGGCCACCGGCAAGCGTCAAGAGAAGATCGAAGATAAAAAGAAGCGCATTGAGTGCGGTATAAAGCGAAACGTAGATGGGAGCTGATCTTTATAGCACAAGGTTTTATAAGCCACACTGCAGAAAAAGATCCGAATCAATTCGGCCCAACGACGTTCGATGGAAGATCACGCCAAAGTTCCAATATGGTCAAGTCGTCGTTCATCACCGCGCCGCCGCGCCAAGAATCGATTTTTTCCAATAATCCTTGTGACCAGGGGGGACCGGTGGCCAGTTTGAAATAGTCAGTCAAACGGTCATTACCGAACAACTCCCCTTTTTCATTTTCTGCCTCGGTGATTCCGCCTGTCACGAGAAGGATCGATTCTCCGGGTAACAGGTCAAATGCAACTTTCTCGTACTCAGCTTCGGAATCGATGCCTATCGGGATCCCATTAATATTGGTAAGCTCCTGAAAACCATGATTCTTAACCCAAAGTGGATGCTGATGCCCGGCCCGTGCGATATGCACTTTTCCTGTCCTGGGCCAATATCTGCTCATTACCATGGTGGCAAAAAAACCCTCTTCCGACATGAGTTCATGCATCTCTTTATTTACATTGGCCAGCATGGGCACCTATTCGGGGACATCTTCGGGCGCGACAACCTGGATTTTCAGAGCAGAGAGATTGCAACCATTTCAGCCTTGGCCAGCATGGCCGGCTTCAATCCCCAACTCCAGTCGCATTTCAACGTGGGGTTTAATGTAGGGTTGACCCAGGCAGAGATGAGGAGCTTGACAACAGTGCTCGAATTGAAAGTCGGAAAAAAAGAAGCGGATAATGCATCAGCCGTCCTGGAAAAAGTCATGGCGGCTCGGAGCCAAAAGTAATGTGACCATTTTCAAAACACTTCCGGCTATCCCAAATCCTCGCATGCTCTTTTTAGTACTCTGCCTATTTGGATTTTTTGGGGGCAGGATTTTTCTGCCTTCGAATAGTCGGCCTTAAAGACGTTATCCTTTGCGCCGGCAGGCAGCGCATTAAAGAGGCTCAGCGCCATATCCCGACAGCCATAGCCGTGAGCGTACATGGAACAGCGCAAGATATCGCTGATCGGGACGTCCAGGTCGACCGCTGATTCGCAGATATGAGCGCACCCGGAGCAGTAGCCGGGAGCCGTTTCTCGAGCATATTGTTCCAGCCGCTGCCTGTCTCCCTCCGACAAACGCTGCTTATTCAGTGCCGCGTCAATATTGGCCTGGAGGATCGTCATATTCGGCATGGCCGAGCAGATGCTGGCTATGTGGGGGTTTTCCCATACCGCCTTGAGCTTGGCCTGTTCAGCGGTGTATCCTCTTTTCAGGAAGTTCTCCGTCATTTTCAGCGCATCATCGGTCTCGGATCCGATCGAAGACCAAAAAATGGCCGAGAAGGCGGCTTGCGTCTTCATCGCGGTCAAACCGATTCCGGCCCTGGCACAGGCATCCACTGCCCTTTTCATTTCGTCCTTGACCATCAGCCGGTAATTATAGGTCATCATGATCCCATCGATCCACCCCAGTTTAGCCGCCTCAAGCATGCCGTTTTCCATATTTTTGTGAGCGCTGAATCCGAAAAGGCGGATCGTCCCTTTGGACTTGGCGCGCTCGGCCCACATTTTGACTTCAGGGGTCAGCTCCTTGCCGACATCGCTCACATAGTGGATGAGATACATATCGATATAGGACGTATTCATTCGCTGAAGCGAGGTGTTCAATTTATCGGACAATTCTTGTGCGCTTGAACTGGCGGCCTTGGTGACCAGGAACACTTTTTCCCGGTCGGCCGGGAACCTGGCAAAGTAGCCACCGATCGCCTTTTCGTTGCCTCCCCCCCCATATGAATCGGCTGTATCCCAATAGGTAACGCCCGATTTCAAGGCCTGCCGGAATACGAGCTGGTCGGTGTCCTTCAAAACGCCGCCCAGCGAAAGGATGGAAACATCCACGCCCGTTTTCCCAAACGGCCGGGTCGGCACAACCATTTGTTCCGACGCCTTCGTTTGAGGGTTGGCGTGCGCCGTGGTCAAGGAGCTAAAGGGTACAAGTGCAGACCCTAAACCTGCCGCACCGGCGGCTTTGATGAAATCTCTCCTTGAAAGAATCCTTTTCTCGCCGGACATGATCGATTTCTCCTTGTGAAAGATTGACTTGAGCAAGGCCGCCTTAAGCCCCACCGAGCGGAGGCGTGGGGAAGGCATCGGGGGCGGAAGCAATGGCCTTTCCGAGCCAGGCGATGCTTTGCCCAAGATGGCTCATGTTGCGCATGGCCTCCTCATCGCCGAGCACCTCAGCCTTGCCGAGGCCCATGCCCATGTTCCAGTAGATGGAGCCGGGCACGACCATGGACGACATGAGGAACATGTGGTTGATGGTGTCGAATACATGGGTGGCACCCCCGCGCCGAACGGCCACGACCGCGGCCCCGATCTTCCCCTTGAGCGCTCCACCGTTGGCCAGTGCGACCATGCCCGTGCGGTCGAGCAGTGCTTTCATCTCCGTGCTGACGTCGGTGAAGTAGGTCGGAGAGCCGAGGATGACCGCGTCAGCCGCGAAGATCTTCTCCAGATAGTCGTTCATTGCGTCCTTTTTCACCGCGCACCGTTTGTCCTTCCGCTCAAAGCACTTGAAGCAGGCCGTGCAGCCTCTAACCGGACGGCCGCCGATCCTCAGGTACTCCGTGCTCCAGCCGGCGGCCTTCAGCGGCTCGAGCACCTTCTTGAGCAGGATTTCCGTGTTCCCACCCGGCCTGGGGCTACCGTTTATGGCAATGACTTTCATGACGACCTCCTTTTTTGATTGACTCCGCGAATATAGAATTTACGCCAGTCTTGTTTGGCCCTCGTGCGTTGTGCCCAGAGCCGTCGTGAGGATCATTTCCGGGGTGCCCAGCGCCGCCGGCTTGCATCCGGCAGCTGCCGCCTGAACCCGCAGCAAGCGCTGCATTGACAAATTCGGTGCCGGTCCCGCGCCTGGCGCCCGCAATGAACCACAGCAGGAAACAAAGAGGCGGGAGCGGACCGGTATCACGGATTCTGCTCTATGCAATTTTTATACTGATTTGACGGGGCGAGTTCACTATGAGGAAGTCTTCGCCATCAATTCCAGGGCGACCAGCTTATGGTTCTTGAATTTGCCCTCCTCGAGGGCGGTGATATGCGCGATTCTCGCCCGATAGGTTCCTTGCATATGCCTGGATCCCTTCGGCGAGAGCAGCTTCACATTCATTTCCTGTCCGATTTGAATCAGATTCAGAAATTTCGAATCCGGCCGGACAATCACCCCGACCCCGGTCTCGGAGATGTCCTTGGCCTTGAGCTGGTAAACCGGGACCCCCGGGAACACAAACTCGACCATGTGCTCGGACATCGCAGGGTGCCGGGGCTTTAATCGTCTTTCGGTCAAAAGGGAGCTGTTTTTCATCAATCCTGCCCGGCGGCCTTCAGAAACACCTCAACGCCTCAAACCGCCATGGTCATGTGAAAATGCACCCACCCGCCCATGCCGCAGCATGCGCTCGGACAGCTGCACTTCGGATGATATCCCAAGCTGAATCGAAGTTGCAGCAGCTATGGTTTCAGCGTGAAGCGCCACGCGCAGAACCACTCCTCCGGGTGGGGGTCCGGCGGGCAGCCGATGCACTCGGTTTCGATGCGGTCGTCGATGCTGCGCGCAAAGTAAGTGTATTCCACCAGACCCGCCGACTTGCAAGGATAATCGTCTAGATTTTTGCGTTTGCGGGCGGACTGCACGCGGCACTCGTCCATCCGGAACACCAGGCTGCCGGGGTTCTCCTCGATGATGGACTGGGTGTTGATCTGCGCGTAGATCCGGAAGCCCAGGGCTTTCTTCAGCCCGGCGAGCCCGGGCCGTTCGGGCAGTCCGAGGAAGCGCTTGATGGACCACGCCTCGAGGGGCGAGAATTGCCCCCAGACGGAATCGTTGCAGCGCTTGGCGTCGTTCATGCCGTCCTTGAATTCGACCGACTGAAACCAGACGCCGTCGTTGGCCAGCCAGTTGGCGCAGAACCCGTCCAGCAGTTTTTTCAGCTCCCCGCGGTCCATCTCGAGGAGGACCTTCGGCAGGCCGTCTTTCAGCTCGAAGCCGAACACCTTGGAGAGGCGGTTCATCTGGATCTCCATGCTGCGCTCGTAGGCGGTCTTCAGAATCCCCAGCGCCCGCGCGGTCCCCATCTGGTGCCGCACCTCGGTGAACCACAGGCCGTAGTGCAGGAGAGATCGGTGCATGATGTCCAGAATGAAGCGGGCTAGCGCTTCCTGGCTCAGGTCGTCGACGCGCTGCTTGTCGTCCGGCATGTCCACCTCGGTATAAGTGATGAGTAACGAGCAACGAGTAACGAGTTAAAAACTGTAAACCTTGAAACACGTCATACTGCGCCCGTTTTTTATTTCTCGTCGCTCGTCGCCCATTTTTCGTTGCTCTTTAAGATAGCCGTTTCTTTTTGCCTTTGGCTCGTTGCTCATTTCTCGTTACTCGTTGCTCTTGCTTATGCCCTGTACCTCTCCGGCAGCTTCGCCGTCTTGCCCCACTCGGTCGGGATTTTCTGGCCGGCCTTTTCCCCCAGCTTCTCCTTGACCTTCTTCAGGCCCGGGCG
>JALOPD010000375.1 GCA_025454075.1 Desulfobacterales bacterium | reverse complement strand
GACCTCCTGGTGTTCGTGCCCGAGGAGTCCCGCGCCGGCAAGCAGGTCGTCAGCAAGGCCGCCCGCGACATCCACATCGAGCACAACCCGGCCGTGCGTCTTTATCATGTCCAGGTGGATCCCCCCACCTTCCACGACCCCCTGGGAGACTTCGAGCGGGTCTGCAAGGGCCTGGAGCGGGACCACGGGCTGTCGAATCTGACCTGCGACATCTTTACGCTGCGGACCCTGTCGACGGCGCTGCGGGACGGCAAATGGGCCGTCACCGTCAGCGTGTGGAACGAGAAGGAGATCATCCGCGTCCGGCCCGGCAAAGTGGAGCATGCATACGGGGTGGCCATCGACGTGGGAACCACCACGGTGGCGGCGTATTTCTGCGATCTGACCACCAGCAAGGTGTTCGACACGGTGTCGATGATGAATCCGCAGTGCAAGTACGGCGAGGACGTCATGGCCCGCATCACCTACCACATGACGGCCCCGGACGGGCTGCAGCGCATGAGCAACGACATCATCGAGGGCGTGAACGAGCTCATCGGGCAGGCCATTCAGAACACCTTCCCGCCGAAGAAAAAGAAGAAAAAGAAAAAGGGCGAAGAGGGGCCCGACGAGTTCGTGGAGGTCCCCGAGGAGGGCAAGACCTACCTGCGCCTCACCCGGGACGACATCGAGGACGTCACGATCGGCTTCAACACCGCCATGCACCACATCTTTCTAAACCTCAACCCGGAGTTCGTGGGGATGGCGCCTTTCCCGCCCGTTCTGCACCACAGCCTGGACATCAAGGCGCGCGATCTGGGCATCAAGATCAACGCTTCCTCCTACCTGTTCGTGCTGCCGATCGAGGCCGGGTTCGTAGGGGCGGACAACGTCGGCGTGCTCATCGCCGAGGAACCTTACAAATACGAGGAAAACCAGCTCATCATTGATATCGGAACGAACGGCGAGCTCGTTCTGGGCAATCGCCACAAGATGATCTCCTCCTCCTGCGCCACCGGGCCGGCCCTCGAGGGCGCCCAGATCACCTTCGGCATGCGGGCCGCTCCGGGCGCCATCGAGCGCATCGAGATCGACCCGGAGACCAAGGACGTCAATTACAAAGTCATCGGTCGCGATGCCTGGCGCAAGTATTCCGAGGCCAAAGACATGCAGGCCAAGGGGATCTGCGGGTCGGGGATTCTGGATTTGCTGGCCGAACTCTTCCGGGCGGGCATTATCCAGCGCAGCGGGGTGTTCAACCGCAAAGCGCTGGAGGGCCACAAGCGCTTCCGGATCAACCCGGACAACCGCCAGCCGGAGTTCGTCCTGGCCTGGGCCGAGGATTCGAGCATCAACAAGGACATCGTGGTGACCCAGAAGGACGTTCGCCAGATCCAGCTGGCCAAGGGGGCGCTTTACGCCGGCTGCAAGCTGATGATGCGCCGCATGGGGCTGGAGAAGGTCGAGCGGGTCAAGATCGCCGGCGCCTTCGGCACGCATGTCGACCGCACCAAGGCCCTGGTCATGGGGCTCTTCCCGGACTGCGAAATCGAGAAGATCCTGAGCGTCGGCAACGCCGCCGGCGACGGGTGCCGGGCGGCGCTCCTGAACGTGCGCAAGCGCGCCGAGGCCAACTGGTGCTCGCGCAACGTGGAGTACATCGAGCTCACCGTGGAGCCGAACTTCCAGCAGGAGTTCATGGAATCCATGCAGGTGCCGCACATGAAGGATGAATTCCCGCATCTCAAGGGCGTCGTCGCCGACGAGATCCTGAACCAGAAGTGAGTTGCGGATGGCCAAAGACTCCGACCCCGAGATCGTCGCTGCGGAAGCAAGGACCGCCAAGGAACCGTGCGTCGCCCGTGTGACCGTCCACCCGGGCATCTGCGGGTTTGCATGCACCATCCGGGCGCAAAGGATGGACCGCCGCACGGTTGCGGTGACGGTTTCGGGGTCGCAGTGCAAGCAGATTCAGCGGCTGTCGGGGTGTGTGACCACGCTGTCCCTGAAGGATCTCTTCACCCCCCTGACGCGCAACCCCGTGTATACCTCCGCAGAACAGTCCGGCTGCCATGCGTCCTGCACGATTCCTTCTGCGATCATCAAAGCCGCGGAAGTCGCACTGGAAATGGCGCTGCCGCGCGATGTCCAGTTTCACATCACCTGTGCGCAGGGGGAATCGGACTGATGTCGCCACCGATGGTCGTGCCTTTCAAAAATAACACCGGGATTCCCAAGCCCCTTCTCCAAGAACTTTTGGTCGAGGGTCGCAAACACGACATCACCGACGTTTTCCCGATCGGCACCGACAAGATCGTCGTCGCCGAATGGGTGAATCTGAAATGCCGTTACGGGTGCGCGCGCTACAATACCAGCTGGTGCTGCCCGCCGGCGACGCCCGACCCGGAGAGGACCCGGCGCATCCTCTCCGAGTATTCCACGGCGCTGCTGCTGGTGGGTTCGAAATCACACTCGAATTTCAGCGTCAACAACGCCAAAAAGCGGACCGTCCAGGTCCGTTGCTGGAAAGGAACCATCGTCATGGAGCGCCGGCTGTTTTTAGAAGGCTACTACAAGGCCTTCAGCCTGGTCGGGGAGTGTTGCGCGCTCTGCAAGAAATGCACGTACCCGCAGGACTGCCGGTTTCCTCAAGAAAAGCGGCCCTCGGTGGAATCCTTATCGATCGATGTGATCGGAACACTGCAAAAACTGGGGCTCAATTCCCACGTGGCGGTCAACAAGGCCGATACGTTCAACTACTATGGCGTTATTCTCCTGGAGTGAGTTGATGCGCGGTTGTTTAAAGCGGGAGTTGATCCCTGCCGTTCAAAGCAATTTGATCTCCTGAGGCGTTCGTGTGATGCACTTCAAGACCGGAAGAGATCCTGCGAACGCAATCCCTACAGGAAGAATCGGAAAGGGGGTGGGGCCGGTCAAGAGTTGCAGTGAAGTTGAAGCGGATAGACGTTAACCCTCATCTAAAGGAGACTATTCATGGCGAAGCAAATGCTGATCGACGCCTACCGAGGGAAGAAAACGGCCAAACCGCCGTGGGTGCCCTACGCCGGCGTGCATTGCGCATTTCTGATCAATGAGCCGGCCGACAAAATGCTCAAAGATTCCTCGCTGCTGGCTAAGGGTGTGGTGAACGCGGCCAAACGCTACAAGGCCGACGGCATTCCCCTCTTGTTCGACCTGTCGGTGGAAGCCAATTCGGTCGGATGCGATCTCAAGTGGTGGCCGGACAACGTTCCGTCCGTGACCAATCACCCCTGTTCCAACAAATCACCGGCGGACGCCGGCCTCAAGATGCCCACCAAGCAATCCGGCCGGTGGCCGACGATCTACGAGGCCGCCAAGATCGCCAAGCCCCAGCTCGACGAGCTCGACTGCGTCATGATGGGGCTTTTCTGCGGGCCGCTGACGCTGGCCTCGCACCTCGCCGGCGTGCGCATCTTTACCGACGTCTACAAGAACCGCGATTTCGCCCACGCAGTCATCAAGTTCGCGGGTGAAGTCGGGGCGGTTGCCGCCGGCTTCTACGCCGAGATGGGTTGCGACATCATCGCGATCGTGGACCCGGTGGCCTCCCAGATCAAATCGGCCACGTTC
>JALOPD010000374.1 GCA_025454075.1 Desulfobacterales bacterium | reverse complement strand
GGCAGGAAGCGCACGAGCAGGCCCAGCATGGTGCCGACCCGCTCGGCGGAGATGAACGGCAGCGGCTTGAGGAACCACTGAACGCCGGCCCTGATCTCCAATGAGCGGGTCGTCGCCACGAGCAGCGAGCCGAGCAGGAAAACCAGGCCCAGACGCAGGCAGCCCCGCGCTCCCTCCCGCAGGCCCTCGCCGGTGATGTCCAGTGCCATGACCGAAAAGACCGGCGTTCCTTCGGCGGATAGCGTTCTCGCCGCAAAAACAAACGCGAGCAGCACGGCGACCCAGCGCCACTCGCCCGGCTGAACCCGCAGGCTGCGCCGGCAGCCGGCCGCGACGGCCAGAAGCCCCAGCGCCATCAGCCCCAGCGCCGCGAAATCGAGCCGCAGGCCGACCAGCGATGCCGCCGCCACGAGCGTCAGCTTCATGCGGACATCAAACCGGTGCAGGATGCTGGTCCCGGCCCGATAGGCGAATGCGGTCAGTTCAGCCATGACAGCGCCTCCACTCCGCGCCGCGCGGCCCGCGGCCGGCGCACGCCGAAACTCTCCGCCCGTTCGATCAGCGCCGGCGGCGGGCCGTCGGCTTCGATTCTGCCCGCGTGCATGAACAGCAGACGGTCGGCGTGGGCCAGCACTTTTTCCAGATCGTGGGTCGTCACCACGATCGTGCAGCCCGCGCGGTGCTGGCGCAGGATCTGATCCAGCACTTGGCGCACCCCGGGATAATCCAGGTTGGAAAACGGCTCGTCGAAGACGATCACCTGCGGCTGCATCGCCAGTATTCCGGCCACCGCCAGCCGTCGCTTCTCGCCGCCCGAAAGCAGATGCGAGCGCCGGTCGGCCAGGTGGGCCAATCCCGTATCAGCGAGCGCCGCCACCACCCGCCGGTCGATCTCGGCCCGATCGAGCCGGAGGTTTTCGGGCCCGAAGGCCACGTCGTCGCGCACCGTCTCGCCGACGATCTGGCTGTCGGCATCCTGGAACACCATGCCCACCCGCATGCGAGCGTTGAGCGGATCTTCCCTTGCGCATACACCCGCCACGTGTACGCGCCCGGAGGTCGGCTGCAGCAGGCCGTTGAAGTGGTGCAGCAGGGTCGTCTTGCCGGAGCCGTTGGCCCCGGCGATGACCACGAAGGCGCCCGCCGCGATGGCGAGCGTGATCCCATCGAGACCGACCGTGCCGTCCGCAAAACGATGGGTCAGATTGTCGATTTCGATGATGGCCGACATGGCAAACCGGGTGTTCGGGTGTTGGCTGAAAAATAAATGCCGCATGGGAACCGGGCGTCGAAGCCGCTTATTTGGCCATGATCGGACGAACCGCCCGGGCGATCAGCGCGGCGGCGGCGATCTTGAGCGCATCGCCCGCCAGGAAGGGCAGCATCCCCAGCGCCACGGCCTTTGCAAAGGGCATTTGGGTCACGACCTTCAACCACGTCACCCCGCAGGCATACAGCACCGCGGAGCCGAGAATCATGGCCAGCACATCCCGGAGCATGCGCTCCGGGCGCCGTTCGGCGATGGCTCCGATCAGGAAAACCGCCGGCAGATAGCCCAGCAGAAACCCGCCCGTCGGCCCGAAAAAGCGGCCGATCCCCCCTGTGCCGCCGGCGAAGACCGGCAGGCCGCAAAGACCCGCCAGCAGGTAAACCGCCACACTTGCCAGCCCCCAGCGGCTGCCGAGCAATAGACCCGCCAGGAAAACGAACATGTTCTGCAGCACGATCGGCACCGGGCCGATAGGGACGAAAAGATAAGCGCCGACGGCCGTCAAGGCCGCAAAGAGCGATGCGGACACGAGCGGCCGCAAGGCACTCTGGCCCTCTAACCGCACGCTGCGAGTTGGGTTCATCGGCTGCCTCTCATGATAGAAAGCAGTCGCCGTAAACCACCGTCGCCGTGGTTCCGTCGGCCTGCTCGACCAACAACGCGCCGTTTTCGTCCACGTCCACCGCCGTCCCGCGGATGTCCTCCCGGGCGGTCGCGATGCGCACCGGCCGGTTCAGCGAAACCGAAAGGGCTTTCCAGGCGGCGATGACCCTATCCCATGGCTCGGCACGCAGGCGTGCCTCGAGCTCATCGAGAAAGCGGGCCAGAATTTCCCGGCGGGAGACGGCTCGACCCAACAGCTCCTTAAGCGATGCGGCCGGCGAATCCAGCACCGGAGGGGGGTTGTTGACATTGAGACCGATCCCGACGTTGATGAAATTGACATGCTCGCCCTCGCTCTCCATCTCGGAGAGCAGGCCGCACAGCTTGCGACCCTGGACCAGGATGTCGTTCGGCCATTTCAACCCCGCTTCCACACCGTAGCCCTTTCGCAGCACGGTCGCCAGCGTCAGCGATACGAGAAAGTTCACGCGCGGGCTCCAGATGACCGGTATGTCCGGCCGCAACACCACCGTCAGATACAGCCCGCCCTCCTCCGAGTCCCACACGCGCCGCATCCGCCCCCGGCCGCGGGTCTGGCGGCCGGCGACCACCACTGTGAAGGCCGGGCAGCCCCGGCGCGCCATATCCTTGGCCACATCCATGGTGGACGCGGCTTCCTGGAGGTAGACCATGCGCTCTTCGCGGCCCGGGAATTCCCAGGGGTGCAGGCTGTCCGGAGCGCTGCACAGCCGATACCCTTTCGGGCCGGACTCGATTTCGTAGCCCATTTCCAGGAGCTTTTGGATGTGCTTCCAAACCGCGACCCGAGATGTCCCGAGGCGTGCGCAGATAGCGCTGCCGGAAACGACCTCGCCGGATTCCCGCAGCAGCATGAGGATTTGCGATTTCATGGGGGCAGAAAACCTGTCTTGTTAACTTTAGAAGGGGCTATAGTTAACGAAAGCCGGCGGGCAAGTCAAGCGGTTTGATGATCGACTAGCGCCGGGCCCGCATCCAGGGTGGATGGTGTCGGCGGGTCTTTTACTCGGCAGCCGGCGGCTGCAGTTCGGCTTCATCCTTCCGCGCCCGGCGCGCGATGAGCATCAAAACCGCCAGGATCGGCAGAAAGGCGATGCGCGCCTGGTAGCGGCCGAACACGCCGCTGAGATTGGACATGAACAGCGCGTTGACGACCGCGGCGGTCAGGGCATAAAACGCCAGCTGCAGGGTCGTATCCTCGCGGAGCCGTCGCCGGCCCAAGAAGACGAAGAACAGACAGCCGCAAAGCGACAGCCAGACCACCGCGATGAATGGCGCATCCAGCTTCTTCAAAAACGGCTCGAGCGCCCCGGTAGCCTGCTGCGAGCGCTGGTAGGGCGCGACATCGGCCGGAAATGCGCGCCGCAGGTCCTCCGCCACGAACGAGTCCGACCCGAAAGTTTCAAACCCGTTGGACAGATCCGGGAAAAGCAGCAGCCTTAAGGTGTTGCGCGTAACGGCGGCCGCATGCGCGTAGATGCTTTCCGGCGCGCCGCGCAGGCTGAAGAGGACCAGCTCCCGGCATACGCGGTTGAATTCCGGCCAGGCGAGGCCCAGGTTGTAGTAGGCTGTACAGGTGAAGCTTTGATGGTTTTCGGCGCTCCAGGACAGCACTTCGTCCCGGCGCGGGCACATCGCGAACCCCGGATCCTGGCGGCACTTGCGCACCAGGACCTCCGGCATG
>JALOPD010000373.1 GCA_025454075.1 Desulfobacterales bacterium | reverse complement strand
GAGATCGCCAGTTCGCTGGTGGTGAAATCCATCCGCGACTTCCTGGTGGCGCCTGAAACGCCCGCCGGGAACGGCCACCGGGCAGG
This sequence comes from Desulfobacterales bacterium, assembly GCA_025454075.1. The sequence goes on along the minus strand of JALOPD010000373.1, from coordinate 3,510 downwards.
CCTTCTCTCGCCGGAAGCGGGCCGGCTGCTGGCCGGCATCGAGTGGTCCAACCGCGTGGTGCACGAGACCGCCGCCGCCCACGCCGACTGCCGCGGCATGGGCTCCACCGTGTCGGCCGTCTACCTCGGGGATGATACCGTCATTGCCGCGAATGTCGGCGACAGCCCCATCTATTTGATTCGAAACGAGAATATCGACTTGCTGTCCGTGCCTCACACGCTGCAGGCCGACTTCGCCAACGAGACGTTCGCGGCGCTCATGGGCAACATTCTCACCCGTGCGGTCGGTTCCAAAGAGACCGTGGATGCCGACATCTGCGAGCTGAACGCCTTCAAGGGAGACGTTCTGGTCATCTGCTCCGACGGACTCAGCACGAAGGTGCCTCCTGCGGAGATCATGTCCATTGCAGCCTCCCAGCCGCCGGAGCAGGCCTGCCGCGAGCTCGTCGACCTGGCCAACGCGCGCGGCGGGGACGACAACATCTCCGCCGTCGTCCTGCGGGTCACCGGGGTGCGGCGCGGTGCGCACTCCGTTTTCGGAAAATGGCTCGGCCGGGTGCGGCGACGACTGGCGGCCACCCTGTCACCTCTCACCTTTGGGCGACCCCTATGCCGACCATCACATTGAAATTCAAAGACAGCGTCATCGGCCGCTACCCGATCGCAAAGGGCAAATCCCTCTCCATCGGCCGCCGCAAGGACAACGACATCGTCATCGACAACCTGGCTGTTTCCGGGCATCACGCCAAGATCGACGCCGCGGGAGACGCCTTTGTCCTCGTGGATTTGCAGAGCAAGAACGGTTCTTTTGTCAACGAGCAGCTGGTGAGCTCGCACTGGCTCAAGGACGGGGACGTCATCAGCGTCGGCAAGCACCTGTTGGTATTCTCGCTCGGGGATGCGTCCGATGAGGGCGAGGGCCTGCCGGCGGAAATCGACAAGACCATGGTCATGGACACGAGCAGCTATCGGTCCATGGTGCAGAAAAGCGCGGCGGTCGTCCCGAAGGCCCTGCAACGCCACGGGGACGGCGCCGGCCGGCTGACCTACCTGGCCGGCGGCCGCGGCGAGCTTGACCTGGCCGGCAGCCTGATAAAGATCGGCAAGGACCCGACCTGCGAGATCGTCGTGAAAGGGTGGTGGGTCGGGTGGACGGCGGCCACCATCAGCCGCCGGCCGGACGGCTATTACCTGAGCTACGCCGGCGGTTGGTCCAAACCGAAGGTCAACGATCGAGCGGTCAAAAAATCGGTTTTGCTTCAGGACCTCGACGTCATCGACGTCGGGTCGGTCAAGCTGCAGTTTTTCGCCAAGGGCCCTTCGGATGCCCGCGCCTCGTGAGCCATGGGCGGCGGCGCAGGCTGCGCGTCGCGTTGAGACGAACACGCCAAGCCCGTGCCCGGCGTCCCGGTTATTCCTTGACGCGCTCCACGTAGCTTCCGGTGCGCGTGTCGACCTTGATGAGCTGGCCCTCCTCGAGAAAGGTCGGGACCTGCACCTCATACCCGGTTTCCAGGGTTGCCGGCTTGGAATCGCCCGAGGCCGTGTCCCCCTTGGCCCAGGGGTCGGCCTTGACGATGCGCAGGTTCATGAAGTTCGGGATGGTCAGCCCGATCGGCCGGTCCTTGTAGAAGAGCACCGAGCAGACGGTGTTTTCCAGCAGGAAGTTCTTGGCGTCCCCGACCTGCGCCTCGCCCACGAATTCCTGCTCGTAGGTGGAAGTGTTCATGAAGCAGAACTTGTCGCCTTCCTTGTACAGGTACTCCATCTGCTTTTCTTCCAGGTTGGGCTCCCCGAATTTTTCGCCGGAACGGAAGTTGCGGTCGAACTGAATCCCGGTGAGCATGTTCCTGAGCCGGCACTTGTAGAGGGCCTGGCCCTTGCCGGGCTTGACGAAGTCGAATTGGACAACGATGTAGGGGTCGCCTTCGTATTCGATTTTGAGCCCCTTGCGCAAATCACTGCTTTCGTACATGGGTTGAGTTCCTCTCTGTCGTCTTCATAAAAATGACTCGGCGCGGCGCACGGCCGCGACGAGGGCTCGAACTTTCTCCAGGTCTTTCCGGAAACGGATGGGCCGGCCTTGGGCGTCGCAGGCGTTGGTCCGCGTGCAGCTGTCGACCCCCGCCGGCCGCGTGCGGGCGACGGCCTCCGCGGCGTTTTCCGGCGCGATGCCGCCCGCCAGGATGACCGGGATGCGGGATTGCCGCACCAGGCGCCCGGCCATGCCCCAGTCGCACGTTTGACCGGTGATGCCGACAAACCCGCTCACCGGCTGGCGTTGATCGTCTGCGGGCGTGGGCCCCACCAACAGGGTGTCGGTCAGAAAAAAATCCGTCCATGGCTCGAAGACCCGGCCGTATTCGAGCGTCGGCACCCGATGGGCATCCCCCGGCGGGGCGATCGGAATCGAGCGCATGACCGCCATTTCCGGGAACCGCTTTTTAACACGGATCTGCAGTTCGATCAACCGCTCGCAAACCGGGTCCAAGCCCGGGCCGGACAAGGCCGAAGGGGGAAGCGCGTCGCAGAAGTGCACGATGTCCGGCCGGTAGAACTCCAAGGTTCGCAGCACACCGGACCCGGCCTGAAAGAGGGGGATCAGGCTGCTCCGGGCCCCGCACGCGCGCACGCGGTCGATGGCCGCCTTCAGCTCAGCCGTCTTCCAGTTTTCCTCCGACACGACGACGCTGCCGACGTGGTCGACCCCGGCGGAGGCGACCGCCTCGGCCTCCTGCGGGGTCTGGATTTCGTAGATCTGGACGATGAGCCGGGCCACCGCTGAACCCCTTTCCCCGGCCGTGCCGCGCCGGCGGCCGGCTGCATTTTCCGGTTGACTTTTGCGGACGTGTTTACCATATTTGCGAGTCGATTGGCAATCGGCGCGCGCCGAGGGTTTCAAATGTTGCGGGTTTCGGCCGGGCCCATGAATTCTCGAACGGATGGGACACACCCGCCGCGGAGGGGCCGCTGACCGGATCCCGCTGCGGCGGATTTTTTCCGAAACCATTTCACCGAAGCAGGATCGACCGAAGGCCATGATCATCATCATCGATTTCGGCTCCCAGTACAACCAACTGATCGCCCGCCGGGTACGGGAGAACCATGTGTTCTGCCAGATCGAGCCCCCGGGGACCCCGCTCGAAGCCATCCGCCGGCTGAAACCGGAGGGGATCATCCTGTCCGGGGGCCCCTCCAGCATTTACGAAGCCGGCAGCCCCAAGGTCGACCCCGGCATTTTCGATCTCGGCATCCCGGTGCTCGGCATCTGCTACGGCATGCAGTTCATGACGGCCGCCCTGGGCGGGCGCGTCGCCCGGGCGGCCAAGCGGGAGTACGGGTTCGCTGAGCTCTCCATCCGGTCCGCGACGGGGTTGTTGAAAGGCGTCAGCCGCACCACCCCGTGCTGGATGAGCCACGGGGATTCGATCCAGCGCCTGCCGCGAGGCTTTGAGCCGACGGCCTTCACCGCGAACACCCGGTTTGCCGCGGCCGCGGCCCCGCAGCGCA
>JALOPD010000372.1 GCA_025454075.1 Desulfobacterales bacterium | reverse complement strand
GCTGCTGCGGCAGGCGGAGGTCGTGGTCCTGGCCTCTCCGATCTTTTTCTACAACATGACTTCCCAGCTCAAGGCGCTGGTGGACCGCTGCCAGACGTTCTGGGCCCGCAAATACCGGCTGAAGCTGAGCGACCCCCTCAAGGCCACGCGCCGCGGATACCTGCTCAGCGTCGGGGCGACCCAGGGCAAGAATCTCTTCGAAGGCCTGCAGCTGACCGCCAAGTATTTTTTCGATGCCATCGATGCCCGCTATGAAGGCAGCCTGGTCTATCGCGGCATCGAAGGCTCCAAAGACCTCGCCCAGCATCCGACCGTGCAAGAGGAAATCGAACAGGCGGTCGCGGCCCTCATGACCCCTTTTGCCTCGCGGAAGAAAGTGCTTTTCCTGTGCCGCCAGAATGCCGGCCGCAGCCAGATGGCGGGCGCCTTTGCCCAGCACCTGGCCGCGGAGCGGCTGGATGTGGCCACCGGCGGCAGCCAGCCGGCGGACAAGCTGAATCCGGACATGGTGTCCGCGATGGCCGAGAAAAAGATCGACCTCGCCTTTCGGACGCCCCAGGGAATCGAGGCGGCGCTCGCCAACGGCCGGCCCGATGCAATTGTCACCATGGGGTGCGGCGACGAATGCCCGGCCGTTCCCGGCGCCCTGCACCAGGAATGGGACGTTCCGGACCCTTCCGGTCAATCGGTGGAGGGCATGCGCCCGGTGCGGGACGAGATCGAATCGCGCGTAAAACAGTTGATCACCCTGCTGTGCGGGTGATAGAAACCGACGACGTCAAGGAGTGCGCTCGTGGCAAAACCCGAAGACATGTATCAGTGCCAAACCGTCAACTGCGGCTACATCTACGACCCCGACCGCGGGGATCGCAAAGGCAAAATCCCCAAAGGGACCCAGTTCAGGGATCTTCCCGACCACTGGGTTTGTCCGGTGTGCGGGGCCAGCAAGAAGATGTTCAAGCCCCTGGCCGGACCGGGCTCGGTAAAGGAAGAACAGGGGTGAGCGTATGGTCCGGCTCAAACCCCGCGCGCGCCCCCCGGGCCGATCGCCGCGCAAGGCTCGTTTCAGCACTGGATGTGCCAGTGAATCACAGGTCAAGATAGGTCGGAACTCAAACCCATCCGAAAAGGAGGAATAGGAACATGGCCAGATACGTTTGTCAGGTGTGCGGTTACGTTTACGACCCGGCGCAGGGAGACCCCGATAATGGCGTGGCGCCCGGCACGCCCTTCGAAAAGATTCCCGATAGCTGGGAATGCCCGGTTTGCGGCGCTTCCAAGGCGGATTTCGCCAAAGAAGCCTGAAGCCGCCCTCTGATCCCGACGCCGGTGGGTGCCCTTTGTTTTCAGCAGCGCAGCTGAGAGCAGAGGGCATCGCCTTTTGGTCTCTTTGATCCGCGCCAGCGGCGCTTTCTTTCCAGGCTCCGGCGTTGATGATTTCCGGTCAGACCCGCCGCTGCCGGCAGTTGCCATCTCCGTGTTGATGCTTAGAATTCTCACTGGCAAATGACGCATTGGCTGCATGAGGTGAAAATGGATCCTGTTCAAATTGCTCCCGGAATCTTCAGCGTTGGCGTAAGAGACTGGAACATCAGAGACTTCCACGGCTACTCCACCGATCTCGGCACTACCTACAACGCGTTTCTGGTAATGGATGAGAAAGTCGCGCTGATCGACTCGGTCAAGAAGGAATTCGCCGACCGGCTGATCGACAACATCGCCCGCGTGGTCGATCCACGCAAAATCGACGTGGTGATCAGCAATCACACGGAGCTCGACCACTCCGGCAGTCTCGCCCGCGTCATGCACCGCGTCGGGGAGGACAAGCCCCTCTACTGCTCGAAGATGGGGGCCAAGAACCTGGCGCGCCATTTCCCGCAGAAATGGAACTACCGGGCGGTCGGTTCGGGCGACGAGCTGAAGCTCGGCAAACGAACGATTGCGTTTCTGGAAACCCGCATGATCCACTGGCCGGACAGCATGTTCTCTTATCTCAAGGAGGACGGCATCCTCTTTTCAAGCGACGGTTTCGGCCAGCACTACGCCGGCCCCGAGACCTTCGACGACGAGGTCGGCGACCGGATCATGGTCCACGCCAAGAAATACTTCGCCAACATCCTGCTGCTCTACGCCAGCCACATCGAGAAACTGATCCGTCAGGTGGCGGAAATGAAGCTCGATCTGCGCATGATCTGCCCGGACCACGGGGTGATCTGGCGCCGTGAGCCCGGCAAGATCGTGAACGCCTACCTGCAGTGGTGCCGCCAGGAGCCGGAAAAGAAGGCGGTCGTGATTTACGACACCATGTGGCACAGCACCGAGAAGATGGCCGAGGCCATCAATGAAGGAATCATGGCGGCCGGCGTGCCGTCCAAGCCCATGAACCTGCGGACCTGGCACCGCAGCGAGGTGATGACCGAGATTTTCGACGCCCGGGCCGTGGTCGTGGGCTCGCCGACCCTCAACAACGGCTTGTTTCCCACGGTGGCCGATTTCCTTTGCTACCTGAAGGGCCTCAAGCCCAAGAACAAGATAGGAGCGGCGTTCGGTTCTTACGGTTGGAGCGGCGAGGCCGTCAAATTGATCGAAGAGGAGCTCACGGCGATGAAAATCGACCTGCTCCAACCCGGTCTGAAAGCTCAGTTCGTTCCGGAGAAGTCCGGTCTGGACGCCTGCCGCGAGTTCGGCCGCGCCGTCGCCCGGGCCGTTTGCGGCGCAGAATCCCCGGCGGCCTGAGAGAGACCGTGCGCTCATGATGAAACCCGTGGTCGACCTTGGCGATTGTACCCTCTGCGAGGGTTGTGTAGCGGTGTGCCCCGCCGTGTTCCGGGTGAACGACGCCGGCTTCATCGAGGTCGCCGACCTAGACTCCTATCCCGTCGCCGACGTCGACGAGGCCATCAAGAATTGCCCGACCGACTGCATCCGGTGGGAGGAAGAGTAGCCCGAATTTCGCGCTTCGAATCTGGGGCATCATGTGCCATTCAATATTTTAACCGGCTGGATGTCGGCGTGAATTTCATTACTCCGGGACAGTGAGGCGTGACATTGAATCGTTCCATCGGCGGGCGCGAACTCAAGCGGATCGTTGCCGGCCTTCTGGTCGCCGACTCGTTTCCGTCCTCTTTGGACGCCGTGCGCCATCTGCCGATCCGGCAGGTGGTCAACCCCCTGTTCGCGTTCTTCTGCGATGCGGACTTGCTGCGGCGCTGGCGGGCCGTGACCGCGATGGGGCGGGTGGTGGCCCGCCTGGCCGAGGAGGAAATGGAATCCGCGCGCGTGGTCATGCGCCGTCTCATGTGGAACCTCAACGAGGAATCCGGCGGCATCGGCTGGGGCTGCCCGGAGGCCATGGGCGAATGCGTGGCGCGCAGCGGCCGGCTGGCCGACGAGTACGGATGCATCCTGTGGTCCTACCTGCACCCGGAGCGCAATTATATCGAACATCCTGCCCTGCAGGAGGGCGTCCTGTGGGGAGTCGGACGCCTGAGCCATGCCCGGCCGGAACAGGCGTCCGATTGCGCGCAGCTGCTGGCGCCTTTTCTGGAGTCGCCCGAGGCGGTCCTGCGGGGACTCGCCGCGTGGGCGTGCGGGCCCCTGGCGGATG
>JALOPD010000371.1 GCA_025454075.1 Desulfobacterales bacterium | reverse complement strand
CACTCGCGGTGGTTCGAGCAGTTGCCGAAGCCGCAGGCGTCCATCGTCCGCACCATGGCCAGCGCCCGGCGGTCGGCCTCCGGCCGTCCCTGCGGCAGGAGCGCCAGCTGCGAAATTTTCGCGCTGACAAAGAGCATGGCCGAGGCGTTGGGGCAGGCGGCGACGCAGGCGCCGCAGCCGATGCAGGCCGCGGCATCCATCGCCTTTTCGGCAAGGTCCGGCGGAACGGGAAGGGTGTTGGCCTCCGGCGCGCTGCCGGTGTTGACGGAGACGTATCCGCCGGCCTGGATGATGCGGTCGTAGGCGCTGCGGTCCACGACCAGGTCCTTGATGACCGGGAAGGCCCGGGCGCGCCAGGGTTCGATCGCCAGCGTGTCGCCGTCCTTGAAGTGGCGCATGTGCAGCTGGCAGAGCGATGTGCCCTTCAGCGGGCCGTGGGCGCGCCCGTTCACCATGACGCCGCAGGAGCCGCAGATGCCTTCGCGGCAGTCGTGTTCGAAGGCGATCGGCTCCTGGCCCTCCAGGGTGAGCCGTTCGTTGACCACGTCCAGCATTTCCAAAAACGACATATCGGTCGAGATGTCGCGGGCCGGATAGGTTTCAAACCGGCCTTGGTCCGCGCGGCTTTTCTGCCGCCAGATCTTGAGCGTCAGGTTGATGGTCTTGTTCACTTGTAGCTCCTCTGGGTTAGCTGAACGTTTTCGAAGCTCAGGGGCTCCTTGTGAAGGCTCGGGTCGCGGCCGTCGCCGGTGTATTCCCAGGCGGCGACGTGGCAGAAGTTCTGGTCGTCCCGTCGGGCCTCGTTTTCCTCGGTCTGGAACGCCTCGTTGAAATGGCCGCCGCAGGATTCCTGGCGCGCCAGGGCGTCGACGACCAGCAGCTCGGCGAATTCCATGAAGTCCGCCACCCGCCCGGCTTTTTCCAGGCTCTGGTTGAGATCCGCGGCGGAGCCGGGCACCCGCACGTTTTGCCAGAATTCCGCGCGCAGCTCGCGGATAAGGGCGCGGGCCTTTCCCAGGCCTTCATTGGTGCGGGACATGCCGCAGTAATTCCACATGGTGAGTCCCAGCTGGCGGTGGAAGTCGTCGACCGTGCGCTTGCCGGGAATCGCGAGCAGCTTTCGGGCCCGTTCGTCGACCTGCCGCTCGGCGTCCGCGAAGCCGGCGTGCCCGGTGGTCACCGCATCGAAACGCGTGCCGGCCAGGTAGCCGCCGATGGTGGCCGGGATCACGAAGTAGCCGTCCGCCAGCCCCTGCATCAGGGCGCTGGCGCCCAGGCGGTTGGCGCCGTGGTCCGAGAAGTTCGCCTCCCCGAGCACGAAAAGCCCGTCGACGGTGCTCATCAGATTGTAGTCCACCCAGAGGCCCCCCATGGTGTAGTGCACGGCCGGGTAAATCATCATCGGCGTGCGGTAGGGGTCGTCTCCGGTGATTTTTTCATACATCTGGAAGAGGTTGCCGTACTTTTTCGCGATGGTGGCCCGGCCGTCGCGCTGGATGGCATCGGCGAAATCCAGGTACACCGCCAACCCCGTTTCGCCCACACCCTTGCCTTGGTCGCACTGTTCCTTGGAGTTGCGGGAGGCCACATCGCGCGGGACGAGGTTGCCGAAGCTCGGATACTTGCGCTCGAGGAAATAGTCCCGCTCGGCTTCGGGGATGTCGGTCGGGGCGCGCTTGTCGCCGGCGGTCTTCGGCACCCAGACCCGTCCGTCGTTGCGCAGGCTTTCGCTCATCAGCGTCAGCTTGGACTGGTAGGCGCCGTGCACCGGGATGCAGGTCGGGTGGATCTGGGTGAAGCAGGGGTTGGCGAAGAGCGCCCCGCGCTTGTAGGCCCGGTAGGTGGCGGTGACGTTGCACGCCTTGGCGTTGGTGGACAGAAAGTAGACGTTGCCGTAGCCGCCGGTGCACAGCAGCACGGCGTGCCCGGCGTGGCGCTCGATTTCCCCGGTGAGCAGGTTTCGGGCGACGATGCCGCGCGCCTGCCCGTTGACGACGACCAGGTCCAGCATCTCCCGGCGCGGGAACAGCTGCACCTTGCCGGCGGCCGCCTGGCGCATCATGGCGCTGTAGGCGCCGAGCAGCAGCTGCTGGCCGGTCTGGCCGCGGGCGTAAAAGGTCCGCGAGAGCTGGGCGCCGCCGAAGGAACGGTTCGCCAGCAGGCCGCCGTATTCGCGTGCGAAGGGGATCCCCTGGGCGGCGCAGTGGTCGATGATGGCGTTGCTCACCTGGGCCAGCCGATAGACGTTGGCCTCGCGGGCCCGGAAATCTCCGCCCTTGACGGTGTCGTAGAACAGCCGCCAGACGCTGTCGCCGTCGTTGGGGTAGTTTTTGGCGGCGTTGATGCCGCCCTGGGCGGCGATGCTGTGCGCCCGGCGCGGCGAGTCGTGGATGCAGAAGGTTTTGACGTCGTAGCCGAGCTCCGCCAGGCTGGCCGAGGCCGAGGCGCCGGCCAGCCCGGTGCCCACCACGATGATGCTGAATTTGCGCTTGTTGGCCGGGTTGACCAGCTTGGTCTCAAAGCGGTGGCGGTCCCATTTCTGGGACAGGGGCCCTGCGGGTATCTTGGCATCGAGTCGCATGAGGGTTCCTTTCTAAAAGCGAGAAGCGAAAACGGCTAATAACGGATCAGCATGAAAAAGGGCAGCAGGCCGAAGCCGAAGGCCACCAGCCCGCCCGCGGCCCAGCTCAGCGCCATCACGGCCGGCATGGTTTTCGGGTGATTGGCGCCGACCGACTGGAAAGCGCTCCAGAAACCATGGCGGACATGCAGGGCCACCACGATCATCGCCAAGGCGTAGAGCAGGGTGACCCAGGGCTGGTTGAACGCGGCGGCCACGAGGTCGAAAATCGTCCGGGCGCCTTTTTGGGTCCAGGTGAAATGGAACAGGTGAAAAATCAAAAACGCCAGGATGATCAGGCCGGTGTAAGGCATGGTCCGGGAGCTGATCGTCCGTCCGCCGGCGGAGGCGTCGACCTCATACCGGACCGGGCGCGCCTTGCGGTTTTGCAGGAACAGATAGAGCCCGGTCACGATGTGCACCAGGGCGAAGCCGATCAGGCCTGCGCGAAACAGCTGCAGGACCGGTCCGAGGGACTGCAGTTTTTCGGCATATCCGTTGAAGGCCTCACGGCCCGCGATCATCAAGAGATTTCCGGCCAGGTGCGTCGCCAGAAATCCGACGAAAGCGAGGCCGGTCAGGGCCATGAGGAGTTTCTTGCCGACCGATGATCCGAGCGTGGCGGGGAACCAGTGCATGGGTGCACCTCCAAGAATGAGAACCGTGGCGTGCGGCGTGCTCTGAAAAATCCGACAAAGGCCAAATTAGTATTATGGATGCAGCGTGCATGTCAACAGGCACATACGGCGGTTGTCGGTGGGTGGTTGGCTGCGTCTATCGCGAGGCCTCATGCGATGCCGCCGTGTCCCACCACCAGGCGTCCCGCCGGGTCGCCATGACCGCCTCGGCCAGGGCCTTGCCGGTTTCCGTCTGCAGCCGGTTCAGCACGTGCGGCAGCCAGTCCTGCGGCGGGCGGTAGCCGATTTCGTCCAACTCCTTCAGCTCCAATATCAGGCTGATCTGGTCGGCGTCGCGGGCCAGCCGGGCCTCGCGGGACTCCCCGGC
>JALOPD010000370.1 GCA_025454075.1 Desulfobacterales bacterium | reverse complement strand
GAGGAGATCGTCACGCTCAAGGTCGGCGCCGTGATCCTATCCCCCGGGTTCAAGCCCTTCGACCCGTCCGGGTTCGACTTCTACGGGTACGGCAAGATCCGGGACGTGGTAACCAGCCTGGAATACGAGCGGCTGCTCTCCTCGGGCGGACCCTGCATGGGGCATCTCGTGCGGCCCTCGGACCAGAGGGAGCCGCACCGCATCGCCTGGATCCAGTGCGTCGGCTCGCGCAACACCAACCGCTGCGACAACGGCTACTGCTCGAGCGTCTGCTGCATGTATGCCATCAAGGAAGCGCTCGTGACCGCCGAACACACCTCGGGCGGAAGCCTCGACCAGGCCATCTTCTACATGGACATCCGCAGCCACGGCAAGGAATTCGACCGCTTCTACGAGGGCGCCAAGGCCAAGGGCGTCCGCTTCGTCCGGGCGCGGCCGCATTCCATCGATCCGGGCAAAGACAACTGCGGGGTCACCCTGCGCTACACCACCGAGGACGGCCGCACCCAGGTCGAGGACTTCGACTTGGCGGTGCTCTCCATCGGCATGGAGCCGAGCGCCGATGCCGGCCGCCTGGCCGAGATCTTCGGCCTGGAGCTGGACCACTACCGCTTCGCTCGCACCACCGATTTCGCGCCGGTGACGACCACGCGGCCGGGGGTGTTCGTGGCCGGCGCCTTCCAGACCCCCAAGGCGATCCCGCGCTCGGTGGCCGAGGCCTCCACCGCGGCCTGCGAGGCGGCGGTGGCCCTGATGCCTGCGCGCGGGTCGCTGACCCAGGAGAAAACCTACCCGCCCGAGCGCAGCGTGTCCGCCGCGGAGGAAGTGCGCATCGGCGTGTTCGTGTGCTCGTGCGGAATCAACATCGCCGGCATCATCAACGTCGACGAGGTGAGCAAATACGCCCGCACGCTCCCGAACGTGGTGCTGGCCGAGAACAATCTGTTCAGCTGTTCGGCCGACACGCAGGAGCTCATGGCCAAGAAGATCAGCGAACACCGCCTCAATCGGGTCGTGATCGCGGCCTGCACCCCCCGGACCCACGAGCCGCTCTTCCAGGACACCCTCATGGTTTCGGCGCTCAACCCCTACTTGGTCGAAATGGCCAACATCCGCAACCAGAACGCCTGGGTGCATCAGCGCGAGCCGGAGCGGGCCACCGCCAAGGCCAAGGACCAGGTGCGCATGGCGGTGGCCAAGGCCGCGCTCAGCGTGCCCATCCAGCGCGGCAAGGTCAACGTGGTGCCCAAGGCCCTGGTGGTCGGCGGCGGAATCGCCGGGATGCAGGCCGCCCTCAGTCTGGCCGACCAGGATTTCCAGACCGTGCTGCTCGAAAAGTCCGAACGCCTGGGCGGCAACGCGTGGAAAGTGAACACCACCGACCGTGGTCTGGCCGTGCGCCCCTTCCTGGAGAACGTCATCGAGCGGGTGGAAAACCATCCCCGGATCAAGGTGCTCAAGAACGCCGAGCTCAAGAGCGCCGTCGGCTCGGTGGGTAGTTTCGTGAGCACGGTGCAGGTCGACGGCGATGAGCGGGCTGTCACTTACGGGGTGGCCGTGGTAGCGACGGGCGGACGGGAAAGCCGGCCGGACGAGTACCTCTACGGCGAGGACCCGCGCGTCATGACCCACCTGGAGTTCGACGCCATGATCCGGGACAACTCCGGTGCGCTGAAGAAAGCCCAGAGCGTGGTGTTCATCCAGTGCGTGGGCTCGCGCGACGAGCGCCGGCCCTACTGCAGCCGGGTGTGCTGCACCCATTCCGTGAAGGCCGCCATCGCGCTCAAGGAACTCAATTCGCAGATGAGCATCTTCGTGCTCAACCGCGACATCCGCACCTACGGCGAGCGCGAAGACCTCTACCGCAAGGCGCGCGACCTGGGCGTGATCTTCATCCGCTACGACCTCGACCGCAAGCCGGTGGTGGGCAAAGCGGGCGACGACCTGACGGTCGACGCGTTCGATCCGATCCTGCAGATGCCGGTGCGCATCACCGCCGACCACCTGGTCCTGGCCGCGGCCATCGAGCCCAACGTCAACAAGGACCTGGTGGAGCTTTACAAGTGCGCGGCCAACGCGGACGGCTTTCTGAACGAGGCCCATCCCAAGCTGCGACCGGTGGACATGGCGGTCGACGGGTTGTTCGTGGCCGGCCTGTGCAATTATCCCAAGCCGTTGAACGAGACCATCGCCCAGGCCAAGGCCGCCGCCGCCCGGGCGGCGACCATTTTGTCGCAGACCGAGATGACGCTCGACGCCATCAAGAGTTTAGTGACGGATAAATGCGATGGCTGCGCGCTGTGCCTGGACGTCTGCCCGTACCGGGCCATCAAGCTCGAAGACTATCAGGCCGAAGACGGACGCACCCACCGCCGGATCGTCACCGACAAGGCTCTGTGCAAAGGCTGCGGCCTGTGCGCCGCCACCTGCCCCAAGGGCGGGGTCTACGTGCACGGGTTCACGCTGGAGCAGCTGAAGGCGCAGATTGCCGCCGCCCTCGAAGAGGCCGCCTGATGGCGTTGCCTAAAGTCCATCTTCTGCGTTGGGCTGCGCGTCGCGGTCGCTGCGGCGTACCCTTGGTACGCCTCGCAACACGACGCTCGCCCGCCTTGAAGCTGGAACTTTGGGCAACGCCATCCTGAATATTTTTCGCGGGCGAAGAAGCGATAGATCGGAATCGGATAATGTTCTCGGATAAGCCAGTCTTTGGCCAATGGCAAAGAAGGAGCGAAAAATGAGTGAAAAATTCGAACCCGTCATCCTGGGCTTTCTCTGCAACTGGTGCGCCTATGCGGGCGGCGACCTGGCGGGGGTGTCCCGGCTGCAGTACCCGACCAATCTGCGCGCTGTGCGCGTGATGTGCACCGGCATGGTCCACCCGGATCTCGTGCTCGAGGCCTTCAACCGGGGGGCTGATGGCGTCCTGGTGATGGGCTGACACCTCGGCGAATGCCATTACCTGGAAGGTAATCAAAAGGCATTGGACCGCTGCGAAGCGACCCGCATGGTGTTGGACGTCCAGGGCATCGACCCCGAGCGGTTCGGGATCGAATGGGTGTCCTCGGCCGAGGCGCCGCGGTTCGCCGAAGTGGTGACGAAGTTCACGGAGAAGATCCGCAGCATCGGACCCAATCCCATCCCCCGCCGCAAGGCCGCCGCCGTCCCGGCGGCGCACGCGAACTGAAGGCGCGAGGTGAGCCATGACGACTGAACCGATCACGATCGGCAAAGAGAAAAAGAGCCTTTTCAAGGACAAGGTCATGCAGCTGCTGCCGGACGGCGGCAACCTGAACGCCTGCCTGACCTGCGGGGCGTGCTCCTCCGGCTGTCCGGCCACCGGGCTGGCCGGGATGGACCCGCGCAAGTTCCTGCGCATGGCCGCGATGGGGCTGGACGAACAGATCCTCAGCACCGAGTGGGTGTGGAACTGCACGCTCTGCTGGCGCTGCCTCTACGTCTGCCCCATGAAGATCGATATCCCTCAGCTGGTCTACCACGCCCGCAAGAGCTGGCCGCGGGAGGAGCGTCCCAAGGGCATCCGCGCCTCCTGCGACATGGCGCTCAAGCACGAGACCTGCAGCGCCATGGGCGCCTCGGAGGAGGATTTCCGCTTCGTGGTCGAGGAC
>JALOPD010000008.1 GCA_025454075.1 Desulfobacterales bacterium | reverse complement strand
GCGCAGCACCCGCTGCAGCTCATCCGCATCGGCCGCCTGGGCGGAGGAAATGCGCTCGATCAGCTCCGTGGCGGTCTGCACACCGACGTCGGCCGTGATGAGCAGCTCTTCGATCTGGTCGAGGACCTCGGCGTCGATCTTGCGCTTGCCCGTGAGGATCCGGCCGACGCCGTCGGCGAAATTGCGGCGTGTCTTGGACAGGCGCTGCTTCAGCCGCGCGAAAACACCCCGGCGGGCCTCCGGCGCCGAGGGGTCTCCCGCCTCCGGGGCCGGCCCGGGCGGCGGCGGATCGGCTTTTCGTTTGAACCAGGCCACGGCCGTGAAATCCCCTGTCGTGTGAGGCCCGGGCGCCGAGGCGCCCGGCCGGGCGGTTATGCGGCCTGCGCCTCAGGACGCTTGAGGTTGACGGAGACCACCTTGGAGACGCCTTTTTGCTCCATCGTGATGCCGAAGAGCATGTCCGCGAACTCCATCGAGCGCTTGTTGTGGGTGATCATGATGATCTGGGATTTCTCGCCGATGTGCTGCAGCAGGTCGTTGAACCGGAAGACGTTGGACTCGTCGAGCGGCGCATCGATCTCGTCGAGCAGGCAGAAGGAGGTCGGCCGGATCAGGAAGATCGCGAAGATGAAGGCGATGGCGGCCATGGCTTTTTCGCCGCCGGAGAGCAGGCTCATGCGGGTGAGCTTCTTGCCGGGCGGGTGGATCATGTACTCGACCCCGGTCTCGAGCGGCTTGTCGGGGTCCGTGAGGACCAGCTCCGCGGTGCCGCCGTTGAACAGGCGCGGGAACACCTCGCCCAGCTTCTCGTTGATGGCGAGGAAGGTCTGCATAAAGCGCTCCTGGGAGACCGTGTTGATTTTGCGGATCACTTTCTGCAGGTCCTCGATCGCCTTCTCCAAGTCCTCCTTCTGCGTCTGGAGGAACTCGTGGCGCTCCTTGAGCTGCTGGTATTCCTTGATGGCGCCCAGGTTGACATCGCCGATCCGGGCCATCTTGGTGCGGAAGCGGCCGAGTTCGGCCTCCATCGCCTCGGGCGTCGGACCGGGTTCGGCGGCCGCGGGCTCCGCCGCCGGCGCCAGCTGCGACCTGAGCTCGGCCAGCGGGGTCTGGTAGCGGTCCTCCAGCTGGCGGGCGACGTGCTCGCGCTTGAGCGTGCGCTGGGTCTGCTCCAGTTCGAGCAGGCGGAACTGCTCGAGGGTCTTTTCGCGCCGGTCCTTGATCTCGGATATCTTCCCGTCGCTTTCCTGGAGCTTGGCATCGATGGCGGCGTAGTCCGCCTCGTTGCGTTCGATCTCCCGGTCAAGGTCCGAGGTCTGCCGGTACATCTGGGCGAGCGACTGCTCGAGCTCGAGGGTTTTCTGCTTGCAGCCCTCCGCCTTTGCGGTTTTCTGGCCGATCTCAAGCGCCAGCTGCTCCAGCCGCCGGAGCCCGTCGGCCTGGAATTCCCGCAGCCGCCTCAAGCTGTTGGCGCTGTTCTCCAGCTTGGCGTTGAGGGCCGTCATCTCCATCTTGAAGTTGACGACCTTCTGGTTGAATTCCTGCAGCTGCGCCGTGAGGTTTGCGATCCGATGGGAGGCCTCGGCCACGGCGGTCTGGGCCGCTTCGATGTCCGACGTGATGGCCGCCAGCGCCCGGTCGGTCCTGCCGATTTCATCGTCGAGATCGCCGGCCTCCCCCATCAGCTGCTCCTGCTCGAGCTGAACGATCTCCATCTGCCGCCGGAGCCCCTTGAGGTCCTCCGATGCTTTGTAAAGCGCCTTTTCAGCCTCGATCTCGGTTTCGCGCGCCTGGTTTTTCTGCTCGATCAGCTGCTGCAGCTCCACATCCAGGTTGCGCACCTCGGCCTCCATGGCCTTCAGCTCGAGGCGGGCCGTCTCCAGTTTTTGCTCCAGGGCCCGGCCCTGGCGCTCCAACTCCCGCAGCTCCTGCTTCTTGACCAGAATCCCGCTGGCCCCCTCGCGGCTGCCGCCGATCAGGAACCCCTTGGGGGAGATGACGTCGCCGCTGCGGGTGACGATGGTCTGGATCCGGCCGTTGTGGTTGAACAGGGAGACCGCCTCCTCGAGCGTTTCGGTCAGCACCACATTGCCGAGCAGAGCCCGGGCGATCCCCTCGAACCCCGGCTTGACGGTGACGTGCTGCAGCAGCAGCCGCGCGGGGTCGGGCCGTTCGCCGGCGCCCGCCGAGGTGTCGTGCAGGGCGGAGACCGGGATGAAGCCGCTGCGGCCGGCGCTCCGGCGCTGGAGGTAGTCGATCGCCGCCAGGCCGGCCTGCTGGCTTTCGACGATGATGTACTGCAGCGATTCCCCCAGGGCCGCTTCGACGGCATGCGCGGCGGCGTCCTCCGGTTCGATGACGTCGGCCACCAGGCTGAGCACGCCTTCCAGCACCCGGTCGCCCGGGGCCGGCTCCGCCCCCTCGGCGGCGGCCGCCGACTTGGCGTGCTTCATCACGGCCTTGACGCCGTCCTTGTACCAGTCGAAGTTGTCTTCCATTTTCTTCAGGGTGGAATACTTCGACCGGACCGTGCTGCGCTCGAGCTCCAGGCCCTGGACCTGCTTGACGAGGGCCCCCAGCGCCCGGGACTTTTCATCGAGGCGGCCGCGGGTGCCGGCGATCCGGCCGCCCAGCGCCTCGATGTCCGCCTTGACGGTCGTGAGGCGGCCCTGGGCGCGGCCTTCGCGCTCCTGGGCCTCTTCGATTTTCCTGCGGGTCTGGGCCTCCTCCTCATCCGCGCGCTTGAGCCGGCGCTTCAGGCTTTCGCGGTTGGTGGACGCGTTCTGGTGGACGTTGCGGTACTGGGATTCCCGACTCATGAGATCCAGCAGGTGCGACTTGGCGGCTTCCAGTTTAAGGTTCATCTCGCCGAGGGCGGCGGTGAGCTGCTCCTGGGTGGAGCGCTCCTGATCGAGGAGCGCCCGGGTCCGGTCGATGCCCTCCCGCAGCCGTGCGCTCTCGGTCTCCCCCTGCGCGATTTCGGCGAGCATGCTCCGGTTTTTCTCGTCCAGCCCCTGGCGCGCGGCCTGAAGCTCGCCGGTCTCCCGGGCCAGGCGTTCGATCTCCCCGCGCAGGTGCTTCAGGTCGTTTTCCACGCGGTCGATGGTGCGCTGGACCTCGAACTTGCGGGTCTTCTGCTCCCCGATCGCCTGGTTTTTCTGCCAGCGCTCGAGTTTGATGTCCTCCACGGCGGCGTCGAGTTTCTTCAACTCGGCGGATTGCTCGAGGTCGGCGTCCCGCAGCTGCTGCAGGAGCGCCTCGGTGGCGTCGATCTGCCGGGTGAACTCTTCGAAGTGGTGCAGCCCCAGGCGGACATCCAGCTCCTTGGCCCGCGCCTGGTATTTGCTGAAGAGCTCCGCCTTGCGCGCCTGCCGCTTGAGGCTGTCCATCTGGCGCTTGATCTCGACGATGATGTCGGCCACCCGCAGCAGGTTCTGGTGCGTCTGTTCTATCTTGCGCAGCGCTTCGGCCTTGTGCTGCTTGTAGCGGGTGACGCCGGCGGCCTGCTCGATGAAATAGCGGCGCTCCTCCGGGCCGGCTTCGGTGATGATGCCGATGTTGCCCTGCTCGATGATCGAGTAGGAGCGCGATCCGAGGCCGCTGCCGAGAAAAAGGCTGTGGATGTCCTTGAGGCGGCAGGGCTGTTTGTTCAGCAGGTAGGCGCTCTCCCCCGAGCGGTAGAGCCGGCGGGTGACGTTGATCTCCGTGAAGTCCTTGAGGGCCTCCGGCGCGCTGCCGTTGTCGTTGGAAAGGGTCAGCGAGACCTCGGCCATCCCCAAAGGGGCCTTGCCGTTGGTGCCGGAGAAAATCACGTCCTCCATCGACTTGCCGCGCAGTTGCTTGACGCTTTGCTCGCCCATCACCCAGCGGATGGCGTCGACCACATTGCTTTTGCCGCAGCCGTTGGGCCCGACGACCGCCGTTATGCCGGCCGGAAACTCGATGCTGGCCTTTTCATAGAACGATTTGAAGCCGGTGATCTCGAGTCTCTTAAGCTTCATGGGCGTGGATCTCCTCCCTGTTCAATCAGATGGAACGCCGAAATTTCCGGTCGATCCGTGTTTGTAATAATAGCAGGGCGGGAGCCCGATGTAAAGGAAAAATACCACTGAAGGTATGCTTTCGTTCCGAGAGCTACAAGATGTGGGGTGTGCCGCACTTATGAATCATCTTGGTGGGTTACCCCGATCCGGGCCCTGAACCCTATTTCAATATCTGGCTCAGAAACAGCTTGGTCCGGCCGTGCGCGGGGTTGGAGAAAAAATGTTCCGGTGGCCCGGTCTCGACGATCGCCCCGGCATCCATGAAAACCACCCGATCGGCCACCTCCCTGGCAAAGCCCATTTCGTGGGTGACCACCACCATGGTCATGCCTTCCCTGGCCAGAGTTTTCATGACATCCAGCACCTCGCCGATCATCTCCGGGTCCAGGGCCGAGGTGGGTTCGTCGAAGAGCATGACCTTGGGGTCCATGGCAAGAGCGCGGGCGATGGCGACCCGCTGCTGCTGGCCCCCGGAGAGCTGGTCGGGATAGGCATGGGCTTTTTCGCTGATCCCCACCTTCTGCAGCAGGGCATCGGCTTTTTCCCGCGCGGCGGCAGCGGATCGCCTGCGCACCACGCGCTGGGCCAGCGTGATGTTTTGAAGGACGTTCTTGTGGGGGAAGAGGTTGAAGGACTGGAACACCATGCCCACCTCGGCCCGCACCTTGTTGATGTCGGTTTTGGCGTCGAGCACGTCGACGCCGTCGATCAAAATATGACCGGAATCGGCGGTCTCCAGCCGGTTGAGGCAGCGCAGCAGGGTGCTCTTGCCGGAGCCCGAGGGCCCGATCACCACCACGACCTCGCCGGCGGCGACCGACGCCGACACATCCACCAGCGCCTGCACCTCGTGCGGCTGCCGGAAGGTCTTGTACAGGTGGCGAACCTCGATCATCAGCGCGGATTTAGGCAGACGCGAGGGTCGGTGTCAAGAGGGGCGCGGCCGCATGCGGAAATGCGAATGCGGGTGCAGGTCTGCACCCCCGCGGCGGCCGGCCGCATGGGTCCTATGGCCACTGAATTATTGTGAAAGAGCCTTCCGGGCGCCTTGCGAATGATCTTGACACCGGGGAGGCTCGGCCGCTATGCTGACGCTATATTTTCATTCGTTAACGCCAGGAGGGGAGGGGCGTGGCATGGCCGAAAAAACCGGGCTGGATCTGCAGGAAATTCTCGACAATCCCATCGTGAAGATGGCGGTGGACGACGTCAACCGCACGCTGACGGACAGGCGCGCCTTCATGCCGCCGATCTGCAAGGTGTTCTCCAGCAAATACACCACGCTGGAGGAAACCGACGCTTACCGTTTTTCCATCGACCGGGAGGCCGAGCGCCAGCTGCCGAAAATCATCCGCAACCGGGTGCAGGTGGTTCGCGGCAATAACAAGGCGGCCAGGGAGGCGGCGCAGCGCTACACCGCGCCGCGCCGCATCGGCATCGTGTTTTCGGGCGGCCCGGCCCCCGGCGGCCACAACGTTATCGCCGGCCTCTACGACGCGGCCATGCGGGCCAACCCCGAAAACCGCCTGTTCGGCTTCCTCGTCGGGCCGGAGGGCGTCGTCGAGAACGAAGCCGTCGAGATCACCCGTGAGCTCGTGGATGCCTACCGCAACCTGGGCGGGTTCACCATGATCAAGACCGGCCGCGCCAAGATCGACTCCCGGCAGAAGGTCGAAATGTCCCGCCACACCTGCCGGGCCCTCGGCCTGAACGCCCTGGTGATCGTGGGCGGGGACGACTCCAACACCAACGCGGCCTTCCTGGCCGAGGAGCTTTACGACGACGGCATCCAGGTGATCGGCGTGCCCAAGACCATCGACGGCGACATCCAGGTGAGGGACGACGCGGGCCACGTGCTGTGCGCGGTGTCTTTCGGCTTCCACACGGCGGCCCGGGCGTTCGCCAATTCCATCGCCGGCCTCTGCAACGATGCCAGCTCCGACATCAAGTACTACCACGTCTGCAAGGTCATGGGCCGGGTGGCAAGCCACCTGGCGCTGGAAGTGGCGCTGCAGTCGCACCCCAACTTCACCGTCATCGGAGAGGACCTGGTGGACTTCGTGGACGAGGAGCGTCTGGAGAAGGCGCGCCGCGACAAAACCACCGACTACACCGCCTACGGCATGACCCTGCGGCACCTCTCGCGCATCATCTGCGAGGGCATCGTCAAGCGGGCGCGGGCCGGCAAGAATTACGGGGTGATCGTCATCCCGGAGGGGGTGCTCGAGTTCATCAACGAGGTGGAGGTGTTCATCATGAAACTGAACACCATCATCGCCGAGTACAACCGCACCCACGACCGGGAGTTCCATTCCGCCTTTCCGCTGCTGGAGGACAAGCTGGAATACCTGCACCGGCTGGCCCAGCGCTCGCGGGACGACACCTCCTACAAGCTCTGGAACACCCGCGACGAGGACCTCTTCAACGACCTGCCCGAGTTCTTCCAGGAAGGGCTGCTGACGGAGCGCGACAGCCACGGCAACTTCCAGTTCTCGCAGATTCAGACCGAAAAAGTGCTCATGGGGCTCGTGCACGACTACCTCAACATCCTCAAGGAGAAGGGGACCTACAAGCTCGGCATTCCGCGGGGCTATTTCCGCAAAACACTGGCCAAAGAGGGGCTGGACCCCGACCGGTTCGGCCCGGCCATCTTCGACAATTACGGCAAGGGCGAACACCTGCTGGCCAAGGCGTCCATCATTTCGGCGAAAACGCTGCGGCAGGAACTGGAAAAGGCCGGCCTGCTCGAGCCTCCGGACAAGGTCCCGGCAGCCGTCGAGGCCATCTACAAAAAGACGGTCCCCAGCTTCAAGACCCAGGAGCATTTCTACGGGTACGACGGTCGCGGCAACGACCCGACCCGCTTCGACTGCAGCTACACCTACAACCTGGGGATGACGGTGTTCAGCCTGGTCGCCAACGGCGCGACCGGGCAGATGGCCGCCATCCGGAACCTGGAGCACGACTTCGAGCGATGGGAGCCCATCGGCATCCCCATCGCCCCTCTCATGCACCTGGAGGAGCGCAAAGGCCGGCTGGCGCTGGTGTTGGAGAAGGCCCTGGTGGACGTGGACTCGGTGGCGATGCAGGTCTTCAAGACCCACCAGGAGAAATGGCTTGCGGCCGATTCGGAGCCGGATCATTACCGCCGGCCCGGGCCCATCCACGTCCACGGCGAATCCGAAGGGGAACGCCCCATCACGCTGCAGCTGAATGCGATCGTCCGGCCGGACCTCTGATCCGCGTTCGGTTAAATAAAAAAACGCGACGGGTTCCACCCGGCGCGTTTTTTTATTTGAACGCCCGCCAGGGCGTTCAACGGTACAAGGTCTCCAAGCGGCTTTTTTCCTGCTCGGTCAGAAGACGCAGGTCGACCAGCAACCCTCCGATGCCGGCCTCTCTCAGCGGCTTGATTTTCATGACCGCGTCCGGCTTCTTCTGGTGCAGGCTGAAAAAGGTGTGGTGAAGGTTGAGCTTGGTTTTCTTGAGCAGATAGACGTTCTGGATGACGGAGGCCTCCTGCCCGTAAAAAATGATGTGGTTGCTCAGTAAAAAATAGACGGCGGCGCCGGCGGCGGCGATGAGCAGGTACCCCTTGATGCGCGACCACATAGGGCGGTTTCCTTCCACAGAAGAATCTGATAACCTTGCATCTTGATTTTATCAGTCTTCACCGAAAGGGTCAATTTTTCAGCTCCATTTTTCAGCTCCGGAGGAAGAATGAATCTGCCGCAGAAACGTTGGCTCTCACGCATCGACATGGCCGACTCCATGGTGCTGACCGCCATCTTTCTGGCGGCGGCCTATTGGGGGCTTGAGGCGCTGATCAACGTCTTTTCCCCCGAGGAGATCAGCTTCTACCGCCAAATCTTCGGCCCGAACGTCGGCGACATGAGCATGCGCATCATCGTGCTGTGCCTGTTTCTGATCTTCGGCTCCCATGTCCAGCACACGATCAACCACCGCAAGCGCGCGGAGCAGGCCCTGCTGGAATCCCACCGCAAGCTGCAGCACGCGCGTGCGGCCACGATTCTGGGCCTCGCCAAAATGGCCGAGTACCGCGACGAGGGCACCGGCACCCACCTCGAGCGCATCCGGGAGTACGCCCGGATGTTGGCGGAGGAGATGGCGAGGATCTCGCGCTACCGCGAGGTCATCGACCAGCGGTACATCGAGGACATTTACCAGTCGGCGATCCTGCACGACATCGGCAAAGTGGGCATACCGGACGCGGTGCTGCTCAAGCCCGGGGAACTCACCGATGATGAGTTTGAAGTCATCAAATGCCACACCCGCTTCGGGGGCGACGCCATCACCGCCATCCAGGCGCAAATCGAGGGCCGTTCGTTTCTGAACATCGGCCGGGAGATCGCCTACAGCCACCACGAAAAATGGGACGGCTCCGGCTACCCGCGCGGGCTTCGCGGCCGGGACATCCCGCTGGCTGCGCGGATCGTGGCGGTGGCCGACGTCTACGACGCCCTCACCACCCAGCGCTTCTACAAGGAAGCCTTTTCCCACGAAAAAGCCCGGCAGATCATTTTGAACCTCCGGGGCAGCCACTTCGACCCGGACGTGGTGGATGCGTTTCTGGCGCTGGAAAGCCAGTTCAACCGCATCCGCGAAGAAAAGCTCGTGCAGGAGAAGGGGACCGTTCCTACCGCCGGCGAATGCCGGCCGTTTGTCGGCAAGGCCGCTGCGCTGTAGCGTTTCGTGACGGAAATAAGCCGACGAAAGATTCACCGCCCGCGGGGTTGAAGGCGCAGCGAATGCCGAGGGAGTTTCATTGTTCGGAAGCGACGGTCAAAACGACCTCGCGGCCGGGACGAATCAGGCCGGGTACTTCCTCGACCCCCACCCTCCGGCCGTCCACCGTCGCGCCCTTGCAACCTTTCCAGATCCACCGCCCCTGCCGCGCAATGAAATCCTTCAGGCGGCTGCCGGGCAGCAGAATGCCTCGTCCCAGCAGCCCCGGTCCGAGGTCGCGGGCAACCAAGTTGAAGAGCTTGAGCGTGACGGTGATCTCTGCGCCGGCCGCTGCCGCCCCCCCTCCCTCGTGGGAAATCGGGCGGCGCATGGCGGCGTAAAACCCGCCCCGCCGGAGCACGGCGCCGGCCAGACCGGGCATGGCGGCCGAAAGCGCCAGGACGGCGCCGTCCCCGACGACGGTCGTGCTGCAATCGTCCAGGGCCCGGCCGTCCAGAAAAACGGTCTGGACACGGTCTTTAAGATAGGCCGGGGAAACGCCGGCCGCTTTTTGAAGAAAGCCCTCGACGTTCTCCCCCCCCGGCCCTTTGACGAGGAGGCCTTCTCCCAGGATGGGGAAAAACCGCGAAACGGCACTCCCTGACATGGTGAGGGCAAGATCCATGGGGGCGGGCGACAGTTGACTGGGCGTTTTCATGTCGGTTCCCAAACAAGAGGGGGAGGCGGATCACGCCTCCCCCGGTGTTTAATGACGGCGCAACCGCAGGGCTACCAGTTGAACACCTGGTCCAGGTCGGAGTCCTTCACCATGAAGGTGACGTCGTGGGGCGGCAGCTTCTCTTTTTTGAAATAGTCCGGCAGCCGGTCCATCTCCTTTGTGAAGCCCGCCTTCGCATTGAATTCGCGTTCCATTTTCAGGATGGATTTGCCCAGAGCGACGACATCGTCGCCGGTCAGTTTCTGCCCGCCGAAGCTGCCGAGGAGATCCAGCAGCGCCTGAAAGGTGTCCGGCTGGTCCAGGATGGCAAAGGCGATGAAGAGGCACATGCCGGTCGAGTCGATGGCGGCGGTGGCGATCTGCAGGTTGCGGGACAGCTCGATCTGCCCCTCGGGTTTCAAGGGGTTCACGCTGCCGCCGACCCCCAGGATGTTGGCGGTCACCGCATAGCCGGCGGTGTGGTCCGCGCCCTGCGTGGTGGTGGCATAGGTGACGCCGATGCCCTGAACCCCGCGCGGGTCGTAGGCCGGCATGGCCTGGCCCTTGACGACCGGCACGCGCTCCACGCCGAAGACCCTGCCGGTGACGGCCGCGCCGTTTCCGAGGATGCGCCCGAGCGGGGTGCCCTTGCCGACTTCCTTGACCAGGTTGATGGCCGCCTGGGCGTCGCCGAACTTCGCGATGCCGGCCTCCATGGCAACCCCGATGGTGGCGCCCATCTCGATCGTGTCCAAGCCGTAGTCGTCGTCCAGGCGGTCCAGCATGGCGATGGCGTCGAGGTCGTCGATGCCGCAGTTGCCGCCGTGGGCCCAGACGGTTTCGTATTCGGGCTGCTTGGTGAGGTAGTGCCCGTCCTTGTCGTAGAAGGTCCCGGAGCAGCGGATGACGCAGCCGCGGTGGCAGCCGTGGGTGGCGGAGCCCTCGCCGCCGCGGGCGTTCTCGGTTTCCGCCTGGGTTTCGCCGCTGATCTTGGAGCAGCCGTCGAACCGGCCCCACATGAAATTCTTGGTGGGGTAGGCGCCGGCCTCGTTGATGACGTTGGTGAGCACGTTGGTGCCGTAGGTCGGCAAGCCCTGGCCGGTGACGGGGTGTTTGCGCAGCCCGGCCACGAAGGCCTTGTTGGCCTCCTTGAACTTTTCGGCCTCCTGGGGGCTTCTGGCCTTGCAGCCCGCGTCGTCCACCACGATCACCTTGACGCCCTTGGAGCCCATGACGGCGCCGACGCCGCCGCGGCCGGCATGCCGGGTGGGCCGGAGCTCCATGTCCGTGAAGGCCACCGAGGCCGCGGCCATCTTCATCTCGCCCGCCGGCCCGATGGAGATGCAGCTGACCTTGTCCCCGTATTCGGCTTTCATTTTTTCGGCCACGGCATAGTTGCCGAGCATCTTCAGGCTTTTGTCCGCCTTGATCTCGACCTTGTCCTTGTTGATGTAGATGCGGTAGAGCGTGTCGTCCTTGGGTCTGCCCTCGAGGACGATGGCGGCGTAGCCGAGGCGGCCGATCATCTGGGAGGGCTGGCCGCCGGAATTGGCCTCCTTGATGCCGCCGGTGAGCGGGCTCTTGCACCCCACCGAGATCCGGCCGGACATGGCCGCGGCGGAGCCGCTGAGGAGCCCCGGGGCGATCACGAGCTTGTTGTCCTCGCTCAAGGGGTGGCAGGTCGGCGGGACCTCTTTGGAGACGATGGCCGAGGTCAGGGCGCGGCCGCCCATCCCCGCATAGCTTCCGACCGGTTCGGTTTTGACCTTGGGGCCGCCGTCGGCGCCCATGTCGATCCTCAGAATTTTGTCCATGGCTTCCTCCTTTGGTTCGATGGGGTTTCGACTGTCAACCGTATCAGGTTCCGCAATCGCCAGGATCAGGGACAGGTTTTTTCGCTGGATTACCTGCAGCTGTAATAACGCGTCAGCCCCGGTAAAGTCAAGAAAGTCGAAAAATGACAGTCGATCTTACCCGTTTCGCTTGGCAAAGGAGCCCATGAAGTCCACCAGAGCATCCACGGCCTCCAGGCTGACGGCGTTGTAAAGGGATGCCCGGCAGCCGCCGACCGAACGGTGGCCTTTCAGCCCGCCCAGGCCGGCCTTCGCCGCCTCCTCGAGGAAGCGCTTCTCCAGGTCCTCGCCGGCCAGCCGAAACGTGACGTTCATCTGCGAGCGGCTGGCCGGCTCGGCCGTGCCGCGGTAGAACCCGCCGCTGGCGTCGATGCACCCGTAGAGCCGCTCGGCCTTGGTGCGGTTGAGGGCCGCCATCTTTTCGAGACCGCCCACGGTCTCCTCGATCCACTTCAAGACGAGGTGGACGCCGTAGATCGCGAAACACGGCGGCGTGTTGTAAAGCGAGTTCTTGGAGGTGAAGGTGGTGTACTTGAGCATGGCCGGCAGGTTTTCGGGCACGAGCTTGAGCAGGTCGTCGCGGACAATGACCATGGTCACCCCGGCCGGGCCGATGTTTTTCTGCGCGCCGGCGTAGATGAGGCCGAACGGCGCGGGGTCGAAGGGCCGGCTCATGAAATCGGAGGACATGTCGGCGATGAGCGGCACCCCTTTGGTATCCGGGAAGCGCTGCCACTGGGTGCCGCGGATGGTGTTGTTGGAGGTGATGTGGGCGTAGACGGCGCCCGGGCTGAAGGCGATCTTTGCCGGGATGTAGGTGAACTGCCGGTCTTCGGAGGAGGCGACCACCTGGACCGTCTTGTTCAGCATCCGGGCTTCCTTGATGGCGTTGGTGGACCAGGTGCCGGTGTTCACGTAGTCGGCGGAGCGGCCGTCGGCCAGGAGGTTCATCGGGATCATGGCGAACTGCAGGCTGGCCCCGCCCTGGACGAAGATTACGTGACAGCGGTCGTCCAGCTTGAGCAGCCGCCGGGTCCGGGCAACGGCATCGTTCAGAACGGCCTCGAACTCCTTGGCGCGGTGGCTGAGCTCGACGATGGACATGCCCGATCCCTTGTAGTTCAGAAAGGACGACTGGATTTCCTCGAGCACCGCCAGGGGCAGGGCGGCCGGCCCCGGGTTGAAATTGTGGATCCGATTGGCTTTCATGGCGTTCTCCTCCGTAAAGGTTCTTGCCGAACCAGCCGCGTGCGCTGCAGGTGGAGATGCAGGTTCACGGGTGAAGCACGGTCATTGATTTCAGTTTAAGGGACATTTCTACAAAACCGTGCCTGGAAGTCAAACGCTATTTCTGCGCATCGACCGCTTTTATTACTTCGGCAATCAAATATGGCAAACTCCAGCAGCTCACGCAGAGGCGGAGCGGGGTGCCCGCCGCGGCGAGCCGCAACCATTTTTTCAAGTGATCCTGCCACGCCCCCCAGCCGCCTCAAGGATACCGCAGACAGGCAGCGGCGGCTGTCGGCTCCGTGAGGTCCGGTCCTCCGGGGCTGTCCGGATCGGTATGGAGCGGGCTGGCTGCCGTACGATGGTTCGTTGAACGGATGGTTGCGGCTCGCCGCGGCGGGCACCCCGCTCCGCCTTCACTTGAACAAGCGTTGCCATATTTGATTGCCGGTTTAATAATTGTGGGAGCGCCTTTCAGCCGTGATGACCGGCCGCCTGGTTGATGCAATTGACAAGCACCGAGGGAATTGCATATAAACGAGCGGCCTTGCAGGCTTCGGCGAAAGCGACCCGTTGCTGCCTCCAGCGAAGCGCTCCTCAAGGCCTGCGGCCGCCTGTTTTTTTCCTCTCCATCCCGTCAGAAGGAGACTCGCTCCATGCTGAAGATATTCGGTTATCCTTCCCCGGCTGCCGAAAAGGCGCTCGCACGCATTGCCTCCCGGGGGCTCGCCTTCACTAAAAAGGAGCACGCCGCCGTCAGCCGGATCCTGGACGATGTAAAAGCCCGCGGCGACGAGGCCGTGGTGGACTACACCCGTCGCTTCGATGCGCCGGGCTATTCCGTGAAAGACATGAAAGCCGGTGCCCGCGAGCTCGCGGCGGCGAAAGCGTCGGCGGATCGCACCTTTCTGCGCGCCTTGAACCGCGCGGCTTCCCAGATCGAAGCCTTTCATCGCCGTCAGCTCCGGACGGGCTTCATCAGCCTCGAGCGGCCGGGAACGATGCTGGGGCAGTTGGTCCATCCCGTGGAGCGGGTCGGCGTTTACGTGCCGGGAGGGCAGGGGGGCAAAACCCCCCTGGTGTCCTCGGTGCTCATGGGCGCGATCCCGGCGCGGGTGGCCGGTGTCCCGAAGATCGTCATGGCAACCCCGCCGACGGCGGACGGCCGCATCAACCCGCATTTGCTCGTCGCGGCCCGAAAGGCAGGCGTTTCCGAGGTCTACAAGGTGGGCGGCGCCTGGGCCATCGGCGCCCTGGCCTTCGGGACCGCGACCATCCCGAAGGTGGATGTCGTCGTGGGGCCGGGAAATCTCTACGTCACCCTGGCCAAGAAAATCGTGGCGGGCACGGTGGGCATCGACATCATCGCCGGCCCGAGCGAGGTCCTGGTGGCGGCGGACGACTCCGCCGACCCCGAGTTCATCGCCGCCGACCTCCTGGCCCAGGCCGAGCACGACTCCCGGGCATCGGCCGTGCTGGTCACCACCTCGCCGGAGCTCGCCGCGGGCGTCCGGGACGAGGTGCTGCGCCAGTTGCCGCAGCTGGGTCGCGCCGAGATTGCGCGCCGATCCATCGAGAGGTTCGGCGCGGTTTTCGTGGTGAAGGACGTGTCAAAGGCGATCGAGCTCTCCAACCGCGTGGCGCCCGAACACCTCGAGTTGCACCTGCGCAACGCTTTTGCGCACCTGGGCCGCATCCGCCATGCGGGCGCGGTCTTCATCGGCGAGCACACGCCCGAGCCGGTGGGCGACTACGTCGCCGGCCCCAACCACGTGCTGCCGACGGCCGGCACGGCCCGCTTCGCATCGGCCCTCTCCGTCGATCATTTCCTCAAACGCACCAGCGTGATCCATTATTCGGCCGCGGCGCTCCGCCGCGAGGCCGCGGACATCATGCGCTTGGCTGAAGTCGAAGGCCTGGGCGCCCACGCGAACACCATCCGGGTGCGCTTAAGCCGTCTCGCTCGCCGCGGGGCCGAGTAGGGTTTTTCAACGCGACGTTCGAGAAAACAACCAAACCACCCCGCAAACCAAGGTCGCGAGGGCAACGACCACTAAGCCGAGCGGATAGCTGCCGGTGGTTTCAACCACCAACCCCAACGCACACAGCACCAGGCAGATCTGGCTCACGCATATCGGCCCCAACCGGTCGATAAAGAACCCGCTGACGGGTACGAACACCGTCGCGCCCGGATAAATCAAGGACACGAAGATGCCGACATGGCTGGCAGGAACATCGAGCTCGCCGGCCGCCACCGGCATGAACACCGGGATGGCCACTGCGCTCATCGAAACCACGGCCGGCACCAGAAGCGTGAGTAGCACCGGAAGGGCAACCCCCGGCTACGGCGGTGAGGGGAAAGGCGTTTTAGAAACCATCATCGAAAAGGGATCGGGGAAAAGGGGTCAGGCGGGTTTCTGCCACGAGTAGACCCGCAAGGGGGGCACATTGAGGAACTCGATCTGGACGTGCGGATTCCCCAGCAGAAAGGGATCCAGGAGGGCCACCCGGTTCATCAGCTGGTAAGCGACGAATCTCCCGCCGGGGGTCAGGCAGTTCCAGATTTCGTGAACGATCCGGCGCCCGGCGTCCGCCGGCATGGTTGAAAAGGGAATGCCGGACACGACCGCGTCCGGCCGGGCATGGCCGAAGGCCTCCAGGGTCGTGCGAATATGCTCCGCGCTTCCGAGACAAACGTTCAGCCGGGGGTCCGGATAGGTCTTCAGATAGTTCGCGAAATCGGGGTTGAGTTCGATCGCGAGCAGGTTCGACCGCTGCGGCAGAGCTTCCAGGATGGCCCGGGTGGTGCCGCCGGTGCCGGGTCCGAGTTCCACCACCATGCGGGAGTAGGCGATGCCGGCGGCTTCGACTACCCGCCGTTCCAGAAAGCGGGAGCTGGGGATGACGGACCCGATCATGGCCGGGTTCCGAAGGAAACCGCGAAAGAACGCGAGATGGCCGTTGCCGTTAATCTTCCGTAGAGGGACCATAGCTTCCTTGCTCGATTTTTGGGGTCTGCGCTTCGAAGGGACAGGATTGCACCCGTCGGCCACTTTCCTTACCATCATTTTCCCGAAGAGGGAAGCCAGCGATGGCCTACCGGCGGCTGGACATCAACCAGTCGAGCAGAAGCCGCACCCCGAAGCCGGTGCCGCCGGGGCCGCAGTAGGCGTCTTCCTTTTTGTGAAAGCCCGGGCCGGCGATGTCGATGTGGGCCCAGCGGGTGTCGCCGACGAACTCCGACAAAAACAAGGCGGCGGAAATGGCGCCGCCGTAGCGGGTGTTGGGCATGTTGTTGATGTCGGCGTAGGAGCTCTTCAGGAACTCCTTGTAGTCCCCCGGCAGCGGCAGGGGCCAGCAGCGCTCGTGGGTGCGTTGACCCGCAGCGACCAGGGCCGCCTGCAGGGCTTCGTCCGCGGAGAAGACGCCGGCGATTTTCTCGCCCAGCGCCACCACACAGGCGCCCGTCAAGGTGGCGACGTCGATCATCACCTCGGGTTTGAACCGCCACGCGGCGTAGGCCATGGCGTCGATCAGGATCAGCCTTCCTTCCGCATCCGTGTTGCCGATTTCCACGGTCTTGCCGGTGAACGTCGAGACGATGTCCCCCGGCCGGGTGGACGTGCCGGAGACCATGTTCTCCACCAGGGGTATCACCCCGACCAGATGACGCTTCAGTTTCAGCCGGGCGGCCACGATCAGGGCGGCGGCCACCGCGGCCCCACCGGCCATGTCGCCCTTCATGTCGGGCAGGGAGTCGCCGGTCTTGATGTTGATGCCGCCCGAGTCGAAGGTGACGCCTTTGCCGACCAGGACCACCGGCGGGCGCCGGTCGCCGCCCTTGTGCCGGAGGATCACCATGGCCGGGCGGTTGCTGCTGCCGGCGGCCACGGCCAGGAGCGCCCCCATGTTCTTGCGGCGCAGCTCCTTCTCGGCCAGCACTTCGACGGCAAGTCCCTGCGTTTTGGCCTCGCGGGCGATGAGCGCGGCAAGCTCGGCGGGGGGTTTGGCGTTGGAGGGCAGGCTGACCCACTCGCGGGCCATGAGCGTCCCGCTGCACACCGTTCGGACTTCGGCCGCGAGGCGGCGGTGCCGCGCCGCCGACGCCGCCGGGGCGACGAGGTCGACGCGCGCCAGAGGTTTGAAGTCCTTCTCCTGCTTGTAACGGTCGAACACGTGGTTGCCCAAAAAGGCGCCTTCCATCATCGCCCGCAACATGTCTGTTTCTTCGATGCCGGCGGCGGCGGGATCCGGGGCGGCCAGCCACATGCGCGGCAGCCCCAGCTTTATGCACCGTTTGACGCTATGGCCCGCAGCCCGGCGCAGCGCCTCGGCGTCCAAGCTCCCGGCCCTGCCGAGCCCCCTGAAAACCACCCGTTCGGCCGCGCACCCGGGCGGCTGGTACAACGTGATCTCCTGGTCTTTTTTGCCCTTGAACTCCTCGATGGCCAGCGCCCGTTCCACGAGGGCAGCGACCCCCGGGTCGACGTGAATCCGCCGGTCCTCGCAGACGGGGATGAAAAGGGCTTTGATTTTCCGGCGCTTGAGGTCCACGGCGGTAAGATGCAGCATGAGGTCTCCTGGTGGTTGCGTGATTCGTCCATCGGGCCGATTTCACGGCCCGCCGGCCGGCGCGGTCGACCCTCTATATAGAAAAGCCCAGCGGCGGCTGTCAATCTCTAACCGGATGGCTGTCGTTCGACACTGCCGCGCCGTCGGGGCGGGCCACTCAGGCGTTGGCGCGCTTTTTCATTTCCGACATCCATTGCCAGTCGAACGGCTCCTTGCGGCAGGGCAGGACGGCGTTGTTGGCGTAGAGGGGGTCGGAGGCGAGGTCGTAGCGCGAGGCCGCCACCGCCTCACCCCACAAACGAGTGCCCGGGATCGGCGAGTAATACGTCAGGACCGGGGCAAGGCCGGCCCGCTTGACGACGCCGATGGAACGAATGATCGCAGCCGTTTCCTGACCCGGCAGCCCCACGAGCAGGTAGACCCCGATCTGCCCGCCGGCAAATCCCGCGTCCTTGAGCGCGTGCGTCGCCCGTGCGAATTCCGGCGCCGTCACCTTGTGGTCCAGGGCTCCCCGGCTTTCGAATTCGGCGGTCTCCAGCCCGAACCGCAGGGTGGTGAACCCGGCCGCGCGCAGCAGCCGCGCCGTCTCCGCCGTGACGCCGCGGAGGTGCAGGGCGTTCGGGGTGTGAAAGCGCAGGGGCATCCCGCTCCGCACGATGGCCTCCAGCACGGGCAGCGCGTGGTCGTGCGGATGCGCCAGGAAGGCATCGTCGTAGAGGACGAAATCGGACACGCCCCCGCCGCGGTGCCAGTGGGCGATTTCTTCCACGACCGACGCCGGGCTGCGGTGCAGGCGGCGCGGCTCCAGCAGATGCGATGCGCAGTAGGCGCAGGCGAACGGGCAGCCGCGGGAGGTCAGCAGCGGGGCATAGGGAATCCGGCGCTGGAGGTCGAGGGCCGGGAATGGATAGGTGTCAAGGTCGTCCGGCGCGAAGCGTCGTGCCGCCGTCCAACCGGTGTGGGCGTACAAAAGCTCCATGAGGGTCGGCTCGGCCGGACCGGTGAACACCTTGTCGGCCCCGGACCATCGCCGGGCGTGATCCGGGCATAATGTGGCGTAGACGCCCCCCAGCACCACCGGCGCCCGCGGGAAAACCTGTTTTACCCGGGCGATGGTTTCACGGACCCCGGTGTACCAATACGTCATGCCCGAGGTCACCAAAACGAGATCCGGGGCGGGGAGCCGCCCGAGATCCTCCCGGAACCAGTCCGGGTCGATGCCGTAGCGGGCGAATCGGCGGCGGACGTCGGGGAACTGGGGCGGCGTGGGGATGATCGATTTTCGGAACGGGCCGCGCCCGTGGCGGCCGCGGGCGGCGGTCCGGGGCATCCGGGGATGGAACCGGTCGAGGCAGTCGAGGTAGCTCACCCGGCAGCCGTGCGCGCGCAGGATGGCCGCCAAGCCGAGCAGCCCCAGGGGTTTGGCCCAGAAGTCGTACGCCGCAAAGTCGTGGATCCAGGGGTTGACCAGTAGAATATGCGGCGCGTCGATAGTGGATAGGCTTTTGCTCAAATAGCAGCGTTTGCAGCAGCTTCGTTTTTGAATGAATTTAGGTGACGGCTTCGTAAAGAGCCCAAGTTCAAGGCGTGCAAGGTTCGTGTTGCGAGGCGTACTCAGGTACGCCGCAGCGACAACGAAACGCAGCACAACGCCGAAGTTGGGCTCTTTACGAAGCCGTCGTCAGTCCTCATCGTCGGTGGCGAAGTAGACCATGGAGGTTTTCTTCAGCTCCTCCCGGCTGAAGAGCAGGGCGTAGTCGTCCACGCCGGCGGCCTTCGCCATCCGGCGCGCCGTCTCGCGGCAGGCCGCCTCGTCCTCGGCGTGGATCATCGTGTACAGGTTGTAGGGCCACCGGGAGGTGGGGTTGCGGCGGTAGCAGTGGGACACCTGCCGGAAAGAGGCCATGGTCCGGCCGATCTCCTCGATGCGGCTTTCGTCCACCCTCCAGGCGCCCATGGCGTTGGCCTTGTACCCGGTCCTCTGGTGGCGCAGGGTGGCGCCGAACCGGCGGATGATGCCGCGGTCGCTAAGACTGCGGAGGGCCGCCAGCAGGGTCTCCTCGGGAACCCCGATGCGGCGGGCGATGTCCAGATAGGGCCGGTCCGTGATCGGCAGGTCCTGCTGGATCGAGGCGATGACTTTCTTTTCAAGGTCGGTCAGCATGGTATTGGGTATTTAGGTCTTTAGGTGTCTGGGTGTTTTGGTGTTCAGGTGTTAGGTTGTTCGGGTGTTTGGCAAAATATCTTAAATACCACAATACCTAAACAACCGTCTACTTCACTTTGTCCGGGAACAGCCGGCGAATGTCTTCGGCGGTGGCGTTGCATATGCCCCGCTCGGTGATCAGGCCGGTGACCAGGCGCGCCGGGGTAACGTCGAAGGCGAAGTTGGCGGCCGGGCTTTTCTCCGGGCAGATCCGGACGCGCGCCCGGCGCCGGCCGTCCCACCCCTGCACCCAGCGCACCTCCTCCGGGTCGCGCTCCTCGATGGGGATGGCGGCCGCCCCGTCGCTCAGTTCCCAGTCGAACGTGCTGGAGGGCAGCGCCACGTAAAACGGCAGGTGGTTGTCGCGCGCCGCCAGCGCTTTCAGGTACGTGCCGATTTTGTTGGCGACATCCCCTGCGGCCGTGGTGCGGTCGCTGCCGACGATGACGAGGTCCACCAGCCCGCGCTGCATGAGGTGGCCGCCGGCGTTGTCGGTGATGACCGTGTGACGGACCCCGCGCTCGGCCAGCTCCCAGGCCGTCAGGCGTGCGCCTTGGTTGAGGGGCCGGGTTTCGTCCACCCAGACGTGCAGGTCGATGCCGCGGTCGCAGGCCGCGTAGATGGGGGCCGTCGCCGTGCCGTGTTCCACGCAGGCCAGCCAGCCGGCGTTGCAGTGGGTCAGGACGTTCACGGTCCGCCCGCCTTTCACCGCGGCCAGCGCCTCGATGATCGGCAGGCCGTGGACGCCGATCCTGCGGCAGTTTTCGACCTCCTCCGCGGTAATGGCTTCGGCCGCTTCGGCCGCCTGGGCGACCCTCTCTATGGGATCCGCGGCGGAGAGCGCCGCCCGCAGGACGCGCCCCACCGCCCAGGCTAAATTCACGGCCGTGGGGCGCGCGGCCGCCAGGCGCGCCGCCTCGTGCTGCAGACCGGCGCTCCCCTGACCGCCGCCGGCGGCCGCCCGGGCGGCCAGCACCATTCCGTGGGCTCCCGCGACCCCGATGAGCGGGGCCCCGCGAACCACCATCGCCCGGATGGCGGCGATCACGTCGTCGACGCTTCTGAGATCGAGGACGACCCGCTCATGGGGGAGCCGGCGCTGGTCGATGACCTTCAGGGCGCCGTCGCGCTCGTCTACCCAGATGGGCCGGAGTCTGTTATCCCTGGTGTTCAAGCGTCCGAGTCAAAGGGCCCATGGGGCTGGGGGCGGTAAAGGTGAAAGCGGGTCGGGTTCACGGAGCCGGCAACGGACGGCAGGGTGAGCCTCCGGTCGGTCCGACACCGGGCACCCCGTCGCCGCTGTCTGTGAAGCCGCTAGGCCTTGTTCAGAACGAAATCGCTTACGACTTCGCCCTGGACGACGTGCCGCTGGTAAACCTGCCGGATCTTGTCCGGGTTCATCTGCCGGTACGTGACCGGGCCGGACCCTTCCCGTTCGACCGTCACATGCGGCTCGCTGGCGCACTGGCCCATGCAGCCGGCGGCGAGGGCGCGGATGTCGTGGCGATTGGAGTCCGCGATCTCCGCCATGAGGGCATTCATCACCTCGCGCGCGCCGGCGGCGATGCCGCAGGTCCCGAGGTGCACGGTGACCGTCGCCCGAGGCCGCCCCAGGCGCAGCGCCATCGCACCCCCGGTTTTTTCCTTTATCTGCTTTAAATCTTCAAAGGTCAGCTTGGCCATCAGGGCCCTCCATGGGCGGCTCGGGGTGGGTTTCGGCCAGCCCCTCCAACGAACGCCGGATCGATTCCGTCACGTGGTGGACCACCACGGGATCGCTGAGGGAAAGCCCCTCCAACTCCGATTTGAGATCCCGCGTGTCCAATACGAACTCCTTTTCATTTACCCCGTGAGTGTAGCGAAAGTCAATATGGGGGTAGCCGGCGATCAACACCGCCAGGGTCGCCGCCATGTCTCCCAATGGGGCGCGGTCGATATGGCTGCGGCGGAAGGACGCCCTGACCCGGGTTCCTTTCCCGGCCCGGCCTTCCACCGTGATGCCCCCGTCGCAGCGGCCGGCCGCCGAAGCGAGCAGCGAAAGCCCCAAACCGACGCGGCGGGTCTTTCGGCCGGTGATGAACGGGTCGTCGATGTTTCTGGCTTTTTCCGCGGGCATGCCGCTGCCGTTATCTTCCACGGAGAAGATCAGACGGTCGTCGGTGCTGGACTCCTGCACGCGGATGTCGAGAAAGTCTGCGCCGGCCTTGATGCCGTTTTCGACGATATCCAGGATGTGAAGCGACAGCTCGCGCATTCAGGCCAGAACCCTTCTGCCGCGGGTCGCCTTCAACGCCAGGCACAGCTCTTCGAAGGTGGCGGCCTCCAGCAGAAACCCCGTGTGCGCCCGGCCGATGTCGCTCAGGACATGGGCGTCGGAAAACGTGAGACAGGGAAGGTTGCCGATGGCCGGCAGGGCGCTTTGGGCCGCCGCCGGGGAGATCCGATGGGACACTTCGACACCGTCGAGGTTCAAGTCCTGAGGGATGAACCCGAGCTGTTGGATAAGGCCGTTGGTCGGCCGATCCACGTGAGCGGCCAGGCTGAGGCCCTTCAGCGCGTGCGTGGCCCGAACGATGTCCGCGAGGCTAAGGGCGGTCGCTCCGATGAGCAGGCGCGGGTTTTGCGCGAGGACATCATCCGCCTCCGTGGCGACGATCTGGTGGCCGAAAACTTCGGGCCGGTTTTCGCCGGGCAGGTGGGCATATACCATCTCCTGCATGGTCAGCGCTTGCTCAAGTTCCCCGAAAACGGCCAGCACGTGAACTTCCTCGCGGGAGCAGATCTCCATGCCCGGCAGCACGGCGAGGCCGTGCCGCCGGCCCACGGACATGACCGCCCCGGCATTTTCGGCGGAGTTGTGGTCGCAGACGGCGATGAGCCCCAGGCCGGCGGCCCGGCAGGCCCGGATGATCTTGCGGGGGCTCATTTCCCAATCCGCGCAGGGCGACAGGCAGGTGTGGACGTGCAGGTCGGCTTTGAATTCTCTCAGCAACAAACGTTCTCCCGACAGGCCGGTTCAACCCGGCGGCGGGGCTCCTACCCCGAGCGCGTACATCCGGCCGGCCAGTTCGTACGCCGAACGGGGCCACCTCAGGATCGGGATGTTCTCCTGTTCGGCTTTTTTCAAGGTGTCCGGGTCCGGCGGGCGGTCCCCCGTGAGGATCACCGCCGCCATTTCCCGCAAAACGGCTACCGCAACGATGTTCTGATGGCCCTGGACGGTGAGCCAGACGCAGCCGACGGGGGCGTTGGCCATGACATCGCTGAGCAGGTCTCCGCAGTACCCGCCTTTGACTTCGCGCGCCAGGCCGTTTTTCCCCGCGGCCGCTTCCAATTCAAACCGTTCCATGATCTGCTTGACGTTCATGATTTCTCTCCCCTTCCGTCATCCGTCGGCCGGTCGAACCGTGTCGGTTTTCCTTCCTGCTTGCGGGCGTGCAGCCAGATGCAGTCCGCCAGGGCGGCGTGTCCTCTGACGACGTCTTCGGCAAAGGTCCTGCAGTCCGGCGACCCGCAGGCCCCGCAGTCCCGGCCCTCGATATCCTCCAGAACCGCCTCCACGCGCCGGGCCTCTTCCAGAGACATCGCCGGTCGGCTGGCCCCGAAAAGGCGGGTCAGCATCCGGGGATCCTGATCCGGCTGGAATTGTCCCTTTTCATAAAGCCGCAGGATGGTGTCGCGGGGCAGGCGCCTGCCCAGGCCGAAAACGCCGACCATTTTCTGGACGTTGCGTTTGGCGATGTAGGGGTCGACCGCCGTCAGCACCCCGCCGAGACAGCCCTCGCGGCACGTCCGGAATTCGATGTATTCGAAGTCCTTTAGAAGCCCCATTTCGATTTTGTGAAGGTAGGCGACCGTTTCCTGCAGTCCGTGCACGGACAGGGTTTTTTCGATGTCCATGTTGGCGATTTCGCCGCCGGACATGGCCCCGAGGGCGGCATTCCCGCTGGAGCAGGTTTCAAACTCGAAGCCGCTGCCCGAAAAGGGAATCATGTCGGAATCGAGAACCTGATCCACTTGCCGCTTCAGCTCGGAGAACAGGTCGTTGATCCCGATGGCGGCCTCATGGGGTTCGGGCGGGGTCCCCCGCCGATCGGAACGGGCTCCGGCCTTGGTCGGGCAGGGATTGATGAAATACAGACCCACCGGCCGTCCCTGAGACGTGTGGGCGGGGATGATCCGCTTTTTCACTTCGCGGGCCATCAGGGCCACCGGCCGCAGCACCGGCAGGACATGGGGAAGAAGGCTTGGGAACTGGAAGGCGATCAGCCGCACGACGACCGGGCAGATGGGGGAGATCAGGGGCCAGGGAGACCCCGGCGATCGGCGGTTGCGGCGGATGAACTCCTCCGCCGCGTATTGGAACATCTCCAGAAAGAAGGACATGTCCACCGTGTGATGAAACCCCAGGCGGTGAAGCCCCAGCAGGACGCCTCCCGGCATGACCCCGGGGAACTGGGCGTAGAGCACGGGCGACACCAGCGCGATCGCCACGTGATCGCTGCGGATACCGTCGAGCCCGATGGTTGCGGCGCTCACGGCCCCGGCCGGACAGGCGCGGATGCAGGCCCCGCAGCCGATGCACTGGTCCACAATCCGGATCGATTTTTGGTGCCGGATGCGGATCGCCTTGGTCGGGCAGATGCGCAGACAGGCGGCGCAGCCCGTGCACCGCTCCTCCTTGAACCGGACGAAGCCGGTGGAACGTCGAACGCCGGCCATGGTGCTCATCCTCCTTCAGCCAGGAAGAACCTCATTCGGACCCGCGTGCCCTTGCCCGGTAACGATTCGATGGTCAGGTCGTCCGCGTTTTTTTTCATGTTCGGCAGGCCCATGCCCGCACCGAACCCCATTTCGCGCTGTTCGTCCGAGGCCGTGGAATACCCGGGCCGCATGGCGAGTTCGATGTCGGGGATGCCGGGGCCTTCGTCGCTGATGTCCAGCCATAAGACGTCGCGGTCCAGCTCCATGCAGAGGCTGCCGTCGCCGCCGTGCATCACTACGTTCATTTCGCCTTCATAGCTGCAGACGGCGATGCGCCGGACCAGGTGCGGGTCGAACTGCATGGTTTTGAGGAGGTGCTGAATCCGGATCGACGCCTCGCCGGCGTGAATGAAGTCGCGCGCCTTGATAAAAAAGTTTTTCCGGAGGCCGCTCATGGCGTCTTTCCCCCGCGCGAGGTGAGGACTGCCCGTGGGGCCATCGCCCCCGGCTCAGCGGTTGCCGTTCAGCCCGGTCAACCGGCAGGCGTGCAGCCGTCCGCAGGCGACGAACATGGAACAGGGAGTCGAGATCAGCGGAAGCCCATGGGCATCGGCCAGCTGCACGACCTCGGCCGGCGGAACCTTGCCGCGGACAAACGCAATCGCGCCGACACCGGCGATGCTGGCCGTCCGAACGGTTTGAAGGGATGTGAGCCCGGTCAGCAGAAGGCTGCCTTCGGCCAGGCTCGCCAATATGTCGCTCATGAGGTCGCTGGCGCCGCAGCGAACGATGTCGGTGTCGAGCTTGGCCTTCCCGGTGAGAAGGGAGGCGTCCAGTGTCAGAACAATCTCTGCCAGCTTCATCGACGGCACCCGCGAAGATGCAAGTAGGGGTTTGAAGCCACTATAAGATAGCACGGCCGGACGGGTCAAGGAAAACGGCCCGGGCGAACTCGCCGGTCTGCGCGTGCGCCCGCGGTTTCCCCTCGAGATCGTCGTGTGCGCCGACGCCGCCCCCCGGTTTCATGCGCGGTTTTTCAAGGCCCGGCTCGCAAGGCAGACGTGCGCCATGACCTCCTCCAGGGCGATGGTCGTCACCCGGCGGTCCCTGACCAGGACGCTCCCGGCCACCATCACG
The DNA here is from genome assembly GCA_025454075.1 of Desulfobacterales bacterium. Next base: position 24,047 of record JALOPD010000008.1, on the reverse strand, counting down.
GTTTGCACGTCCGAGCCTTTGGCGGCGTAGACGACGGCGGATGCCGGATGATGGATCGGCGTCAGGTGCGGCGCGCGGGTGTTGATGACGATGAGGTCGGCCTGCTTGCCGACCTCGATGGACCCGATCTCGCCGTCGAGCCCCAGGGCCCGGGCGCCGTCGATCGTGGCCATGCGGATGACGGTTTCGGCCGAAAGCACCGTGGGGTCGAGGTTCACGACCTTGTGCAGCTTGGCGGTCATGTCCATGGCCTGGAAAAGGTCCAAGTCGTTGTTGCTGGCGCAGCCGTCGGTGCCGATGCCGACCGTGATGCCGGCCTCCAACATCCTTGCCACCGGCGCCGTGCCGGAGGCCAGCTTCATGTTGCTCTCGGGGTTGTGGGAGACCCTCGCCCCGTGTCCGGCGAGGAGGGCGATGTCGGCGGCGTCGACCCAGACGCAGTGGGCCAGAAGGGCGCGCTCGTCGAGGACCCCGGCGCGCGCCAGAAGACCGACGGGCGACGCGCCGTGCACTGCGCGCACGTGTTCGCTCTCCCAGCGGGTTTCGGCGGCGTGCACCTGGAAAAGCAGGCCGGACGCCTCGCAGATCCGCTTGGCGCCGGAGAGCGTTTTCGCCGAGCAGGTGTAGGGGGCATGGCAGAAGACCGAGGGGCGGATGCGCTCCGAGCGGCCGAGCCACCGGCTGCAGAACCGGTGCGCCACGGACAGGTTGCGGGCGGGGTCGGGCACTCCCGGTGCCGGATGGTCGATGACGCCCTGTCCGATGACGGCGCGCAGGCCGAAATCGTGCACGGCCTCGGCCACGGACTCCGCGAAAAAATAGCCGTCGCAGCACGTGGTGGTGCCCGAAAGCGCCATCTCGGCGCAGGCGAGCAGCGTGCCCCAGCGCACGGTTTCCGGCCGGATCACCGTGCGCTCGGCCGGGAAGATGTGGTCGTTCAGCCAGGCCGGCAGCGGCAGGTCGTCCGCGAGCCCCCGGAAAAGGGTCATGGGCAGGTGCGTGTGCGTGTTGACCAGCCCCGGCATGACGATTCCCCCGCGGGCATCGATGCGTTCACGCGCTTCGGCCCGCTTGGATGCGGGTCCCGTGCCCAGGGCCTGGATTTTCCCGCCGGAGACCCCCACCCACCCGCCGGGCCGAATGTCGAAGGCGTCGTTGCAGGTGAGGAGCGTGGCGTTGTGGATGAGGGTGTCGAACGGCATGGTGGCACCTGCTGTCGGTCGGCCCGTCGCCGGGGCTTCCGTCACCGCTTTTCGGGCCGACCGGCAGACGGGCCGACCGGTTGACGGACTATGGCCTCTGCGATCCTCGTGACGTCGTCCATCGCCTGCTCCACGTCGAAGGATCGGATGCGGCCGTCTTCCATGACGACGCGGCCGTCGATGACGACGGCGGCGACGTCGCTGCCCCGGGCCGCGTACACCAGCTGGGAGACGGGGTGGAACATGGGCACCAGGTGCGGCCGGTGGGTGTCCAGAACGATGACATCCGCCTGTTTGCCCGGCTCGAGGGACCCGATGCGGTCGTCCAATCCAAGCGCCCGGGCGCCGTCGATGGTGGCCATGCGCAGGACGGTGGCGGCGTCGAGCACCGTGGGGTCGAGGCTTTGCACCTTGTGGAGCTTGGCCACGGTGTCCATCTCGAGGAAGAGATCGAGGTTGTTGTTGCTGGCGGCTCCGTCCGTTCCAAGCCCCACGCAGACACCGGCCTCGAGCAGCCGCGGCACCGGCGCTATGCCGGAGGCGAGCTTCATGTTGCTCTCCGCGTTGTGGGACACTTTGACCCCGTGGCGCTGCAGCCGCGCGATGTCCTCCTCGTTCAGCGCCACGCAGTGGCAGGCGAGCACATTCGGCGCGAGCAGGCCCAGGGCGTCCAGATGCCCGACCGGGGTCCGGCCGTAGCGGTCGAGGACGGTCTTGACCTCGCCGGCGGTTTCGGAGAGGTGGATGACCAGCGGCAGGCCGTTGCGGCCGGCGAGGTCGAACGCGCGGGTGAGAAGCTCCGGCGCGCAGAGATAGGGCGAGTGCGGCTCCACGGCAATGGTGATGCGGGGGTCGGCCCGAAAGGTGTCGATGAGCGCCTGGGTGGCGGCGAAGCCCTGTTCGACGGGGCCGTAGCCGGGCGAGGGGAAGTCGAAGAGCACCTCGCCGACCACGGCCCGCATGCCGGCCGTTTGCGCGGCGCGGGCGACCGCGTCCTCGAACAGGTACATGTCGCAGAAAGTCGTGGTGCCGGACAGGATCATCTCGGCGCAGGCCAGGAGCGCGCCGCAATACACCTTGCGGTGGTCCAAGGCGGCCTCGGCCGGGAAGATGTGGTCGTTCAGCCAGGTCATGAGGGGCAGGTCGTCGGCCAGCCCGCGGAACAGGGTCATGGCGGCGTGGGTGTGGGTGTTGACGAGCCCCGGCAGGATGATCCCGCCGCGGGCATCGATCACCCGGCCGGCCGGGCCGCCGCCGAGGTCCCCGGCTTTTCCGACCGCGGTGATCCGGTCCCCGCGGATCGCCACGGCGCCGCCCGGGATGGCGCGCTGCTCACCGTCCATGGTCAGGACGAGGCCGTTGGTGACGAGAATATCAACCGGAGTCGCCGTCATCGATCTGCCTCATGACCCCCGTCAGGAGCCGGGCGAGGTCCGGCGCCGCCCGCCGCGCGACGGCGATGATCTCATCGACCGTGGCCGGAACGGGGCGGTCGGGGTCGTTCACGTTGGTGATGACGGAGATGCCGAGCACCTTCAGGCCGCCGTGGACGGCCGCGATCACCTCCTGAACGGTGGAGAAGCCCACCGCCTCCGCGCCGATGGTTTTCAGCAAGCGGGTTTCGGCCGGGGTTTCCAGCGAAGGCCCCTTGAGACCGGCATAGACACCCGTGCGGAGCGGGATGCCGGCGGCCCTGGCCGCGTCCTTCGCCAGCCCGATCAGCCCGCGGTCGTAGGCGCAGGTCATGTCCGGGAAGCGCGGCCCCCAGTCCTCCTCGTTGCCGCCGACCAGGGGATTTTCCCCGGTCAGGTTGATGTGGTCGGTGATCAGCATCAGGTCTCCGGGCGCATGCGCCGGGTGGAGGCCCCCCGCCGCGTTGGTCACCAGGACACGGCGGGCCCCGAGTTCCCGCATCACCCGGATGGGGAAGACGACCTCCCCAGGCGAGTAGCCCTCGTAGAGGTGAAACCGGCCCTGCATGACCATCACGGGCCGGCCCGCGACGTGGCCGAAGAGCAGCCGGCCGGCGTGGCCCGGCACCGTCGATGCGGGGAAATGGGGAATGTCCTTGTATTCGAACGCCGTCGAAACCTGCAGCGCCTCCGAGGCCTCCCCGAGGCCGGTCCCGGTCAGCAGACCGGTCCGGGGCGATAGGCGAATGCGGCGCCGCAAAAATTCGACGGTTTCGGCTGCCCTGTTCTTGAAGGAATCCATGCGGGGGACCTTCCGGGTTTCCGGCGAAATCCTTCACCGGCTTTTTTTAAAACCTCAAGGGCGGCCATAGTAGACGATGAGTGCATACCCGTCAAGCGCCGCCGCGGGCAACTCCAGGCCGTCATTGACTTTTATTTGCGGGTATGAAATAGATCCGGGCTTAAATGAGGTTCACTTGCTGAAGAACGCCTTGAATCATGAGGAGAGCGCTTGCATGACAACCGATTTTCGCCCGAACCATCCCGATATCACTCAAGAAATGTGGGGCCGGATCGACGGCGTCATTGCCCGCTACAAGGGCGTTCCGGGATCGGTCATCGGCGTGCTGCGGGAATGCCAGGACGTCGTGGGCTACCTCCCGGTCGAACTCATGGACTACATCAGCACCGGCCTCAACCTGTCGCGCAGCGAAGTCTTCGGTGTTGCATCCTTCTATGCCCTCTTCTCGCTCGAACCGAAGGGCCGCAACCTGGTCAGGGTGTGCATGGGGACCGCCTGCTACGTGAAAGGGATCAAGGAGGTCATCTCCCGCATTGAAAACCATTTTCAGCTGAAGCAGGGCAGTACCTCCGCCGACCGCCGCTACTCGCTGGAGCCGGTGCGGTGCCTCGGGGCGTGCGGGCTGGCGCCCGTCATGGTGGTCAACACGGACACCTTCGGCGATGTGAAGGCGGACAAGGTCGTCCAGATCCTCGACAAGTACGAGTAGCCAACTACCCGGGGTTCAGTCTCATGAAGATATCCGAGATTCGCGATGTTTTGAAAGCCGAAGTGCTGGTCGGGCAGGACCAGCTGGACAACAGCGTGGTGGCGGGAGGTGGGGCCGACCTGATGGCCGATGTGCTCTCGGCGGTCGCCCGGGGCGCCGTCCTGCTGACCGGGCTGACCACCGAACAGGTCCTGCGCACGGCCAAGGTGGCCGGGGTGGCGCTGGTGGTCTTCGTGCGCGGCAAGCGGCCGGACGAGCCCGTGCTCGACCTGGCCCGCTCCTACAACATGCCCGTCCTGTTGACCCGGTATTCGCTTTTTGTCGCCAGCGGGCGCCTTTACATGAACGGCCTGCGCGGGCTGGACGGGTCCTGGTGATGCCCCGGATGTTTCGGCGGAGCGGCCCCATTTTTCGACTTAGGGCCGATACCGGCACGCCGCCCGCTCCCTGCCTGCATGCGGCTGGGCAGCCCTCCCGAGGCGATTCTGTCGACGGGGGAGGTTACAGGAGTGATTGATGGATAACGTCAGAACCCATTTGATGCTGTGCAGCGGCACCGGTTGCCACGCCAACAACAGCCTGAAGTTTCGCGACGCCCTGCGCAAGGAGCTGGAGCTCAAGAACCTCGCCGGGGAAATCAAGATCGTCGAAACCGGCTGCAACGGTTTTTGTGCCGTCGGCCCGGTGATGCTCGTCCAGCCCGAGGGGATCTTTTACCAGAAACTCACCCCGGAGATCGTGCCTCACCTGGTGGAAGAACATTTTCTCAAGGGCCGCCCGGTCGAAAAGCTTTTTTACGTGGAGCCGTCCTCGAAGAAAGCCGTACCGAAAATGGACCAGATCCCTTTTTTCGCGAACCAGATGTTCTGGGTGATGCGGAACAAGGGCGTGATCGACCCCGAGGTGATCGACGAGTACATCGCCCGCGACGGGTATTTCGGCGCCGCCAAGGCCCTGCGGGACATGACCCCCGAGCAAATCGTCGAAGAGGTCAAGACCTCGGGGCTGCGCGGCCGCGGGGGCGCGGGGTTCCCCACCGGTCTGAAATGGGAGTTTGCCCGCAAGAGCCCGGGTGACATCAAATACGTGCTGTGCAACGCCGACGAGGGCGACCCCGGCGCCTTCATGGACCGCAGCGTGCTCGAGGCGGACCCCCACGCCGTGCTCGAGGGGATGATCATCGCCGCCAAGGCCATCGATGCCCGCCAGGGGTACATCTACGCTCGCACGGAGTACCCCCTGGCCATTCGGCGCCTGGGGATCGCCATCCAGCAGGCCCGCGACTACGGGCTGCTCGGCAAGGACATCCTCGGGACGGGTTTCGATTTCGACATCGACATCTACCAGGGCGCCGGCGCCTTTGTCTGCGGCGAGGAGACGGCCCTTATGCGTTCGATCGAAGGCAAACGCGGCATGCCGCGCCCGCGCCCGCCGTTTCCGGCCCTCAAGGGGCTGTGGGAGAAACCGACCATTTTGAACAACGTCGAGACCCTTGCCAGCATCCCGCAGATCATCACCAACGGCGGCCAGTGGTATGCCGGCGTCGGGACCGAAGGCAGCAAGGGAACCAAGGTCTTCGCCCTCTCCGGAGACGTCAACAACATCGGGCTGGTCGAAGTGCCGATGGGCACCCCGCTGCGGAAAATCATCTTCGAGATCGGCGGCGGCATCCCCAACAAGAAACGGTTCAAAGCCGTCCAGTTGGGCGGGCCCTCGGGCGGCTGCGTGCCCGAGCAGCATCTCGATATCCCCGTGGACTACGAGGAAATCGCCAAGGTGGGCGCGATCATGGGCTCCGGCGGCGCCATCGTCATGGACCACGAAACCTGCATGGTGGACATGGCGCGGTTTTTCATGGATTTCGTGCAGGACGAGTCCTGCGGCAAATGCACCCCCTGCCGCGAGGGCACGCGGCGTCTGCTGCAGATCCTGGAAAAAATCTGCGAGGGCCGCGGGGAGCCCGGCGACATCGCCATCCTCGAGGAGCTTTCCGCCATCATCAAGGAGGCTTCGCTGTGCGGACTGGGGCAGACCGGCCCCAACCCGGTGCTCTCCACCCTGCGCTATTTCCGGGACGAGTACGAGGCGCACATCAACGAAAAGCGTTGCCCGGCCAAGCGCTGCGTGTCGCTGCTCAAGTTTGAAATCGACCCGGAGATCTGCACCAAGTGCGGCATGTGTTTTCGCGCCTGCCCCGCCGAGGCGATCGCCTGGAAGAAAAAAGAGGTCGCCCGGATCGACACGGCCAAGTGCGTCAAGTGCATGACCTGCTTCGAGAAGTGCAAGTTTGACGCGATTTCCTGACGAGCGGCGGCGGCCGGACCCGGCGTTGCGCTTGCCCGCCCCTTGCCGGCGGGGTGAAAAGGGAATTTCGTCCCGCACCGGAAGGCGCCGCGCGCCATCCCCCGCGCTGCCGATGAGTTCGTCCACGGGCCGGTGCGCAGCGGTTTCAGCCGATTACCGCGGCAAAGGGGTTTAAACGTGGCGACGGAGCAGGGAGTGGTGGTTCGCATCGACGCTGCCGGCGCGTGGGTCAAGACCGTCCGCAGCGAAGCCTGCGAAAGCTGCTCCTCCAAAGGCGCATGCCACACCATGGGCGGCGGCAAGGAGATGGAAGTCGCCGTCCTCAACCCCATCGGGGCCCGTGTCGGCGATCGCGTGGTCATCACCCTGGGGACCTCCCCTTTTTTGAAAGCCACCTTTCTTGTCTACATGTTCCCCGTTCTGCTGCTCCTCATCGGCGCTGCGGCCGGAGAGTGGATCTCGCGTTCCGCCGGGGTCGGCTCCCCTCTGCCCTCGGCGCTGCTCGGTTTCGGCGCGCTGGCGGCTGGCCTGCTCCTCATGCGGATCATCGCCCGGCGCCTGGCGGCAAAGGCCGAGTATCGACCGCGCATCAGCCGAGTGACGGGCCGGGTGGAATGACGGCCCCTTCCCGGTTTGTGTTCAACCCCTCACGGATCCGCCGGCACCTCTTCACCGGTCTTGCGCGGGAAAAGGTCTTCGATCCGCACATCCTGGATTTTGGCGAGACAGGTTTCCAGCGCCTCGGCCTCGGATTCGCCGACGCCCTGATATTCCGGTTTGGCGATGATGTTGATGAGGTTCGGCACGGCCACGAACCGGGCGGCGAGTTTCCCCTGCAGGGCCTCGTGCACATCGATGTAGACCAGACGCCGGTCGCGGATCAGGTTGTAGCGGGTGATGCGGGTCAGGATGTCGTTGGGATTCAAATGGGGCATCGGGCGGCTGCCTTTCGTCGGGTCACTCCGGTTCAATCGTCAATTTCAGCGGGAAGCCGTTTTCACGCGCGGCCTCCGTAACGACCTTCACCTTGGTTTCGGCGACTTCGAGCGGGTAAACCCCGCAAAGCCCGGTCCCATTGCGATGGGCCTGCCACATGATCCGGGTGGCATCCTCCACGGACTTGTTGAAGACCACCACCAGCAGGCTCACCACGAAGTCCTTGGTGGTGAAGTCGTCATTGTGAATCAGCACCCGGTAGAGAGGGGGTTCGGTGACCTCGTCGCGGGTCTCCGCAAGGTCGCCTTCTCTGATGTCGGGTTTCATGTCGCTCATAGGCTGTCTCCGGCCGGCAGCTGAGTTTATCTCGGGGGTCTTGATATGGGCGGAGGGGTATTCCTGCCGGAACCGCGCGGATGGGTTAATAGTAAGCGCCTCATTCGCGAAGTCAACGCGTAAAGGCCTTTCGGGATGGCGTGCAGAGTACGGCCGGCCCTGCCGATCGGAGGGCGCGCACCCCCGCGTTTATCAAACCGATCAATAAACCCACGCCTCCGCAGGCGGCGGCGTGGGTTTATTCGCTTTCAACTCTTCGAACTTCATGATAAAATGAAAAAAACCGCGGCGAACGCGCCCTGGATACCGGACGCCGATCGAGAGACTGCCATGACCGAGACCGTTTACATCACCAGCAGCAACACCGCGGTTTTCCGCTGCCCGAACTGCCAGCGCACCAAAACCATGGATGTGTCCGCCTTCGAGGAGCGCAGCCAGCCGCTGCGTTTCAAATTGAAGTGCCCGTGCGGCCACGTCACCGTCTCCACCATCGAGAAGCGGCGCCGCTACCGAAAGGAGACCGATTTGCCCGGCTCCTACGTGCACTACGTCCACGGCCAGCCCAAGGGCAAAGGGTCTTTGAGGGTGAAGGATCTGTCCACCAGCGGCATGAAGCTCCTGATTGCCGCCAGCGAGGCCTTCGCGCCCGGCGACATGCTGAAGGTGTCGTTCAACCTCGACGACGCCCAGCGCAGCCCGGTGCAGAAGAAGGTCGTTGTCCGCAACGTCAGCCCCCCCCATGTCGGCACCGAATTCGCCCCCACCGAAACCATCGACAAGGCCCTCGGGTTTTATCTGCGGTCCTGAGGGCCGTTCCCTGCAAGGAGGGCTGAATGACCCGAACCCGCTGCGCCTGGGCCGGAGACGACCCGCTGTATGTCCGCTATCACGACCGCGAATGGGGGGTGCCGCTGCACGACGACCGCCGCCTGTTCGAGTTCCTGGTGCTCGAGGGCGCGCAGGCAGGCCTGAGCTGGATCACCATACTGAAAAAGCGCAACAATTACCGGAGGGCCTTCGATGGGTTCGACCCCAGCAAAGTGGCCGCTTTCGGCGAACGCAGGATCGCCGCGCTGCTGGCCGACGCCGGCATCGTCCGCAACCGCCTCAAAATTTCAGCCGCCGCCCGCAACGCCCGCGCTTTTCTGGGGATCCAAAGAGAGTTCGGCAGCTTCGACGCCTATCTCTGGCGCTTTGTCGACGGCCGGCCGAAGCAGAACCGCTGGAGGGCGCTTGCGGAGATTCCCGCCGAGACCGGCGCATCGCGCGCCCTGAGCAAAGACCTGACCCGCCGCGGGTGCTCTTTCGTCGGCCCCACCATCTGCTACGCGTTCATGCAGGCCGTGGGCATGGTGAACGATCACCTGGTGAGTTGCTTCCGATACAAAGAAATAGCGCGGATGGGTGGGTGAGGGGCTATCGGGAAGCCGGGGATCCGACTTGTGGAGCGTGCCAAAGCCCGTTCGAGGTGTTTTGCGCTGTTTTAGGCCAAACGAAATCCCCCTTTGACGAAGGAGGCAAAGGGGGATTTCGATGAAAGCAAGTTGCGGTGCGCTGGGCCGCCCTGTCGGCAATGAGGTGGCAAGAGGCTTTCAATCGCCCATCTTCGCCATGTAGTCGTCGTTTCAATCGCCCATCTTCGCCATGTAGTCGTCGTACATGGTTTCAAGGGCCAGCTTGTGCTTGGCCTCCTCCTGGCAGAGCATCTTGAACACCTTCTGGCTTTCGGGGGTGTCCGTCTGCTTCAGGAAGTCGTTGTAGAGCTTGAGGGCTTTTTCCTCGCGCTTCATGGCCAGCATGAGGATCTCGTTGTAGGCCATGCCTTTGCGGTACTCCAACTCCACCACGTAGTCGCTGCGCTTGATGTCCTTGATCCATTTCAGCTTGTAGTTTTTCATGGCTTGCGTGAACCCTTTGGATTTGAATTCCAGCAGCAGCTTTTCGTGCTTGGCCTCCTCCCTGGCGAAGTCCGTGAACATCTCCTTGGTGCCTGAAAAGGCTTCCTCTTTGGCCAGGCCGGAGTAAAATGCCACGGCCTCCTTTTCCTTTTCTATCGCAAAATCCACAATCGCTTCCAGGCTGTCGAATTTCATACGGCGGCTCCTTTCCCTAAGCGGACCCCTCATGGTTGGATGATGCGGCGTTGGGAGTCCCGACGATTGTTCTCATCGGGATTCCGGCCGTAGGTCGGAGGTTTGGTCAAGGCAAGCCATACCAGGAATCATTCACAAGATCAATCTTTCTCTAAAGCCGACTGCGTCGGCTTTAGCTATGAGATACTATTCCCGGCGCGGAGATGTGGAGGCGGTGGCCGTGACTGTGAAGAGAATCGCGATACCGATGCCGTAAAAATCGACATAGTGCTAAACGCCATGAAATTACTCGGAACTTGTATACCCAGTCGCAGGTTTCGGGTTGATCAGATCGATCAGATGTTGAAAAGCACGACACGAAATACCGGCACGCCCGCGCTTTCCCGCACGGCTTTCGGCGCAATCATATTTTATATCAACAGGTTGTGCGGTAGTGCCACGAATTCCCGCCCATGGTACGGTGCTTGCTCCACCTATCCGGTAAAAACGGAGCAGGCACTTTCAACCACCCACAAAGGAGAAACGCCATGGCAACCAAAGACAAGGACCATCGGAGAGACCGCATCGGCTATGGCTCCACCTACCAGCGGGGGTCGGGCGATGAGCCGGTACGCGGCGCCATCAGAACCGTCCTGGGCGGCCAAGCCTGGCTGGTGAAACCCGACCAGAAAGCCAAGCCGGCTCGACCCTGCGTGTGGATGCAGGCCGGCGCAACGAAATTCAAGAACTGCACCCACTTTTTCGACTGCGCCACCTGCACCTACGATCATGCCATGGCTGAAAAGGTGAAGACCGGAAAGCAGGCCGGCTGGCAGTCTCTGATGCGCCTGCGATCGGAAATGGACCGGCAGTGCCGGCACTCGCTGACCGGGCGCATTGCAAAACGGGCCTGCGCCTACAACTATGAGTGCGCCGGCTGCGATTTCGATCAATTTTTCGAGGATGTCTGGGCTGCGAAAACCGCCGGCGCGCCGGCCGACGTGCAGCGCATCCGCGGCTTCGATGTCGCGATGGACCACTATTTCCACGGCGGCCACACCTGGGCGCGGGTGGAAAGCGGCGGCGCGATCCGGGTGGGGATGGACGATTTCGCCCTGAAGCTCCTCGGCATCGCGGACGGCTATGAACTGCCGCTGATGGGCAAGGAGCTCAACCCCGGGAAGCCGTCCTGGGGCCTCCGGCGGCGCGGACAAACGGCGGATGTGCTCGCGCCGCTGGGGGGCGTGATCGTGGAAGTCAACCCGAAGGTGCGCGAGGCCCCGGCCGCGGCGAACCGCGAACCCTACGGCGCAGGCTGGCTCTTCCTGGTCCGCACGCCGGATGTCAAGGACGCCGTGAAGCCCCTGATGACCGACCGGCAGACCATGGAGTGGATGAAGACCGAGGTGGATCAGCTCGAGCACATGATCGAAGCGGTGGCCGGCCCGCTGGCCGCCGACGGCGGGACGTTTGCCGAAGACATTTACGGCCATCTGCCCGGCCTGGGCTGGGAACGGCTGACGAAGACGTTCCTGCGGACATGAAGGGAGTGAGTGCCATGAACCTTCAATCACCAGCCACCGTCGAGCGCGGCCGAGCGCCGTGCATTTGGATGCAGGCCGGGGTCGTGAAACACAAGACCTGTCCTCTCGCCTACGAGTGTGCGGAATGCCGGTTCGACCGCGTCCTGCGTCGGATCGCCGGCGAGAACCGGACCCGGCGGCTGCAGGGGGAGCCGTCGCCCGGCCGCCGCGGCGCCATCGTGTCCTGGCAGGAGCGGCTCAAACTCCTGCCGCTCTGGAAGCGGCCTTGCCTGCACCACCTGAAAGGCCGCATCGCCTTCCGTGCCTGCACCCAGGACTACCTCTGCGGCCGCTGCGATTTCGACCAGTATTTCAACGACCGGTACACGGTGTTTGCCGCCGTGCACCCGGTCGATGCCCTCCACATCGGCGGCGTCCGGCTGCCCCAGGGTTTTTACCTGCACCGCGGCCACTGCTGGGTGGACGTCGAGGAGGGCTCGACGGTCCGGGTGGGCTTCGATGATTTTGCGTTGAAGGTGCTGGCGCCCTTCGACCGGGTCGAAGCGCCGCTGATGGGCAAGCCGCTCCGCCGGGAGTCCGCGGCCATCGGCGTCGGCCGCGGTGCGCACCGCGCCCGGTTTCTGTCGCCGGTCGAAGGCGTCGTGACCGAAATAAACCCGCGGCTCAGGGAAAGCGGATGCCGGGCCGGCGTCGACCCCTACACCGACGGCTGGGTGCTGCGGGCGCACACCTTGAACCTGCGGCAGGATCTGAGTGCGCTCATGATCGGCGATCAGGCGTCGGAATTTATAGAAGCGGAGGTGGATCGGCTCCACCGTCTCATCGAAGAGAAAGCGGGGCCGCTTGCGGCCGACGGCGGCCATCTCGGCCACGACATTTTCGGCCACCTGCCGCAGCTCGGATGGGAGACATTGGCATCCATTTTTCTGCGGACGTGAGACGGGTGCGGTGGGACTTGGGGAGGTGGCCTGTTCGTGAAACCGCATTGCGGGAGGATGGCCGCTGCGTGCCGTGCCAACCCCATTTGGGTTTTTCTTGCCGGCCTCAATCGTGGCCGCTGCCGCTCGGTCATTGCGAAGGGCGCAGGGGGAGGTTGTACTTCTTCATTTTCTTGTAAAGCAGGGTGCGGTGGATGCCCAGGAGTTGGGCGGTGCGCGCCTTGTGGAAGCCGTTCTCCTTGAGCGCCGCCCAGATGACCTCGCGCTCGGTGCGGGACTGCGTCTCCCTGAGCGAGGTCTGCCGGCGCCTGCCCGGCGCCTGCCGGCCGCGCTGCACATAAAACGGCAGATCCGTCAAACGGATGGCGTCGCCCTCGAGGCCGTGCACGCTGCGCTCGAGAACATTCATCAACTCGCGGGCGTTGCCGGGCCACTCGCAGCGGCGCAGGGCGCTTTCGGCCTCCTTGTCGATGGAGAGGCTGTGGAGGTTCGCCTCCTTTGCCGTCTGCGCCAGAAAGTGCTGGGTGATGGCGGCAATGTCCGCCGGGCGCTCCCGCAGCGGGGGGATGTGCAGGGAGACGACGTTCAGCCGGTAGAAGAGGTCCTTGCGGAAACGCCCTGCGGCCAGCATGGTTTCCAGGCTCTGGTTGGTGGCGGCGATCACGCGGAAGTCCGACCGCACGACCTTGTTGCCGCCCACGCGCTCGAACTCCTTGTCTTCGATGGCCCGCAGCAGCTTCGGCTGCATGTCGATGGGCAAATCGCCGATCTCGTCCAGGAAGATGGTGCCCTCGTCGGCCAGCTCGAATTTGCCGGGCTTGCCGTCGATCTTGGCGCCGGTGAAGGCGCCTTTTTCGTAGCCGAACAACTCCGATTCGAGCAGGTCGCGCGGGATGGCCGCGCAGTTGATGCGCACGAAGGGGTGCACGCGGCGCGCGCTCGCGTGGTGGATGGCCTGGGCGAAGAGCTCCTTGCCGGTGCCGCTCTCGCCGGTGATGAGCACGGGGAAGTGGTTGCCGGCCGCCTTGAGCGCCTCGCGTTTCAGGTTCTGGATGACCTCGCTGTTGCCGATGATACTGTCGAACGTGTAGCGCGTGGAACGCAGGCTGAGCAGCTCCTCTTCGTAGAGCTTGACCTTCGATTCCAGCAGCGAGAGATCGCGGGCCAGCTTGCCGACGTCCTTGACATCCTTGAACATCACCTGGCCGAACACGGCGATGACCTTGCCGTCTTTCTTGATGGGGATCCGTTGGACCACCATCTTCTGGCCCTTGATCAGCTGGGAGTGGTTGATTTCAGCCTTCCCGGTCCGGGCCACGATGTGCATGCGCGAGTTCTCGACGGCCTCGGTGCAGTGGCGGCCGATCTGGGCCGCCGGGTCTTGGCCGAGGAACTGGCCGTAGGGTTTGTTGAAGTGGGTGATCACCCCGTCGGCGTCGGTCACCATGGCGCCGTTATAGATGCTCTCGAAGATCAGCCGGTACATCTCCAGCTGGCGCTCGAGATATTCCATTTTTTCATCTGGCAGGTCGTCGGGCATAGCCAACTCTGGGCAGAAACGCCCACAGGGTCAGTGGTTCGAAGTTGCACGCGGGAGAAAGGCCGTCGGGATCGCTCAACCGCTTGGGCCTCTGGACCCTTCCGGCTTTTTTTACCAGAGCGTCATCGAGTCCAGGAACAGCTGCCGCAGCTCCTCGGGCCCGGCCGGCCGCGGGGAGAGCTTGGTCACCCGGTGCTGGGGCAGCGTGCCTTCCACCAGTTTGTCGACGTCCTGCGGCCCGAAGCCGACGGCTTTCAAGCCGTTGGGCATTCCGACCTTGCGCATGAGGTCGACGATGGCGCCGGCCAGGATCTCGCCGGCCGCCTCCGGCTTCGCCTTGGAAACATCGCACCCCATGAGCTTCGCGGCATAGAGATGGATCGCCGGATTGGCCGGCGCCGTGAAACGAAACACCGCCGGCGCGTTCAGGCAGACCGCCATGCCGTGGGGGACAATCGGATGCCCTGGAGGATAGCCCGCGGGTACGTAGTCCCGAACCATGCCGGACACCGGGTACGACATGCCGTGGGCCAAGTGGACCCCGCCGTTGCCGAACCCGATCCCCGCGTACGTGGCGGCCAGCAGCACCTCGCCGCGCGCCCTGTCGTCGGCGGGGTTTTCCACCACCCGCACAAGGCTCCTGGAAATCATCTCGACGGCCTGCGACGCCCACACGTGGCTGATGGGGTTGGCGCCCTGGTAGGCCGGCCGCAGCTGCGGCCGGTCCGGCGCCGGGCGCTGGTGGTAAGGCAGCGCCGTCAGGGCTTCCAGCGCGTGGGTCAGCTGATCCAGGCCGGTGCAGGCCGCCACCATTTTCGGCAGGGTGCGGGTGTTGTCGGGGTCGATGATGCCGCGGATGGGCCGCAGGGCCCGGTGAGCGATGCCGGTCTTGGCGCCCATTTCCAGATAGTCGAAGATCGTGACGCCGGTGGTCTCGCTGCCGGTGCCGGCGGTGGTGGGTATGGCCATCATGGGCTTGAGCGGCCCCGGAACCGGCGTGCCCTTGCCGACGGGCGGATTGACGTAGGTCATGAAATCCGCGGGGTGGGTCGCGTACAAGTTGGCGGCCTTGCAGGTGTCCATGCTCGATCCGCCGCCGACGGCGACGTAACCGTCGAATTTACCTTTCACGGCGAAGGCGATGGCTTCCTTGAAGGACACGTCGGTGGGCTCGACGCTCGCCTGGTCGAACAGCACGGCGTCGATGCTCCTGCCTTTCAGGGCTTCCAGGGTGAGGGCCACCGGGTCGCTCCGTCCCAGGTTCCGGTCGGTGACGACCACCACGCGGCGGCAGCCCTGCTCCTCCATGTCGTAGCCGATTTCGCGGGTGACGCCCGGCCCGTATTTGATGCTGGAGGTGTCCATGGTGAAGGCGTTTTCAAGTTTCATCGTCGGTGGTCTCCTTGTTCTCGAAAGAAAGGTGCAGGGTGTCGTGAAACGCTTTTCCTCAAAACCGTCTACTCCAGCCCGGAGTGCTTCCGGATCAGGCGCGCCATCGCCGACATGTCCTCGTCGCCGTAGCCCTGGGAGATGAGGCCGTTTTCGATCTGCTCCACCAGGGCCGTGGCCGGCAGGAAGGCTCCCAGTTCGCGGGCGGCTTCCATGGCGATGGCGACATCCTTGCGGTGCAGGCGCACGCGGAAGCCGAGCGGGTACTCGTTCTTGATCATGTTCGCGGAGCGGAAATTCAGGACCCACGACCCGGCCGCGCCGCCGGCAAGCGCCTGGACCACCTTCTCCATGTCCAGCCCGGCCTTGAGCCCCAGCGTCATGCCCTCGGCCACCGCCAGGTAAACGCCGGAGATGATCACCTGGTTGATCGCCTTGGTGAACTGTCCGGCGCCGCCGGGGCCGACATGGGTGATGCTTTTGCCCATGGCGGAGAGCACCGGCATGGCGATGGCCACGTCGGCCGCATCGCCGCCGACCATGATGGTGAGCGTGCCTTTCCGGGCGCCCTCGGAACCGCCGGAAACCGGAGCGTCCAGCATGTGGATGCCTTTCGCGGCCAGCGCCGCGCCGATCCGGCGAGTGGCCGAGGGGCTGATGGTGGACATGTCCACCACGACGGCGCCGGCCCGCGCGCCCTGGATGATGCCGTTTTCCCCGAGGACCACCGCTTCCACGTCGGGCGTGTCGCTGACGCAGGTGACGACGATGTCCGCCCCCTTGGCGGCCTCCTTCGGGGAACTCGCCCGGCGGGCCCCCGCCCGGGCCAACGGCTCTTCCCGTTCGCGGGTGCGGTTGAGGACCGTGAGTTGATGCCCGGCTTTCAGGATGTTCAGGGCCATCGCTGCGCCCATGGTTCCCATGCCGATGAATGCAACGTTCATTCTATCATGCTCTCCTTTTCGCTTCCGGGATAGTTGACGGCCTTGCCGGAAGCCCAAGATCCAGGCGCGCAAGAACTCGCCGAGTGAGGCGCACTCTTCGTGCGCCGCAACGAGCGCGAGTCGCAGCGCAACGCCGAGGTTGGGGTTCCTGCAACGCCGTCAGAAAATCTTGCCCGGATTCATCAGCCCCTTGGGGTCGATGACGTCCTTGATCTGCTTCATGAGCTGATAGCTCTCGCCGTGCTCGAGCTGCATGAACTTGCGCTTGCCGATGCCGACCCCGTGTTCCCCCGTGCAGGTGCCGCCCACCTGGATGGCCTTTTCGACGATGGCCTTGTTGATGGCCTCGAGGCGGCCCCACTCGTCCCTGTCCGCCGGGTCGCCCGCCATCACCACGTGCAGGTTGCCGTCGCCGGCGTGGCCGAAGACATACCCGATGGACTGCTGCTCATCGACCGCCTTTTGTGAAAACACCACCATCTCCGGGTAGCGCGAGATGGGCACGGCGGCGTCGACGATCAGGGTTTCCTTTTTGGGATGGGCGCGGTGGATGGTCTCCCAGGCCTCGTGGCGGGCGCGCCAGAGCTCTTTGCGGGGGCCTTCCTCGGTGGCGTGGTCGAAGCCCACCGCCCCGCACTCCTCGCACAGCTCCCGGGCGAGATGGGCGGTCTCTTTCAGGGCGGCTTCGCTGACGGCGTGGAATTCGCAGAAAAGCGACGGCACCTCGGGAAGCCCGAGGCCTTTCTCGCGGTTCATCAGCCGGATCAAACCGGGCGGCAGCAGCTCCAGGGCGGCGGGCCCAAGACCCGAGCCGATCATAAGGGCCACCGCCTCGGAGGCCTTCTCCAGGTCGGGGAAGCGGATGGTGGCGGCGAGGTAGTGGCTGGGGATGCCGGTCAGCTTCAGAGTGGCCGCGGTGACGATGCCGAGCGTTCCCTCGGAGCCGACGAAGAGCCGGGTCAGGTCGAAGCCGGCGGAGGACTTGGGCGCCTTGCAGCCGGTGTGGATGACCCGGCCCTGGGGCAGGACCACCGTCAGGCGCATCACGTAGTCCTTGGTGGCGCCGTACTTCACGGTCTGCACGCCGGAGGCGTTGTTGGCGATCATGCCGCCGATGGTGGCATCCGCGCCCGGGTCCGGCGGGAAAAACAGGCCGTGCCTGCCGGCCTGGCGGTTCAACTCCTTGCGCAGCACCCCGGGCTCCACGTCGGCCTGCAGGTCCTGGGGCCGGATCTCCAGGACGCGGTTCATGCGGGTCAGGTCCACGACGAGACCGCCGCGGGTGGGCACCGGGTTGCCCTCGGTGCTGGTGCCGGCGCCCCACGGCGTGACCGGCACGCCCCGGTCATACGCCCAGGTCAGGATGGCCGCGACCTCCTCGGTCGATTCCGGCCAGATGATTCCCGCCGGCAGCGTCCCCTGGTGAAATGAGATGTCATGCAAGTGAAGCTCGCGATTGGAGCGGCCGGTGGAAAACCGATCCGGGCCCACCATGGCGGACAGCTCCGTGGCTTGCTGAGCGGTAAATTCGTTCATCAAAGCTCCTCTCTGCAGCTGTGTCAAATTTGCTACGATATAGACACCAAAACACCGCAGGGATCAAGCATGAAATCCGGGGGCAGGTTTTTCCGCCCCCGGATTTCATTTGTAGATCAGCGACGGGAACCAGGTGGTGAGCGGCGGCCAGTAGCAGGCAATCAGCAGCGCCGCGATGGCCACGGCCACGAGCGGCATCGCGGCGCGCCCCACCTGGCCGAGCGGCATTCCGGAGATGCCGCAGGCCACAAAGAGGCAGATGCCGACCGGCGGGGTGAGCATGCCGACGGCGAGGTTGACCACCATCAGAACGCCGAACTGGATCGGGTCGACCCCCATCTGCGGGGTGATGGCCGCCAGCACCGGCACGAGAAGGATCAGGGCGGCCGTGGTCTCCATGATGCAGCCGACGACGAGCAGCCCCGCCATGACCAGCAGCAGCAGCCCCCACGGCGGGAGCGCGAGCGAGTGGATGGCAGCTTGAACCAGCATCGGCGTCTGCTGCATGGCGACCAGCCAGGTGAAGACCTTGGCCATGGCGATGATGAAGAGAATGGTGGCGGCCACGATCTGGGAGCGGATGATGAGGTCCGGCATGTCCTTCCATTGGATCTTCCGGTTGACGGCCATGGCGACGAGCAGGGCGTAGAAGACCGCCAGGGCGGCCGCCTCCGTGACCGTGACGATGCCGGTCAGGATTCCGCCCAGAACGATCACCGGCGCGCCCAGGGACCAGACCGCCTCCTTGAGTGCGGAGCCCACCCCTTTCAGGGAAAAGGGCTGGCGCGTGCCGTAGTTGCGGCGCCAGGCAAACCAGATGGCCACGGCCATGAAGCTCAGCCCGAAGAGGAGCCCGACCAGCATGCCGCCCGCGAAGAGCTTGGCGATGGAGACGTTGGTCAGGAAGCCGAAGATCACCATGGGGATGGACGGCGGAATGATGACGCCGATGGAGCCGCCCGCGGCCACCACGGCCGCCGAAAATGCCGGCGGGTAGCCCTGGCGGACCATGGCGGGGATGGCGATGGCGCCCAGCGCCGCCGTGTCGGCCGCGGCCGACCCGGAGATGCCCGCGAAAAACATGGAAGCCACGATCACGGCGCAGGCCAGGCCGCCCGGGACCCAGCCCACGAGGCTGTCGGAGAAGTCGATGAGCTGGCGCGAGATGCCGCCGGTTTCCATGATGGAGCCGGCCAGCATGAAGAGGGGGATCGCCAGCAGGTCGAAGGAGTCCACGCCGGCGAAGAGCAGCTGGATGATCGTCTGTCCCAGGGCCGAGATCTGCACGCCCGCCGGGAAGACCCCGGGCGTCAGCATGAAGCCGATGGCCGGCAGCCCGATGGAGAGCGCGATGGGCAGCCCCAGGGCGATCAACAGGAAAAGGCAACCAAAGAGCAGCAGGACGATCATGGCTTTTTCCGTTCAAGGGTGCGGGCCATGTCCGCCAGCAGGTGGACGACGAAGATGACGAACGCCGCCGGGATCACGGAGAAGGGGATTGCCATCGGGATCTGCAGGGAGGAGGAGGTGTGCTCGGCGGCTTTTACCGTGTAGACGGCGCCGAACCAGGCGAGCAGGCCGAAACAGGCGAGGGTCAGGACCTGCAGCCCGACCACGATGGCCTGCTGGACGGCCGGCCCCAAGTGGTGGCCGAAGCCTTTCAGCCCGATGAAGCTGGCGCGTTTGTAGGCGACCGTGCCGCCCATGAAGGTGATGGCGACCAGCAGGTGCCGGCTCACCTCCTCGGACCACCCCAGCGAGGCGCCCGCGTACCGGGAGACCACCTGCGCGAACAGGATGACGCAGATGGCCGCGCCGATCACGAACAGGATTTTCTCCACCACGGCGTTGACGGCCTGGCTGACACGCTGAAGAAAAGGCATCCGATGCCCTCGATTCTCCTTATACGCTTCCGACGGAGTTATGCTTTTTCTGTGGGAGCGGCATCTTGCCGCGACGTTATCGCGGCTGGAAGCCGCTCCCACAAGAACCTGTAGACGTTTTTATTTCACCGCCTGCTGGATCTGCTCCACCATTTTCTTGGTGTCGCCGGAGGCGGACTCGATCACGGGCGCCGTCGCCTTGCGGAAGGCCGCCAGGTCGGGCTTGTCTTCCACCTGCATGCCGGCCGCCTTGAGTTCGGAAATCATTTTGGCTTCGTTGTCGCGAATGAAGCTGCGGCCCTGCAGCGACGCCGCCCGCGCGCACTCCGCGACCAATTTGCGCTCCGCAGCGGGCAGCCCGTCGATGAAGGCCTTGTTGGCAACGAAAACCAGCGCCGAATACACGTGCCGCGTGAGCGTCAGGTACTTCTGGCCCGCCTCGGTCAGCTTGGCGGCATAGATCACGGCGATCGGGTTTTCCTGGCCGTCGATGACGCCCTGTTGGAGCTGCGTGAAGATCGGCCAGGCCATGGGCGTCGGGTTGGCCCCGATGGCGCGCCAGATGGCGAGGTGCGTGGGGGCTTCCATCGTGCGGATTTTCAACGCCTTGAGGTCCTCGGGGGTCTTCACGGGCAGCTTGGCGTTGGTGACGTTGCGGAAGCCGTTGTCAAGGAATGCCAGCGCCACGAATCCCGATTTCTCGAACTTCTTGCCGAGCTCCTGGCCGATGGGGCCGTCGAGCACCTTGTCGGCCGCCTCGTAGGAGGGGAAGACGAAAGGCATCTCCAGGGCCTTGATCTCCGGCACGAAGGCCTCGATGGGGCCCGTGGTGCAGACCGACATCTGGGTGGTGCCGAGCTGAATCTGCTGCAGCACTTGAGTCTCGCTGCCCAGAGAGGCCGAGTGGTGGACCGTCACGCTCAGCTTGCCGGGTGCCCCCTTTTCCACGCATTCCTTGAACCAGACGGCCGCCTTGGTGTGGACCAGGTCCGGGACGGTGACCGTGGCGATGTTGATCTGGGTCTGGGCCGTGGCTCCGCCGACGAAGCCGATGAGACACAAGCCGACGATGACTGCCATGATTCGTGAACGCATGGGTTCCCCCTCTATTTTATGGGTGGATCGAAAGAACTCGCTCAATGAGCACCGATCTGAATTAGTAGATATACCTTCCGGTGTCAATAAGTTCGGGTGCCTATTTCGGGTTCAGAGCGCGGCAGGCACGCCGCAGGGCTCTGATGCAGCCGGGAAAAAGCTATTCTATCTGGCGGCAGTTGGTTTCGCGAGTGAAGAAAAGCAGCACCAGGGCGGCGAGGATCCAGCCCATCATCAGCCAGAAACCCGCCTGGTAAGCGCTCAGGCTGTAAATGCGGACCCCTTCCGAAACGGCCCCTTCCCAGCGTTGGTCGAGCATCCAGCCCACGGCCGGCTGGAGCACGGTGGCGCCCAGCATGATGCCCATGTTGATGACGCCCGAGACGGTTCCCGCCAGATGCACGGGGGCGGATTCCTTGGCGAGCGACCAGCAGATGATGAAGCTTGCCGAGCAGACCCCGGTCGCCGCCGCCAGGAGCGTTAGAAGCCAAACAGGAAGCCCGGGGGCAAACAGGATAAACGCCCACCCGATGCCTGCCAGGACATGGCCGGCGACCATCAGCGGCTTGCGGCGGCCCATTCGGTCGGAGAGCCAGCCGAAAACGGGGCTCGCCGAAGCCCAGCAGATCATCAGGAGCGAGGTCAGGGAAGCTGCCTGGGCGGCGGAAAAGCCATAGTGGGTGGTCAGATACGGGACACCCCACAGGCCGCAGAACGTCAACACGGAACCCACGAGGCTGGCGGGTATGAAGAACAGCAGCCGGATGTTGGCGAATCTGAACACATCCCGGATACCGGCCCATGCGTTGACCCGCGCCGGCGCCTCGGCGCGCGCCTCGCGGACGGCGTAGCTCCTGAAACCCCTTTCCGCGGGGTCGTCTCTGACCAGTAGCCACGTGGCCGCGGCAAGCAGGCCGGCGACCGCCGCTGCCGCCAGCATGACCGGACGCCACCCGAACCCATCCACCAGCAGCCGCAGAGGCACCCCCGCCGTCACGGCCCCGATGATGCCGGCCAGCAGCCCGAGACCCGAAATCATCGAAAAATAGCTGGCCGGAAACCAGTTGGCCGCGAGCTTGAGGGTCACGACATACGCCACCGCCACGCAGCCCCCGATGAGCAGGCGGCCGAAGCAGGCCCACGCCATGCTCGGCGAGAGCGCGAAGAGGATTGCGCCGGCCGCCGAGCCCAAGGCGCCGAAGGTGAGCAGCCGCCGCGGCCCCCAGTTGTCGGCGAGGACGCCCGTGGGGATCTGCATCAGCCAGTAGCTGTAGAAGTAAAACCCCGACAGGTTCCCCAGGGCGGCGGCGCTGATGTCGAAATCGCGCATCAACTCCTGGGTCATCACCGCCGGCGCCAGCCGGTGAAAGAAGCCGATGACATAGAAGAGGGAGGCTATGCCCCAGATAAGCCAGGACAGGCGAAGGGGGGGATGGGGCGCGCCGGATTTGAAATTTGAAATTTGAAATTTCAAATTCATCTGGGCGTCGAGCACTGGTCGACCAGGTAGAGTATCGATTTGTAGTGGATTCCGCTGTGGGCCGACAGGCCGATCTCGCAGGTACGGCTGGTGGAATAGCCCGCGGTGCATCGGCCCGCGACGCCGGCGCGCAGGTGCTGCAGCGCCGAGGCGTTGAGCTCGGGATAGTTGAACCCGCGGTCGCCGGCAAACCCGCAGCAGCCGACGAGGTCCGGCACCACCACGTTCCGGGCGCAGGCCTTGGCCAGGGCCAGGGCCTTGGCCTCGAGTCCCATCTTCACGCTGCTGCACGTGTGGTGATAAGCGATGGTTTCGTCAACGGGAATGACCTGCAGCCGTTCCATCAGGTGCGTCAAGGTGAACTCCACCGGGTCGAGCAGCGCCAGCCGCCGGTCCATCACTTTCTTCATGCGGTACAGGCAGGGGCTGGTGTCGACGAGCACCGGCCGGCGGCCGCCGTCGGTCGCATCCAGCAGGGCGGCTTCGAGCTCCCGGGCTTTCGCGTCGGCCTGGGCCATGAACCCCTTGCTCTCGAAGGGCGTTCCGCAGCAGAGCGCTTCCATCTTCGCCGGGAAGAGGGCTTCGTAGCCGGCTTTTTCGAGCAGCCTCAGAACGACCGCATGCAGCGGGTCGCGGTCCGGGTCGCTCCGGGCCGGCCCCATCGTACGGCTGATGCAGCTCGGGAAATAGACGGCCCGGGGCGCGCCCGTTCTTTTAACCGGCCGCAGCCGGGGGCCGTCGATGCCGGCCGGCATGTAGCGCGTCCAGTGGGGGAGACGGTTGCCGCTCAGGCGGCGCGCGCCGGCGGCCAGGAGCTCCATGAGGGTCGAGCCGAGCAGCGCGTGGGCGGCGTCGGCGACCTTGAGGCCCCTCCGCGCCGCGGCGGCAACCCCGCCGAAATGATCCGCGGCATAGGCGGCCGCCCGTCGGGCCGCGGGGCTCACGTTCCGGCTGCGCAGCTCCTTGGTAAGTTCGCCGGTGTTGATGTCCACCGGGCATGCCGTCGCGCACAGGCCGTCGGCGGCGCAGGTCTGCTCCCCCTGGTAGCGGTAAGCGCGCTCGAGCTCCGCGAGCCGGGCCGGGTTTTCACAGGTGCTCCCCAGCCGGGCGATTTCGCGCTGGACTGCAATGCGCTGCCGGGGGGTGAGGGTGAGGTCCCTGGAGGGGCAGTTCACCTCGCAGAAGCCGCACTCGATGCACTTGTCGACCAGCGGGTTGGCCCGGGGCAGGGGCTTCAGGTTCTCGATGTGGGCGCGCGGGTTCGCGTTGAGGATGACCCCCGGGTTGAGGAGGTTCTTGGGGTCGAAGATCTCCTTGATGCGCTGCATGACGGCGTAGGCGTCGCGGCCCCACTCCATCTCGACATAGGGCGCCATGTTGCGGCCGGTGCCGTGCTCGGCCTTGAGCGAGCCGTCGTAGGCGTTGACCACCATGTCGCAGACTTCGTGCATGAAACCGCGGTAGCGCTCGACCTCTTCGGGGGGGCCGAAATCCTGGGTGAAGCAGAAATGCAGGTTGCCCTCCAGGGCGTGGCCGAAGATGATGGCTTCGTCGTAGCGGAACCGGCGCATGATCTCTTGAAGGTGGAGCGTGCCCCGGGCCAGGCGGTCGATGGGGAAGGCCACGTCCTCGATGATCACCGTGGTACCGGTTTCGCGCACGGCGCCCACCGCCGGGAAAAGCCCCTTGCGGATGTTCCACAAGGCGGTGTACTCCGCGACCCGGTCGGTGAAGGCGAAGGGCCGCTCGAAGGGCAACCGCTGCAGGGAGCCGGTCACGGCGTGGATCTGGCCCTGGAGCTCCTCGGCCGTGTAGGCCCGGGTTTCCACCAGCAGGGCGGCGGTCTGCGGGGAGAGCGCCTTCAGGTAGTCCGGCATCCCGGCCTTGTTTTCGACCGAGCGCAGGGAGGCGCGGTCCATCAATTC
>JALOPD010000369.1 GCA_025454075.1 Desulfobacterales bacterium | reverse complement strand
GCAGGTCGCCTTCTCGCCCAAATTTGGGGAGCTCGAGGGCAACTACCGCCTCTACGGCTGGTACGCGGGCTACGACCACTCCAAGCTCGACGCCGACCGCAATTTCATCGACGGTGAAAAGGACAAGGGCTGGGGCCTGGGCATCGGCGCCGACCAGCAGATCACCGAGACGATCGGGCTTTTCGGCCGCTTCGGCTGGAACAACGAGAATGTTTACGTGGTCAAGTGGGAGGCCTCGGGTGGTCTGAACTTGAAGGGGCTGATCCCCGGCCGCGAGGAGGACGAGACCGGCATCGGCTTTGCCGGCCTGGTGCCGGACAGCCGCTTCACGGCAGATGACCCCGAATATCACTTGGAGGTGTATTACCGCATCGCGGTGACCGAGAATCTGGCCTTCACCCCGGACCTCCAGTATGTCTGGAACCCGGGCGGGAACTCCGACAACGACGGGGTCTTCGCCGGCATGGTGCGGGCGGAGTTCGGCTTTTAAGCAACCGTGACCGGCGGCGATAACTCCGCTGGTTGCCAACATTGAGCTCCTGGATTAGAATCCTCAGTTGTTTTTCGGTGGGAGCGGCTTCCAGCCGCGATCATCGCGGTCCCGCCCGGGCGGGACTCCCACAAGGGCCATTATTGGGGACGGCAGCTTCGAGGATCGTCATGCATATTTCGGAAGGTGTCTTATCCGGCCCCGTGCTCGTCTCGGGCGCGGCCCTGGCGGCGGCTGGGACGGCCATCGGTCTGAAGAGGCTCGACTACGACCAGATCGCCCGGGCCGGCATGCTATCGGGGGTTTTTTTCGTCGCCTCGCTGGTCCACGTCCCACTAGGCCCCACGAGCGTGCATCTCATCATGAACGGCATCGTGGGGCTGCTCCTGGGGTGGGCGGCCTTCCCCGTCATCCTGGTGGCGCTCGCGCTGCAGGCGGTCTTCTTCCAGTTCGGCGGCATCACCACGCTGGGCGTAAACACTCTCATCATGGCCCTGCCGGCGGTGGTCTGCCATTACCTCTTCGCCCCGCTCCTGCGCCGCAGCCCGGCCGTGGCCCTGGCGGGCGCCTTTACCTGCGGCTTTTCGGCGGTGTTGATGGGCGGCCTGATCGTGGGCCTGGCCCTGATGTTCACCGAGGAGAAATTTTTCGAAGTGGCCGCGGCCGTCGTTGCCGCGCACCTTCCCGTGATGATCATCG
Source organism: Desulfobacterales bacterium (assembly GCA_025454075.1). The sequence continues at coordinate 2,449 of JALOPD010000369.1, read as the reverse complement.
AGGGCATTGTGACCGCTTTGTGCGTGAGCTTCCTCAAGAAGGTCCAGCCGTCGATTCTGCCGGGGTACGCCCCCAAGGAGGTTTCATGAACATTCGGATGCTTCGAACCCTTGGTTGTGTGCTGGGGATCCTGCTTGCAGCCACCGCGGCCTCCGCCCACCGGGTCAACATCTTCGCCTGGGTCGAGGGCGACACGGTGATGGTCGAATGCAAATACCCGGACGGCACCAGAGTGCACGAGGGGGTCATCCGGGTCTACGACTCAGCTTCAAAAGAGCTTCTCAACGGCAAGACCAACGCCAAGGGGGAATTCTCGTTCAAGGTCCCAAAAAAGGACGACCTGAAGATCGTTCTCGAGGCCGGGATGGGTCATCGTGCGGAATGGGCCTTGTCGAAGCAGGATCTTGCACCTTAAGGAGGCTTCATGACGTATCGTCGCATCTGCCTGCTGTGTTTGCTGCCGGCGCTTTTGCTGTGGATTGCCGCGGCTGCCCCGGCTCAGGTCGTGCAGGCGCCGCCGGCCGCTGATCAAACCGCTCCGAAAAACGACGACCAGGCAAAAGGGGAGGCTCCTGCCGCCGTTGCCCCACCGCTGCCCGCGGGCATCGACAAGGCGCTTGAAAAGGCGCTGGACAAGAAGCTTGCGCCCATCCTGCGGACCCTGGCCGAGATGCAGGAGCCAAAAATACGCTTGACCGATGTTCTCGGCGGCCTCGGGTATATTTTCGGGCTGATGGGGGTCGCCGCCTATTTCAACAGCCGCGGGAAAAGGAAAACCGCTTGAAGCGCGTGGGGATCATCGACGGCCAGGGCGGGGGCATCGGCGCTACGGTCATCCGCTATCTGAAAGAGGCCTACGGGGAGTCGATCGAGCTGATCGCCCTGGGCAGCAATGCGATCGCCGCGGCCCAGATGCTCAAGGCCGGCGCCAACCGCGCCGCTTCCGGGGAGAATGCGATCGTTCGCACCAGCCGGATGGTCGATGTGATCATCGGCCCGATCGGCATCAGCTGGGCCAACGCCATGCTGGGCGAGATCACCCCCAGCATGGCAGAGGCCGTGATGTCGAGTCCCGCCCCCAAAATCCTGCTGCCCCTCTCCCAGGAGGCGGTGGTCCTGGTCGGGGTCTCCATCGAACCCCTGCCCCACCTGGTCCAGCAGCTGGTCCACCAAAAGTTCAAGGAGGTCATCGCCGATGTGTGAAGCCAATGCCTACATGGTGAGAGACGACCGCGAGGAGCTCATCCTGGAGTCGGTCGATGTGGTCGAGCCCCAGGAGGACGGGGGGTATCTCCTGGTCAACATCTTCGGCAACCAGAAAACCGTACGGGGCCGGCTGAAGACGATGAACCTGGTCAACCACAAGATCCTCTTCGAAGCCTGAATGCTGAGCGAACCCTTTGCCGTCGGCGACTCCGCGCTGCACCGGCTCGACCCGCGCCTGCGGCTGGCGGCGGCGGTCCTCTTTTCGGTCGCAGCCGCCGTCTGCACGCACTATTCGGCCCTGGCCGCCGCCCTGGTCGCGGCCGTGGCCCTGGCCGCGCTGGCCCGACTCAAGGCGGCCGACGTCCTGAAACGCCTGCTGGTGGTGAATGGGTTCGTGCTCTTCCTGTGGGTGGCGCTGCCGTTCACCTTCCCCGGCGAGACCCTCTTCCGCCTGGGGCCGCTCGCCGCCGCCCGCGAGGGGGTCGAGCTCGCCGCGCGGATCAGTCTCAAGTCGAACGCCATCGTGCTCGCCTTCGTCGCCCTGGTGGCCACCATGCCCTTTGCGGCCGTGGGCCATGCGCTGCACCGCCTGCGGGTGCCGGACAAGATCGTCCATCTGATGCTCATGACCTACCGCTACCTCTTCGTGCTCGAACAGGAGTACCAGCGGCTCGTCCGGGCGGCCGCCGTCCGGGGCTTCCGGCCCGGAACGAACCTGCACACCTACCGCACCTATGCCTACCTGATCGGCATGCTGTTCGTGAAGGCCGTCGACCGCGCCGAACGGGTGCGCTGGGCCATGCTGTGCCGCGGCTTCCAGCGCAGATTCTACAGCCTGCAGGAGTTCAGGGCCGGGACCCGCGGGGTGGTTTTCATGGCGCTGATGGCGGCCGCCGTAGCCGGCATAGCCGCTCTCGAGCTGGGGGCCGCGGCCCGGTGATGCCGTCGACCCAAGCAGATCTTTTTCACTGGGAGCGACTTCCAGCCGCGATGATAAACTCTCGGATCGCGAAATTTTCCGGGAAAAAGAATCGCGGCTGGAAGCCGCTCCCACAATATAAAAAAAAGCGCCGCACCGATAAAGCGCGCGCCGAAGGCACATCGCACCTTCTATCGCCGTTCAGCGATTCCCGCTTGCAAACCCCCGGCAGCGGCAGCATAATCCGGCCATGAGCGCCGCACCGATCATCGACCTGAAAAGCGTCTCCTTCGGCTATGCCGGGGGGCCGTTGGTGCTGCGCGA
>JALOPD010000368.1 GCA_025454075.1 Desulfobacterales bacterium | reverse complement strand
GGGCGATACGGGGTCGAAGCCGCTCAGCACCCAGTCGACAGCCTGCCAAGGCCGATCGATTCGACCGACGACGGCGCTGTGGCCAGAAAACGGGTGGCGGTCCAGGGCGCACAGGTCCGAAACGTGGCCCGCGCGCACGGGGTTCAGGTGGATGTAGCGGACCAGCTCCTTGAGATAGCGCTCCTCCTGGCAGACGATCGATTTGAAGCGGTTCTGAAAAAGGTAGCCGTGGCGGCGGCGGCGCTTATTGAAGTTGACGACGTAGCCGGTGAGCAGCCGGTGCATGGTCACGGAAATTGGCTGGTCGCCGGTTTTGCATAGCAGGTGAAAGTGGTTGCGCATCAAGGACCAGGCCGCCACCCGGAAAGCCCCGGCGGCAGCGAACGCTTCGAGCCTGGCGATGAAATCATCGCGGTCGGCATCGTCTAAAAAGATGTCGCGCTTCTCGATTCCCCGCCCGATGATGTGATGCAGCACTCCGGGCGCATCGATTCGTGCACCTCTAGGCATACCAACAGCTTACCGAATAACCGTTGTCAAGTAAAGCAATTTGTGCATGAACGTCCCGTTCATTTTTACAAAAACGGATATCCAGGAGGGGCGAGGCCGATCAGCCTGGGGTCGGCGATCCCGCTTTCGGGTGTGCGCTGCTTTTCCGGCGCCGGTAGTGGAAGGTTTTAATCAGGCTTGCGGCGAAGCGGACGTTTTCATCGGGGCTGCCGCTGAAGCGAACACCGACCCGGTAGTTGCCGTTCGGTCCGCGGCGGGAATAGGCCACCTGGCCCTCGATTTCGACCAGGCGGTCGTCCGGGTCCGCCGACATCAGCGAAATGCGCTGCGACTCGATCGGGCACCCGCACTCCAGCAAAAGGCCGTTCTGGCTGATGTCGAGTGCACGCCCCATGCCTTGCTTGAGGGTGCGGCCCGCGTCGTCGCAGCAAACATAGGAAATGAGATTGCAGGTTTCCACCCGCGTGTGTTTCCGTTGATCAGATTCGCGCATGATGTCCGCTCCCCTGTGGCCGCCACGGCAGGTGGAGGTCTCACTTGTTCATCGGTCGATGCGATGAAAACTTGAGGCGTCTCTTGGCCACTGCGCCGCTTCGCCCGCCGCTGGTGGGTCCGGTGCGGCCGAATTGACTTTCACATGTTAAACCGCGTATGGTCAGCCCGCCGCCGCTGCGGATCTATCAAACCAACACCCATTCGGAGGACGCGATGTCGGATATCCTGAAGTCGATCATCTCCCGGGACCCGCATGAGCGAGAGTTCCATCAGGCCGTGCGCGAGGTGGTCGACAGCATCGGGCCGGTGCTGGCGCGGCACCCGCACTACGAGGCGGCCGCCATTCTGGAACGGGTCACCGAGCCGGAGCGGATCGTGACCTTTCGCGTCCCGTGGGTGGACGACCAGGGCAAGGTCCGCACCCACCGCGGCTGCCTGGTCGAGATGAACAGCGCCATCGGCCCCTACAAGGGCGGCCTGCGCTTTCACCCGTCGGTCAACCAGGGGATCCTCAAGTTTCTGGCCTTCGAGCAGGTGTTCAAAAACGCCCTCACCAGCCTGCCGCTCGGAGGGGGCGCCGGCGGGACCGACTTCGAGCCCAAGGGCAAGTCCGACGACGAGGTCATGCGGTTTTGCCAGAGCTTCATGCGCGAGCTTTACCGGCACATCGGACCCCGAATCGACATCCCCGGCGGGGATATCGGCGTGGGGACGCGTGAAATCGGATATCTTTTCGGGGCCTTCAAGCAGCTCCGCAATCAGTTCACGGGCAGCTTGACCGGCAAAGGGCTGCAATGGGGCGGGAGCCTCTTTCGGGCCGAGGCGGCCGGCTACGGCTGCGTCTATTTCGCCGCGGAGATGCTGGCGACCCGCGGCTTGGCCCTCGAAGACCAGGTGTGCCTGGTGTCCGGCTCGGGCAACGTCGCCCAGCACACCGCCGAAAAACTGATCGCGCTCGGCGCCAAGGTGGTCTCGCTGTCGGACTCGTCCGGGCACATTTACGACCCCGAGGGCCTCGATGCCGAGAAGCTCCAGTTCGTGAAGGTGTTGAAGAACATCCGCCGGGGGCGCATCCGCGAGGTCGCGGAGCGGTTTCCGGGGATCACTTACACGGCCGCGGATGGCATCAGGGAGATCAACCCGCTCTGGCGGCACCGGGCCGACTGCGCCTTCCCCTGCGCCACCCAAAACGAGATCGGCGAGCAGGACGCCTACAGCCTCATCAACAACAACATCAAGCTGGTCTGCGAAGGGGCCAACATGCCCTGCACCTCCGAGGCGATCGACATCTTCCTCGGCAAGAACATCCTCTTCGCGCCGGGCAAGGCCGCCAATGCCGGCGGCGTCGCCGTGAGCGGACTGGAGATGGTGCAGAACAGCATGCGCCTGAGCTGGCTCGGGCCGGAGGTGGACGAACGCCTGCGGATTCTCATGAAGGAAATCCACAAAACGTGCCTGGGGACCGCCGAGGCGCATGGGACTCCCGGCAACTATCTCAACGGCGCCAACATCGCCGCCTTTGTCCGGGTGGTGGATGCCATGCTGGACCAGGGCGTCGTCTGAGGGGTTCATCTTTCCCGCCCGCCGTGATTGACACCCCCCGCGTACCGCCATAGCTTCACGAGAATGAAGCGCCGGGTGGCACCGGCGCATCGCCTCCCCATGACCATCGACCTCGACAGCTTGATCCGGCAGGTTCAGCGCAACTGCGACATCTCCGATGCACGCCACGCCGGTGTGTTCTCCGTATGCGGGTTGGCGTTGCGGCTGCGGGACCTTTACCGCTGGGAGCACGGACTGGAACCCTGGGAGGAGGGCGAGCCGGGAGAGGTGCTGGAGTGGATCGGGGGCCGGGAGACCCGCTGGGAGGTGCTCGCCGATGTCGGCTATGGCGCCTTGATGGTTCAGGGGCGCGGGTTCGACCCGTTCGACACCGACGGCATCAATGCGCTGCTGGGGCCGCACGGCCTGCTCTACGGTGCCGGCTATGCCCGCGGCCTGAAGCCGACCTACTTTCTGGCGCGGATCGACGGCCGCCGCCGGTTAGATGGCGTCGCCCTGTACTATCTGGGCCGAGAGTTGGCGCGCGATCTCCAGACGCTGCCCGCCCTGTCCCAGGGTCGCACCATCCTGCTGCGGCGCGAGACCGCGCGCATGGTGCTCTGGGACCTGATCACCTACGCCACCCCGTCGGCCCGCCGGGCGCTCGCCGTTGCCCTGGATGCCTGCGGCGTCAGCGACCACCGGCCGGCCGGCATCCGGCCGCACCTGAGCCGCCTGCTGGCGGTGCAGGAGAGCATCCACCTGCATCACGAACTGGGCGAGATGCACGAGACCGGGTTTGATCGCGGCGTTTGGCAGCAGATGGTCGCCGCCTTTTCCGGCAGCCGGGTGGAGATCCTGGCCCGCCGCGTGAAGGACCTCTTGGCCGACACCAGCCCCCTTGGGACGCTGCGCGCCCTCTGCCGTGCGCGCGACATCGCCGGCCTGGCCCTCCTCATCGCATCGGCCGACGGCCTGGCCAAGGCGTTTCTACCCGAGGTGTTCGCATGCTTCGACGGGGTGGTGCGACGGCAGGGCTGGAGTGAGCTTGAGGCGGCGGTGGAGGACGCCTACCGGAATCTGTGCCGCCT
>JALOPD010000367.1 GCA_025454075.1 Desulfobacterales bacterium | reverse complement strand
GGCGTCCGCCATGCCGGGGTCGGTCATGATGGTGGCCGGGTTGGAGTTGACGAGCACGATCTCGTAGCCCAGCAGCCGCAGCGCCTTGCAGGCCTGGGTTCCCGAGTAGTCGAACTCGCAGGCCTGGCCGATGACAATCGGTCCGGAGCCGATGATCAACACCTTGTGAATGTCCGTTCGCTTGGGCATGCTGCCTCCCTCGGGTTCAATCGTCGGGGCCGCCGCCGGGCGGCGCCTCAATTTCACTGAAGAGCACTTGCTAAATTAAGTTGAGCTTAAAGTCAACCTTGGACGCGTGCGCAATCTGTGCTAGAAGTTTCTCATGACGCCTCTTCCGATCGATGCGGTTCTGGACGAACTGAAAACGGCTCTGAACCAGGGGTCGGCCGCGGTGCTGCAGGCGCCACCGGGAGCCGGCAAGACCACGCGCGTGCCGCCGGCCCTGCTGAGCGAACCCTGGCTGGAGGGCCGCAGGATCGTGATGCTCGAGCCGCGGCGGCTGGCGGCGCGCGCCGCCGCCCTGCGCATGGCGGACCAGATGAGCGAGCCGGTCGGCCGGACCGTGGGCTACCGCGTGCGCATGGACACCCGGGTCGGGCCGGAGACCCGCATCGAGGTGGTGACCGAGGGGGTCCTGACCCGCATGCTGCAGGGCGACCCGGGGCTGAGCGGCGTCGGACTGGTGATCTTCGACGAATTCCACGAGCGGCACCTCGAGTCCGATCTCGGCCTGGCGCTGTGCCTGGACCTGCAGGGCATCCTGAACCCCGACCTGCGGCTGCTGGTGATGTCCGCGACCCTGGACCCGGCGCCGGTGGCGGGCCTGCTGGGCGGGGCCCCCGTGATTGCCTGCGAAGGGCGGCAGCACCCGGTCGAGACCCGCTACCTCGGACGGGACCGGCAGCGGGCCCTCGAGGCGGCCGCGGCCGAGGCCGTCCTCGCCGCCGCCCGCAGCGAGGCCGGGAGCATTCTCGTTTTTTTACCCGGTGCGGCCGAGATCCGACGGGTGCTCGCGCGTCTGAGTTCCGCCGACCTTCCCGGCGAATGGCTGCTGGCGCCGCTCTTCGGCAACCTGTCCAAGGAGGAGCAGGATCAGGCCATCGCCCCGGCGCCGGCCGGCCGGCGCAAGATCGTGCTTGCCACCAACATCGCCGAGACCAGTCTGACCATCGAGGGCATCCGCGTGGTGGTGGACGGCGGCTTCATGCGCGTCCCGCGGTTCGACGTCCGCAGCGGTATGACGCGGCTGGCGACCGTGCCGGTCTCCAGAGCCTCGGCGGACCAGCGCCGGGGCAGGGCCGGACGCACTGAGCCGGGGGTCTGCTACCGGATCTGGGCCGAAGCGGCCCACGGGATGCTGGCCGAACGCAACCGCCCCGAGATCCTCCAGGCGGACCTCGCCGCCCTGGTTTTGGAGCTCGCTATCTGGGGAGTCGAGGACCCGGCCCGTCTCAAGTGGCTCGACCCGCCGCCGGAGGCCGCATGCCTCCAGGCGCGGGCGCTTTTGAAAGACCTCGGGGCGCTGGGTGAGCGCGGGCAGGCCACGGAACACGGACGCCGCATGGCCGAACTGCCGCTGCACCCGCGCCTGGCGCACATGCTGCTCGAGGCGCAGCGCCGCGGCCTGGGGGCCGAAGCCTGCGATCTCGCTGCCGTATTGAGCGAGCGGGACTTCGTCAAGTTTCCGCCCGGCGAGGCCGATTCGGATGTCGGCCTGCGCCTGGAGGTCATGGCCGGTCCGGGCGCCGGTCCAAACGCCGCCGCCGCCCGTTTCACGGTGGACCGGCCGGCGCTGCGCCGCTGCCGGCGTGTGGCCGAAGCGCTTCGGCAGCGGTTGGGTCTCTCCAGCCGGCCGGCGCCGCGGCGGGCGATCGGCCGCGCTCTGGCCTGGGCCTACCCGGACCGGGTCGGGCAGCGCCGCGCCGGCGACGCCGGCCGCTTTCTCTTGTCCAACGGCCGCGGCGCTTTTTTCCCCTCACCCGAGCCGCTGGCGGCCGAAGATTACATCGTGGCCGCCGAACTCGACGGCGAGCGCCGGGAGGCCCGCGTGTTTCTATCCGCGGCCTGCGATCGGGCAGCTCTCCTGGAGGATTTCCGTCATGCGCTCAATCCGCTTGAAGTCATCGAGTGGGACCCGCGCACCCGCGCCGTGAGGATGGAGCGCTCGCTTCGGCTGGGGGCATTGGCCCTGGACCTGAAGCCGCTGGAGAGTGTGGACCCGCAGCGCGTCGCCTTGGCCTTGATCGACGGCATCCGCCAGGCCGGCATCGGGTGCCTGCCCTGGACCCCCAGCCTCCGGCGCTGGCAGGCGCGCGCGCTCTTTCTCCGCAGAGCGGCCGGCAACGCAACCGGCTGGCCGGATGTTTCCGATCCGGCCTTGACCGAAACGCTGGAACACTGGCTGGGCCCTCATCTCGGCGGGATCACCCGGCTTGTCGGCCTGAAGGCCGTCGACCTTTTCGGCGCGCTCAACGGCCTGCTCTCCTGGCAGCAGCGGAGACAGATGGATGAATGGGCGCCGACCCACATCGAAGTCCCCTCCGGGTCGCGCATCCGGGTGGACTACTCCGGAGAGACCCCCGTGCTGGCGGTCCGACTCCAGGAGATGTTCGGGTGCGCGGAGACCCCGCGGGTGGCCGGCGGCCGTCAGCCGGTGCTGCTGCACCTGCTCTCGCCGGCCGGACGCCCGGTGCAGGTGACCCTGGATCTGGCCGGCTTCTGGGCCGGCAGCTACCACGACGTGAAAAAGGAGATGCGCGGCCGCTACCCCAAGCACCACTGGCCGGACGACCCCCGGAATGCAGCGCCGACCCGCCGCACGAAGAAAAAAGCCGGGATTAAATAGCAGCTCTGCAGAAGCCCTGCCACCCAATTCAAAACAGCAGACGCTCAAGACCCAGACACCCAACCACCCCAATACCCAAACATCTGAACCCCCAAACGCCGAAAGAGGAGGCATGGTATGGACCCTTCAGAAAAAATTCCCTGCGGCAGTTCGCAGGGAATTTTAATTCGCACAAATTGCATAAATTTTTTAATTGACAACGTCGCCGACTTCGCATAATTGGCACAATATGCTTAAGCCGGTCGCTGAGTATGACTGCCTGGTTCTGGGCTGCGGGAACCCTTTGATCGGGGATGACGGGTTCGGTCCGGCGGTGATTCAACACCTGGAGCAGCATCATAGTCTACCGGATAGCGTGGCGACGATCGACTGCGGGACCTCCATCCGGGACATCCTCTTCGACATCCTCCTGTCCCCTCAAAAACCCCGAAAAATGATCATCGTCGACGTCACCGACACCGTCGGCCTGGCGCCCGGGGAGATCCGGGAAATAGATGTCGACCAGATCCGCCCCGAGAAGATCAGCGACTTTTCACTTCATCAGTTTCCCACCACCAACATGCTCAAGGAGATCAAGGAGGAGACCCCCATCGACGTGAGGGTCTTCGTGGCGCAGGTCGCCGGCATGCCGTCCGAGGTGAAACCCGGACTGTCGGATCCCGTGCGGGCGGCCATTCCGCCGATGTGCGAACGGATTCTTGCGGAAATCGGATCAACGCAAAAAAATCGGATCAACGCAAAACCAACGGAGGATGGCATGATTGAAATCCGCGTCGGCCAGCTGGCCGACAAGCTCGGCGTCCACCGCAACACGGTCACCAATTGGATCCGGAGCGGGAAGCTGCGGGCGACGGCGACCGTCGGCAAGAAATACCTCATCGAAAAGAACGCCCTGCGGGATTTCTGCCGCGAGCTGAGCATACCGGAGGCGGTCTTGCAGAAGGTCCTGCTTCCCAACGGCGCTAATTCACCGGGTGATGCCCCCATCGCCCCAATTCCCTATTCCCAGACAAACGAGGTGACTATGTCAGCAAAACCCATCGGATCGGTGCTGGTGGTCGGAGGCGGCATCGCCGGGATGCA
>JALOPD010000110.1 GCA_025454075.1 Desulfobacterales bacterium | reverse complement strand
CTGCTGCCCCCACGGCAGCGCCGAACTCGGGCTCCTGCGGCGAGTGAATCCGGCTCACCTTCAGCTGCTCGGTCATGGCGGCCATGAAACCCGGGTTCATGGCCAGCCCCCCGATCAGCACCACATCCTCGTTGACGCCGACCCGACGCATCATGGAAACGATCCGGCGGGCGATCGAATCGTGAATCGCCCTGCTGATATCCGGCTTGGCCGTGTTGGAGTGAATCAGCCCGACCACTTCGGATTCGGCGAAGATCGCACACTGCGCGTTCAAGGGTATCCGCCGGTCGGACTGCAGGCTGAGCGGCCCCATCTGCTCGATGCTGACTTCGAGCGCCCGCGCCATGGCCTCGATGAAGGCGCCCGCGCCGGGCGCGCATCTCTCGTTGGTGGCAAAGTCCACCGGGCGGCCCTTCTCATCCAGGCGGGCCGCCCGGGCCTCCTCGGCGCCGACATCGGCTACCGTGCGCGCTTTCGGGAAGAAGTGGAAAACGCCCCTGGCCATGGCCTTGATGTCGTTCACGGAGGTGTTTGCAATCTTAACCGCCTGTTTCCCCGAACCGGTCCCGAAAATCCGTTGAATATCCTTGGGGGCGATGCCGGCTTGTTTGGCGGCCAAGTCCAGCGAGTCTTCAGCGGCCCTGCCCTGGTCAAACCCGGTCGGCACCTTGCCCTTCCCGATGATGTTGCCGTCTTGCATGACGACGGCCTTGGTGGTTTTAGCCCCGCAATCGATTCCTGCGGTGATCATGCTCCACCTCCACTACCGGAGGGCCTTGCCTTCCGGGGGATCAAGATAATGGTCGTCGGTGGGAGGCAGCCGGCGGGGAAGGCGTCCATCGTGTTCGAAAATGGGTCAGGGCGACTGCCCGTAGCGCAGCCACTTGAACGCCTGCCGGGTCTCCTGCGAAACGTCGGACCCGGTGCGCGCCATGAAGATGTTTTCCGGCTTCAGGCAGATGTTGGGCTCGTTGGTGTTGTATTCCTGGAACCCGAACGGTTCGAACAAACGCATCATCATCTGACGGTACTGCTGGGCCGACATCCGGTTGCCGTCTAGATCCCACGTCCACGAGTAGCCGACGAAGTAGGCGATTTTTTCTTCGATCAGCGGGTGGACCATCATCATCTGGACGATGCCCTTCGCGATCTTCTTCGAGCGCCACTTCCGGCTCACTTCGATCGCGTTCACCTCCATCATTACATTCGGCTGCAGCCCGGCCCAGCGCTCCTCCGGGTCCGGATACGCCAAGACCCCGAACCCCACGATGTGCGCCGAATCGGCGATGGCCAGCACCACGCTCGTGTCCGGCTGTTCGGCCTTGTGTTCAAGGCTTTCACGCTTGGTGTAAAGCGACCGGAAGTGGGCATGCGTGCCGAACTGCCGGTCGAAGTTGAGCGCGCGGACATCCTCGGGCGTGCAGAAGGACCGGATGCGAAGCTCCCCCAGCGACGTCGAGAGATGAATCTCGTTCTGCGCGTAGCGTCTCATGGCCGGCCGCTCAGAAATCTCCCCAGTCCTTGTGGAGACGCTTGGTCATGATCAACAGGTCGTGCAGCTGCCCCTGCGAGTCGATGATGAACTCTTCGAGCACCGCTTTTTTGAAAAAGTCGAGCTTGTAGGCCGCCTCGATGGCCGCATCCTCGATGCCGACGACGAAGTCGGCCCTCAGTTCGCGCAGCCCCTTGTCCATGGCGAGGTGGATCAGATCCAGCAGCATCCAGCTGCCCAGGCGCTTCTGGCGGAACTCCGGCAGCACGATGATCCGCAGCCGGCCCTGATGGTGATAGCAGCCGAACTTGTGGGTGTGCAGGCGGGCATGCGCAGTGATCTGGCCGCCGCACTCGGCAATGATGGAAAAGACATCGTCCTTGCCCTCCACCCAGCCGCGGATCACCGCCGGGTCCTTGACATCCAACCGCATGAACCAGCGGTCCTCCTCCGATACCTGGTTGTAGAAGTCACGCAGCGCCTGCTCATCCCTTATTTCAAGCGGACGCATAACCACTTCGGTGCAGTTCTTGAGCACGACCTCCTTGGGATATTTCACCGGACCATCCCTCCTTTTCGCCTGACGGAATGCGGTGCTTCGGACAAAACGGGCCCTTTTGAAAGTCCTGAGACGTATCGTTCAGCTAACCACGGCGACTGAGAGGAGTCAAGCGCATTCCGGCGAATTTTTTTCTTGACTTGGCTCCATTATAGCTAATATATAGCTATGAAAATTCTAAATCCGATTTTTTTCCGAGAGCAGACCTTTTCCCGCCCATCAACCTAACCGCATTGATTTTTTGAGAAAAAGGAGACCTGTATGTCGGATCTAAGCTGGCTGCCGAGAGAATCAGGGCTTAAGAACCACTCCCTGTGGGGAACCGAGCACTTTTCAGACAAATCTCCCGGAGTCATTTATGAAAAAAAACCCGTCCTCGACCCTCAGGGAAACCCGGTAAAAGATCTCTATTCCGCCTGGATCATTTTGAACAACCCCGCCCAATACAACTCCTACACCACGGAAATGGTCAAGGGCGTCATCGCCGGGTTCCAGATCGCGTCGGCCGACCCTTCGGTCGTGGCGGCCATTTTCACCGCTGTCGGCGACAAGGCTTTCTGCACGGGGGGCAACACGCGGGAGTACGCCGAATACTACTCCGGCCGGCCGACGGAATACGGCAGCTACATGGACCTTTTCAACGGCATGGTGGACTCCATTCTCAATTGCAAGAAGCCCACCATCTGCCGCGTGAACGGCATGCGCGTCGCCGGCGGCCAGGAGATCGGAATGGCCTGCGACACCACGCTGGCGAGCGACCTCGCCATTTTCGGGCAGGCCGGCCCGCGGCACGGGTCCGCACCCGACGGCGGCAGCACCGATTTCCTGCCCTGGATGCTGCCCCTGGAGCTGGCCATGTGGAACTGCGTGTCCTGCGAGCTCTGGAGCGCTTACAAAATGAAGCGCCTGGGGCTCATCTCCAAGTGCGTGCCGGTGATAAAAGAGGGCGGCAAATGGGTGCGCAACCCGGCCGTGGTCACCGATGCCTGGCTCGAGGACGGGGAGATCGTCTACGGCGAGTTCAAACCCGGCGAGGAAGCCAAGAAGGCCCGCGAGTACGTTCAGAAGGCCAAGGCGGATTTTGCCCTGCTCGACGCCGAGGTCAACAAGATCCTGTGGACCTACACCAACCTGTTCCCGGCCTGCCTGATCAAGAGCGTGGACGGGATCCGGATGAAAAAGAAGTTCTTCTGGGACCAGGCCAAGATCGTCAACCGCCACTGGCTCGCCGCCAATATGAACTGCGAGGCCTATCTCGGTTTCAACGCCTTCAACACCAAGAAGATCACCGGCAAGGACGTCGTCGATTTCATCGAGTACCGGCGCCGGCAGGCCCGCGGGGATGCCTTCGACGCGGAGTTCATGGCCGCCGTGCTGGGCAAGCCGCAGAAGTGATCGGATCAATCTGCAAGGGGGCGCGGCTGTGACGGGGCGACCCCTTTCGGGGACGGCCGTGCGCGCTTCAACCGTTAACCGGTTCAACCCACATGTGGAGGATGCATGCTGCTAGAAGGCAAGAACGCTCTGGTCACGGGCGGCTCGCAGGGGATCGGGGCTGCCATTTCCCTGGAGTTGGCCAAGGAAGGCGCCAACATCTGCCTGACCTACCGCAAACATGAAGCCGAGGCCCGGGGCTACGAGCAGCAGATCCGGGCCATGGGCCGCAACGCGCTCGCGCTGCAGTGCGACATCGCCTCCTTCAAGGATGCGGAACGCGTGGTGCAGGCGGCCGCCAAGGAACTCGGCAGCCTGCACATTCTCGTCAACAACGCCGGCATGAACTGGGACGGCGTCAGCTGGAAGATGAGCGAAGAGCAGTGGGACCGCGTGCTGGAGGTCAACCTGAAGGGCTACTTCAATTTCACCCGGCACGTAGCGCCGCTGCTCAAGGACCAGAAGTACGGTCGGATCATCAACATCACTTCCATCAACGGCTTGCGCGGAAAATTCGGCCAGACCAATTATTCCGCCTCCAAGGCCGGCATCATCGGGTTCACCAAAGCGCTGGCCAAGGAGCTGGGCGCTTTCGGGGTGACCGTCAACGCCGTGGCCCCCGGACTGATCGAGACGGCCATGCTCAAGGAGTCCGAGGCCCGGGACAAGATCGTCGACCTGGCCATGGGCGAGAGTGCCCTCAAGCGCGTCGGGCAGCCGGAAGACTTGGCCTATCTCGTTTCCTTCATCGCCTCCGACCGGGCGAAGCACATCACCGGCGAGGTGATCAAGGTGGACGGGGGGCAGTATATTTAAATCGAGGTGTTTGGGTATTTGGATGATTGGGTGTTTGGACAATGCTCTTGTGGGAAGTTTAACCACCATGCACGCCAACACACCCAAACACCTGAACACCAAAACATCTAAACACCAAATTCGGAGAGGTCCATGTCACGTGTAGCCATCATCGGCGTCGGGCAAAGCGAGTTTGTGCGGGCCTACCCCGGCTCGGTCCGCGAGCTGGCGTTCGAGGGGTTCAAGGAAGCCATGCGCGATGCCCGGCTGACCACCAAGGACGTTCAGGCCTCCGTCATCTGCTCGGCGCCTGAATATGACAAGCAGCGCTCACCGGCGGGGGTGTTCGCCGAGTATCTTGGGCTGAACCCCCAGCCGACCTTTTACGTCGAAAGCCTTTGCTCGTCGAGCAGCATGGGGCTGCGCACCGCCTATGCGCTGGTCCAATCGGGGCTTCACGACGTCGTGGCGGTCATCGGGTTTCAGAAGATGTCCGAAATCTCCTCCGCCGAGTCGCAGGAGCGCATGGGTCGCGGCGCCGACATCCAATGGGAGAGCCCCTTCGGCACCATGATGCCCGCCTACTACGCCATGTATGCGCGGGCCCACATGGCCGCCCATGGAACCACCCTGGAAGACCTGGCGCTCATCCGCGTCAAGGCCGCCACCTACGGCCAGCTGAACGACAAGGCGGTGTACCGCAAACCGGTCACGCTCGCCAACCTCACCCACCCGGAGGACCGCATGGCCGGCCCGGTCGCCAGCCCGCTGCGGGTGGGGGATTGCTGCGCCAACGCCGACGGAAGTTCCTGCGTCATCGTCGCCAGCGAGGAGAAGGCCAGGGTCTTCTGTAAAAAACCGGTGTGGGTCCTGGGGCTGGGAGCCGCCACCACCAGCGTCAACCTGGCCGGCCGGGACCTTTTCACCGGGCTCACCGTGGCCCGCGAGGCCTCGCGCCAGGCCTATAAAATGGCGGGGGTGGGGCCCGAGGACATCGACGTCGCCGAGGTCCACGACTGCTTCACGATTGCCGAGATGATGGCCTATGAGGACCTCGGTTTCGCCAAGCCGGGCGAGGGCAAGGAGCTGATCCGCAGCAAGGCGACCTACAAGGAGGGCTCCATCCCGGTGAACGTGGACGGAGGGCTGCTCTCCAAGGGACACCCCATCGGCGCCACCGGCGGCAGCCAGATCCGCACCGTCGTCCTTCAACTGCGGGAGGAGGCCGGCCCCATCCAGGTCAAAAGCCCGGAGATCGGCCTGGTGCACAACATCGGCGGTGTCGGTCTCTACGGCAACGTCAGCATCTTCGGGCGCTGAGAGCATGTGCGGCGGCGAGCCGCCCTGTATTTTTGCGGAACCAGGAGGCACTCCATGGCGGAAAAAAAAGAGAGCGACGAGCGCTTCAAGAAATTCGGAACGGTCAGCTTCACGTCCCTGACCAAAACCAACGATTTCATCGACTACCTCGAAAAAGGCGCGGTCGCCGGCACCCGCTGCAAGGACTGCGGCCGGGTCTTTTTCCCGCCGCGCGCGGATTGTTTCCAGTGCCTGGCCAGCCGCATGGAGTGGTTCGAGGTGACGGGCAGCGGCAGGCTCGTCTCCTTCAGCACGCTCGAATACGGGCCGGCCGGGTTCCAGGACGACGTCCCCTACAGCATTGCGCTGCTCGACTACGGCGCGTTCAAGGTCTTCGGCCGCATCGGCAAGGAGGTCCCGGCCGCCGACATCGCCGTCGGCATGCCGATGAAGACGATCGTGAACCGCCTGTCCAACGGCCAGTTGAATTACGTGTTCGTGAAAGCATGATTATTGGGATTCGGAACCGAATCCCAATAATCATCTGTGGGCAACAATAAAAAAATCAAAAACCGGGAGGAGACGTGCGATGTCCGATCAACAATTTATCAAAACAGACATTGCAGGGGGCGTCGCCCGGGTGACCCTCGCCCGGCCCAAGCACAACGTGCTCAACATCGAGATGATGAAGGAGCTGATCGGCGAACTCGAAGCGCTCAAGACCGACCGGGATCTCAAGTGCCTCGTGATTTCGGGTGAAGGCCCGAGCTGGTGCGCGGGGGTCGAAGTCGCGGACCACAAGCCCGGCCAGGTCGATGACATGATCGCGACCTTCAACCGCATGCTGGAGCTGATCGAGGGCCAGGAGGTGCCCACCGTCGCCGCCGTTCACGGCGCCTGCCTCGGCGGGGGCATGGAGGCCGCCATCGCCTGCGACATCATCGTGGCCGGCCAAAGCGCGGTCTTCGGCCAGCCGGAGATCAAGCTGGGGTTCTTCCCGCCCTACGCCGCCATCCGGCTGCCGCAGCTGGTCGGGCCGGGCAAGGCCATCGAGATCTGCACCACCGGCAAGCGCTACCCGGCCGAGGACGCGCTGGCGATGGGGTTCATCAACTACTGCGTGGAGGACGGCCGGTTGTCGGAAACGACGGAAACCCTCGTAAAGGAAATCCAGTACAGCAGCCCGCTCATCATCCGCCTGAACAAGCGCGCGGTGAAGCAGCACCTGGGGCTGGCTTTCCCCACGGCGCTGAAAGGGGTGTCCGACCTTTTCCTCAACACGCTGATGAAAACCGCGGACACCCTGGAGGGGATTGCGAGCTTCGAGGAGAAACGCAAGCCGGTCTGGAAGAATCAGTAACGAGCAACGAGCAACGAGTAACGAGCAAAAAGCAGCGAGCAACGGGTAGCGAGTGGAGCGGGAAAGCGTTGACGGGCGCGGGGTGAGCGCATAGACAACAAGGAGGGGGTATGTCGCAGATCCGGAAAATAGGGGTTGTCGGTGCCGGCAACATGGGCAGCGGCATTGCCCAGAAGATCGCCCAGGAAGGCATCCCGGTGGTGATGGTCGACCTGAAGGACGAGTTCGTGCAGCGCGGCCTGGGCACCATCCGACGGCTGCTGCAGGAGGGGGTCGAGCGCAAAATCTTCAAGTCGGAGCAGGTGGACCAGGTCCTCGCCCGCGTCACGGGCACCACCGACTTCACGGCCGTGGCTGATGCCGACATCGTGATCGAGGCCGTCTTCGAGGACAAGCAGGTCAAGGCGGACCTCTTCAAAAAACTCGACCAGGTCTGCTCCCCGCAGACCATCCTGGCCACCAACACGTCCAGCTTCTACGTGCGGGAGTTCGCGGAAAAGACCTCGCGGCCCGACCGCTTCGTCGGCCTGCACTACTTCTACCACCCGGCCAAGAACCGTCTGCTCGAGGTGATCCCGCACGCCGGCACCAGCCCGCAGACCGTGGAGAAATCCCTGCTGGCGGCGAAGCTGCACGGGAAGACCTCGATCCTCGTCAAGGACGCCCCCGGGTTCGCCGTCAACCGCTTCTTCGTGCCCTTCCTGAACGAAGCCGCGCGCATGCTCGAGGAGGGCCTGGCCGGCGTTCCCACCATCGAGGAGGCCGGCAAGCGGGCGTTCAAGATCGGCATGGGGCCCTTCGAGCTCATGAACGTCACGGGGATCCCGATTGCGGTCCACGCCGCCACCACGCTGGGCAACGAGCTCGGGCCCTTCTACACCCCGGCCGCGGTCCTCAAGGCCCAGATGGAGAAGAAGGCGAACTGGGACCTGGCGGGTCCGGTGGACGAAGCGAAGCTCCCGGCCCTCATCGACCGCTTCCAGGGCGTGTGCCTGGGGGTCGCCGCAGCCCTGGTGGGCGAGGGGGTGGCCTCCATCGA
Source organism: Desulfobacterales bacterium (assembly GCA_025454075.1). The sequence continues at coordinate 3,856 of JALOPD010000110.1, read as the reverse complement.
GGACACCGACCGCGGCGCCAAGATCGGCCTGCGCTGGATCCTGGGGCCCTTCGAAATCATGAACAAGATCGGCATCGGCAAGACCTATGAGGTGGTTCAGGCCATCTGCCGCAAGTACCCGGATTTCAAAATGCCGGCCATCCTCGAAACGCAGCACCGGCTGGGGAAGCCCTTTGAGTTCAACTTCGTCGACCTCGAGGTCAAAAACGGCATCGCGTATGTGACCCTGAACCGACCCGAGGCCATGAACGCCTTGAACGAGACCGTCGTGGCCCAGCTCGACCGGCGGTTCGGGGAGGCCGAGGCCGACGCCCGCGTCAAGGCCATCGTGTTTCAGGGCGCCGGCAAAGCCTTCGTGGCCGGCGCCGACATCCGCTACTTCGTGGAGAAGATCAAGGCCGGGCGCATCCCGGACATCGTCGCCTTCACCCGCAAGGGCCACGAGCTGCTGCTGCGGATCGAGGCGTCCAAGAAGCTCACCATCGCCCTGCTCGACGGCCTGTCCCTCGGCGGCGGCAGCGAGCTCGCGCTGGCCTGCCAGGCCATCGTCGCCACCCCGGCCGGCTCCATGGCCTTCCCGGAAACCGGCATCGGCATCTACCCGGGGCTCGGGGGCATGCTGCGCATGGCCCGCCACGTGGGGCCGGCGCTGGCCAAATACTTTGCGTTCACGGGCGCCTTCATCAGCGCCGCGGACGCCCTCGCGCTCGGCATCGTTACGAAGCTGGTCGATCCCGCGGAGGTGGACGGCGCCGTTCGGTCCCTGGCCTCCGGCGGCAAGCCGGACAAGTACCGCGCCCGCGACATCCCCGAGAAGTTCAAGCCGTTTGCCGCCCTGTTCGGCCCGGGCAGCGTCGCAACGCTCCTGGCGGGCAAGGCCCCGGCCGGCGCCCCTGCCGACCTGGCCGCCAAAGTCGTCAAAACTTTGGGCTATAAGGCCCCGCTCGCCCTGCGGATCGCCGATGAGATCGTCGATCAGCAGGCGGCGCTGCCGATGCGGGAGGCGGTCGAAATCGAGCTGGGGCGCCTGAAGGACATTTTTTCCACGGCGGATGCGCTCGAGGGGCTCTCCTCAGCCGGACGGCGCCGGCCGGAGTTCAAGGGCCAGTGAGCATGGGGTGACCCGCGCCGAGCAGCTGGCTGCCGAGGGCTGGCAGCGGCAGTCCACCTGCGACGAGCCGCGGCTTTCCGAAATGGCGGACCTGTACCGGGAGATCGGCCTGGAGGTCCATATCGAACCGTTTCACCCCGGAGAGGAAGAAGGGTGCGCCGGCTGCCTGGCCGCGTTCCCGGATCGCTACCGGACCATCTACACGCGCAAAAGGGAGGGGTCGTCATGAGCATGATATCCTGGCAGATGGTGGAGCCCAAGAAACCGCTGCAAAAAGTCGAAGCGCCGCTGCCTTCGCCCGGCCCGGGCGAACTCCGCCTGCGAGTGGTCGGCTGCGGAGTTTGCCACACCGATCTTGGGTTCTTTTATGACGGCGTCCGCACCAAAGCCCCCCTGCCCTTGACCCTGGGCCATGAGATCAGCGGCCGGGTGGAAGCGGCTGGGCCCGGCGCGGAGAAATGGCTGGGCAAGGCCGTGATCGTCCCGGCGGTCATGCCCTGCGGGAGCTGCGATGTCTGCCGGCGCGGCTTCGGCAACATCTGCGGCGCGCAGAAAATGCCGGGCAACGACATCCAGGGAGGGTTTGCGAGCCACATCGTCGTCCCGGCCGCCCAGCTGTGCGAGGTTCCCCTGGGCGCGAACGGAGACCCTGCCGGCTCCTCCGGGGTGAGCCTGGCCGAGCTGTCGGTGGTGGCCGACGCCCTGACCACCCCCTACCAGGCCATCAAGGAATCAGGGCTGACCGAGCTCGACACGGCCATCTTTGTGGGCATCGGCGGCGTCGGCGGCTTCGGCGTGCAGATCGCCAAGGCCATGGGTGCCCTGGTCCTGGCCGTCGACGTCGACCCGGAGAAGCTCGAGGCCATCGCCCCGTATGCCGATGCGACCTTCGACGCCAAGGCCCTCCCCTTCAAGGACCTGCGCAAGGCGGTGTCGGACCTCGTCAAGGCCAAGGGCCGGCGGCGGACGGAGTGGAAAATTTTCGAGACCTCCGGCACGGCCGCGGGCCAACAGACCGCCTTCGGCCTGCTCACCTTCGGCGCCTCGCTCGCAGTGGTCGGGTTCACCATGAACACGGTGGACATCCGCCTGTCCAACCTGATGGCGTTTCATGCCACCGCCCGCGGCAATTGGGGCTGCGTGCCGGAGCACTATCCGGCGGCGCTGGACCTCGTGCTCGGCGGCAAAGTCACGCTCGGCCCGTTCGTGAAGACCTTCCCGCTGGACCGGATCAACGAGGTGTTCGAAATGGTCCACGGGCGCAAGATTCGGCAGAGGCCGGTCCTGGTGCCCTGAGGCCCGGCCACCTTCATTCACCCACCTGACGATAGGGGAACCCGAACCATGCACAAGCTACTGACCCACCGCCCCGGCGAGCGCATGCTGCTCTTGGGAAACGAAGCCCTCGCCCGCGGCGCTGTGGAGGCGGGCGTCGCCTTCACCAGCACCTACCCGGGGACGCCCTCCTCGGAGCTGTCGCTCAATTTTTTCCAGATGTCCCGCGAAAGCGACCTGCACTTCGAGTACTGCACCAACGAAAAGGTGGCGATGGAAGTCTCCGCCGGCGCCGCCGCCTGCGGGGTGCGCAGCATGGCCGTGATGAAGCACGTCGGCCTCAACGTCGCGGCCGACGTGCTGATGACTCTCGCCTACGTGGGCGTCAAAGGCGGGATGGTGATCCTCACCGCCGACGACCCGGCCATGTTCTCCAGCCAGAACGAGCAGCGACATTTCCGAGCAGCTCCAGGAGCCGGTCCTGCTGCGCACGACCACGCGCATCAACCACTCCTCCGGCGTCATCACCCTGGGGGAGATCCGGCCGCGTCGCACCCAAGGCAGCTTTGCCAAGGACCCCCTCAACCTGGTGACCGTGCCCGCGGTCTCCCGCAAACTGCACGTCAAGCTCCTCCAGAATTTCGAAAAGGCGCGCGAGCTTTCCGAAACCTCTCCCTACAACCGGCTGGAGGGCGAAGGCCCCTGGGGCATTATCTGCAACGGCGTCAGCTACAACTACGTCAGGGACGCGGTCGCGGATCTCGGCATCGCGGACCAGGCGCGGATCCTCCGGATCGGGTTTTGCCACCCGCTGCCGCCGCGCAAGATCACCGAGTTCCTGAAGGGCTGCGAAAAGGTCCTGGTGGTGGAGGAAGGCGAGCCCTACCTGGAAGAGGGGGTCAAGGCCATCGCCCAGGAGGCGGGCCTGACCCTTCCCATCCGCGGCAAGGCGCCCGAGCTCTTCTCGCGACTTTACGAATTCGACCCCGGCATGGTGCGGCGGGTGGTCGGCTCCTATTTCGGCGTGCCTTGGACCGCTCGGCTCCCGGTGGACCTTAAGGACGTCCCCCCCATTCCCCAGCGGCCGCCCACGCTGTGCGCCGGCTGCTCCCATCGCGCCACCTACTACGAAGTGCGCAAGGCCGCCGAGGAGCTGGGGATTGAAACCATCTACCCCAGCGACATCGGCTGCTACACCCTTGGGCTTCTGCCGCCGCTTTCGATGGCCGATTACCTGATCTGCATGGGGTCCTCCACCGGCACCGCCGGAGGCTTTTCCAAGGCCAGCGGCCGCAAGGTGGTCTCTTTCATCGGCGATTCGACCTTTTTCCACTCGGGCCTGTCCGGCCTCATCAACGCCGTTTTCAACCGGCACGATTTCACGCTGGTCATCCTGGACAACGGCACGACCGCCATGACCGGCCACCAGCCGCATCCGGGCGTGGACATGAGCCAGATGAAGATGGAGGG
>JALOPD010000597.1 GCA_025454075.1 Desulfobacterales bacterium | reverse complement strand
GATCATCTGGGATCGGTCACGCGAGGGCGCGCGCGCGTGGCGCTGGCCCGGCAGATCGCGATGTATCTCAGCCACGTCGCCTTTCGCGTCAGCCTGACGGATGTGGGCCGCATCTTCGGCCGCGATCGCACGACGGTGTCGCACGCCTGCGCCGTGGTCGAGGATCTTCGCGACGATCCGCGCTTCGACCGCATCCTCGATCTGCTCGAACAGATCGTCCGCTTTCAGGCCGCTGCGCACGGGACTGATGCGCTGCCCGGCGGGGAGGTTTTGCGATGAGCAGGATTGGCCGTGGCCGGCACCGTTCTGCCTCGCCACAGATCACACTCGATGCACTGCTGCGCAAGTTGTCCCACCGGACAAGTCTGATCCTGCCGGCACCCGGCACGCGTTCAAATCGTGGGCCAGAGCAGCTGCGTCTCGTGCGGCAGGGACAGGCCGAGGAGGCCGTTTCGATGTCAGTTCACGCCCGCGCCAGGCGTGCCGGGCTTATCGAGAAGCTGCACGACGGCTCCGGCTGGCGGCTCTCGCAGAAGGGACGCGAACTCGTTCGCCGGATGGTGAGCGGAGGGCTCGCGCGCGACGTCATCGCGCCGGATGGTATTCGTCCCGGCCATGATCTCGACGAAAGCCCGCTTGCCTGGCTGCGCCGCCGGCGCCGTAAGGATGGCGTGGCGCTGATCAGCGAAGAGCAGTTTCTTGCCGGCGAAAGGCTTCGCGCAGACTTCACCTTCGCGCAGTTGGGTCCCCGCGTGACGGCCAACTGGGACTTTGCGAATGGTGGCGCAGCCGGCAGCCGCCGCGGTGCGGCCGGCGATGGCGTCGACATGGCAGACAACGTGATTGCGGCCGGCGATCGTGTGAGAGTGGCCTTGCGTGCCGTGGGACCGGAACACTGATCGATGTCTGCTGCTTTCTGAAGGGGCTGGAGGAACTGGAGCGCGACACCGGATGGCCACAGCGTTCGGCGAAGGTCGTACTCGAACTCGCCCTGACGAGGCTTGCGCGCCACTACGGAATTCTGGCTGAGACCGAGGCAGCCGAATTCCGCAGACCGGCCCGGCACTGGGGAACACCCGATTACCGCCCGCTGGCCGATGGCGTGCCGGAACGCGATCAGCCGACCGCCGATTGAGCCGCGGCCTCTCTTGCCTCGGCGCGGATGCGGGCCACCATGGAGGCCAGACCGTTGGAGCGCTGCGGCGTCAGGTGATCCTTCAAGCCAAGCTCGGCGAAGTCCTGCAGCGCATCGTGAGCTGCGATCTCGTCGGCAGGCTTGTCCTGATAGACCGCAAGCAAAATGGCCACGAGCCCGCGCACGATGTGCGCGTCACTGTCGCCCTCGATGTGCATGAGTGGCGCCTGTCCGCTGCCACGCGGCGTCAATGTCGTCACCAGCCAGACCTGGCTCGCGCAGCCACGGACCTTGTTCTTGTCGGTCTTGCAGGCAGCCGGCATGTCGGGCAACGCGCGGCCGAGTTCGATCACATACCGGTAGCGATCCTCCCAGTCGTCGATAAGTGCGAAATTCTCCTTCAATTCTGTGATCGTCATGGAATGCCCTGCCGCCGCATGGGCTGCCTTTTCAAAGCCCATGCGCACGACTTAATCGCAATGGATGCATCGAGCAAGTCACGGAACCTGGAACGAAAGGCCTGGGTTTCCTCAGCGTGCGGCGTTACCACGCCAGGCTGGTTCCAGATCGCGGGCATTCAGGGTTCCACGGGCGGAAACGGCCGAGGTTTCCGCGGGCGGCGGACCGCTCTCGGCGCTGCCGACGGCCTTGAGCATATGGGTCGAGGCAACTTCGTAAGCTACGCCCACTTCTCGCACGTCTGAGCGTTGCGATCGCAGAACGTCATTGTCCACTGGGCAGCGTCCACGGCAGCCTGTGCGATCCGCTCCTGCTGCGCCCGGTCGGAGGGAAGCAACGCTATCACGGCGCCAACAACGATGACTGTTCGCAAAATGGACATCGGCAACGTTAACCCGTGCAATGACAGGAAGCCTTGACCAGCCTCAACCCGACGATAGCGCAGCATGATGCAATAAGAAGTAAGCGGCCCATTCTTATTTTTCGAAAATTGATGCGACCGAAGCAACGATTGCTTCACGATTGTGCGGTTAACGAGGCGTTAACATGCACATCCGATACTCCGCATGTTCAGCCGAGGGGACGTTTCCTCAAGATGTCCGCACGCCTTTCCAGAGCCGCTATAGCGCTTTTTGCGCTGCTGTCTGCCGCCGTGGCTCTCAATCTCACGGTCATGCAGCCGATGACGCGCAGAGAAGCCGTGTCTCAAACAGGAGATTGGGGCCACGTCGACGAGACGGCGGCACTGGCGGTGCCTGAGATCGACAGCGGCCCCGCCGGCGGGACGCGTGCAACGGGAACCACCGGCCCGGTCGCGGGTGGAACGGCGCCTGTGGCGCCCGGCATCGGTCAGCGCGTTCTCGTTGCGCCGCCTGTCAGGGATCTTGCGGCCACGACGCGCGCCATCCAGACGGCCTTGACCGCAAAGGGATATGAGACCGGCGGCGCGGACGGCATCGCCGGCCCTGTGACCGAGGCCGCAATTCTTGCTTATGAAATCGATAATGGAATGGCGCTTACCGCGGAGCCGAGTGAGGCCTTGCTCGCCCAGATCAAGGATGGCCGCCGCGGGTCACCGGCTCCAGCCGGCGCCAAGCCGGGGCCGAAGGCAGAGGCGTTGATCCGCTCGGTGCAGTCCTCCCTGGCGAAGCTCGGCTACAAGGTGGGACGTGCTGATGGCCTCCTCGGAGAAAGCACAATTGCGGCGATCAGGGCTTTCGAAAAGCAGCAGGCGATGCCAGATACAGGCCGCATTTCGGGTGATCTGCTCACGCGGTTGACGCGCCTTTCGGCGCCG
>JALOPD010000366.1 GCA_025454075.1 Desulfobacterales bacterium | reverse complement strand
GAAGAGAGCCCCCTGCCACTGGGCGTAGGTCATCTGCGTGCGGTCGAGCAGGCGCAGGTGCGGCCGGCGGCGCAGGAAACCCCCAACGGCGTCCGCCGCCGGGGCTGAAAAAAAAAGAAAGGCCGAATCCGCCTCCTGCCAGCAGCCAAGGAAATTCTTGTCTTCGATGGCGGCGCGGGGCTCCATTCGGCCCTCAAGCTGGTAGATGTACAACTCCTCGTACGGGCAGGGCATGCACACCGGCTACTGCTTCGGCTTGTCCGCAGGCCGGTCTTCTTCCGGCAGCTGGTCCAGGTACCACTGCATGGGGTCGAGCAGCGTGTAGCCCATCTCCTGCAGTCGCTTCTTCACGTGGGCCACGTTCTGGGTCAGCAGGTAGGGGAAGACCGCGCGTTTGTCCTCTTCCCAGTAGCGGGCCACCAGCACGCTGCCGAAGGAGACGCCCATGTCGGTGATCGCGTCGACGATTTTCTTGAGCTGCCCGACTTTCTCCTCGACCAGGATGCACAGCAGGGTCCCGGGCTGGCCGATGCCGAGCACGTTGATGAACGCCCGGAGCAGGTCCCGCACCGACAGAATGCCCTTCAGGCGGCCGTCGTCGTCCACCACCGGCAGCGCGCCGACCTTGGAGTTCTGGATCATCAGCAACGCGTCCTGGATCGTGTATCCCGGCGAGATGGTGAAGACCTTGCGCGTCATGATGTCCTTGGCCCGCAGCCCCTGGAGCTTGGCCTTTTCCTCCGGGCGGATGCCTTCCTGAAAATAGCGGAAAGGCAGGGCGCTGCGCAGGTCGCGGTCGCTGACGATGCCGACCAGCTTGTTGTCCTTTTCCACCACCGGCACGTGGCGGATCCTTTTTTCGGACATCAGCGCCTGGATTTCGAAAATCGTCGCCTCGGGTCCGACGGTGGCGACCCGGCGGGTCATTGATCTGCTGACAAACATATGCTCCCCCTCATTTCAAAAAGGTTAACCGCATCAGCCGTTCAAGAGCGTTTCCACGTGGTGGCGCGCCAGCTCCGGCAGCCGGTGCAGGCAGTACCCGCCCTCCAGAACCGAAACGATGCGGCCGCCGGAGTGGGTGTCGGCCAACTCCACGATTTTGTGCATCATCCAGGTGTAGAACTCGGTCGAGATCTTGGTGTCGGACATGTCGTCGTCGCGGTGGCCGTCGAAGCCGGCCGAGACGATGATGACCTCGGGTTTGAAGTCCGCGAACGCCGGGAACAGGTCGCGTTCCAGGAGGCGCCGGTAGTCCTCATCGCCCTGACCCGGCAGCACCGGCGAATTCTTGGTGAACCCGTAGCCGTCGCCGCGGCCGTATTCGAACTCGCGGCCGGTTCCGGGGTATGCGAAGGAGGGGTGCTGGTGAATGCTGTAGTAGTAGACCGTGGGGTCGTCGTCGAAGATGTGCTGGGTGCCGTTGCCGTGGTGCACGTCGAAATCCACGATGCCCACCCGGTTGATGCCGAACTGCTTCTGGATGTAGCGGGCGGCGATGGCCACATTGTTGAAGTAGCAAAACCCCATGGCGCGGCTGACTTCGGCGTGGTGACCGGGAGGCCGCACCGCGCAGAAGGCGTTGTCCAGCCGCCCTTCCATCACCCCGCGGCAGGCCTCCAGGATCCCGCCCACGGCGAGCAGGGCGACTTCATAGGTCTGGGCGCACATCTGGTTGTCGGGCGAGTCGAACATCTGCTTGCCGGTGCGGCAGGCCGCCTCGAAGCGCTTGACGTATTCGGCCGTGTGGACGGTCAGGATCCACTTCAAGTCGGCGGGCACGGCCGGAACGGGGATCAGCTTCCCGTGCAGGCCTTCCTGTTCGAGGCCTTCACGAATGGCGGTGAGCCGTTCGGGCACTTCCGGGTGGTAGGGGCCTGTTTTGTGGAGCAGGTAGCGTTCGTCGAAGACAATGCCGGTTCGTTTCATGGGCGATCATCCTTCCTGGAAGGCATAGGCCCGAACGGCGCACCGTGCCCTTCGGCATGCGGAAACCCATCACGGAACGATCCTGTCGAAGATTGCAAACGCCGCCTGGACGCAGGGGCTGGTGTCCGGCATCTGAATCGTCGGACGGCCCTTGGAGTCGAAGTCATAGACCATGCGGTCCTCCGGCACGGTGCCGGCGAACTCGACCCCGGCATCCGCGATCAGCGCGAGCACCTCGGCGGAAGGCGGCTCCTTGGCCTGGTTGATGATGATGTAGCTCTTTCCCACTCCGATATTGAGCTCCCGGGCCAGCGCGTCGATGCGCAGCGCCGCCTGCAGCCCCCGCCGGGACGGGTCCGAAATCAGCAGCAGAAGGTTCACATTCTTGGTGGTGAGCCGGCTGACGTGTTCCATTCCGGCCTCATTGTCCATGACGATGTAGGGGTAGTTGTCGACCATCTTCTCCAGAAACCCCACCAGCAGCGAATTCGCCGCGCAGTAGCAGCCGGAGCCTTCCGGGCGGCCCATGACGATGAGGTCGAAGCCCTCGGACTCGGCCACCGCCTGCTCCAGCTTCATCGACATGAAAACGTCCTTGGTCATGCCGCTGGGCACAGCGCCTTTTTTCATGTCCTCGCGTGCATTGCCGACCGTGTCGGTCACGGCAACCCCCAGCACCTCGTTCAGGTTGGAGTTGCTGTCGGCATCCACCGCCAGCACCGGCGTTTTGCGGCGGTCCAGGAGGTATTTTACCAAAAATCCGGCCAGGGTGGTCTTCCCGGTTCCGCCCTTGCCGGCCAAGGCTATCGAAAAGGTCATTGGCCCCGCGTTATCCTTTCTAAGTGTTTCAGATCACACCCGAACTCAGGTGGAATCATTAGGCCAGTTTTCAGAAACAGTCAAGGTGGAAAGCGCAAGGGACCCCGACCCCCCGGACCCTGCGCCGCTGTTTGCGGGAAGTGGGCCGCGGGCGACCGGTTGCGTCAAATACGCTTGAAATGGGAAAAGCCCTGTGCTAATCGCAAGCCGATGGAGGCGCTTCAAGCCTTAAACTCAACGGGGGAGGCGGCAATGGATTTTGAGCTCAGCAAATCGCAAAAGGAAATCCAAAAGGCGGCACGGGAATTTGCCAAGGGCGAGTTCGACAAGGAACTGGCGCTGGAGCTCGACCGAAAACACGAGTTCCCCAGGAAGATCTGGCAGAAAGCCGCCGAGCTGGGGTTCATCGGCGTGCACTACCCGGAGCAATACTCCGGCCAGAATCTCGGCTGCCTGGAGAACATCCTGATCGCCGAAGAGTTCTGCGCGCGGGACTCCGGGATCGGCAGTGCGATCGTTCTGGCGAGCTTCGCGTCCGAGTGCGTGCTGCGCTTCGGCAGCGATGAGCTCAAGCAGCGATTCCTGCCGCAGGTGGCCGAGGGCCGGATGCTCTCCGGCGGGGCCTTCACCGAGCCCGGCCACGGCTCCGACATCACCTCCCTCGACACCACCGCCGTGCGCCACGGCGCGGAGTGGGTCATCAACGGCACCAAGACGTTCATCACCAACGGCGGGCTGGCCGGGTTTTACTGCACCCTGTGCCAGACCGACGTGGGCTGCAGCCCTTCCTACCGCGGGATCAGCATGATCCTGGTGGAGGCGGACCGGCCGGGGCTCACCACCGCCGACGTCGGCGAGAAGATGGGCATTCACATGATGGCCACCGCCGAGGTGAACTACAAGGACGTGCG
>JALOPD010000365.1 GCA_025454075.1 Desulfobacterales bacterium | reverse complement strand
TCTCATCTCATGCCGGCGAGCACATCCGTCAACGCCTGCTCGGCATGGTCCAGCCGAATAAGGCCGACGCTCGGATGATCGAGGTCGAAAATGACGTACATCATGACCGTCACGACCAGCGCGAACCCGAAAGTGTAGACGGAGACACCAACGCTGCGCTTCTGCGCCAGCCCGACGCCGATCAGTACGGAACACACCAGGGTCAGTACGAGGAGCGCGACCACGATGATCGCCGGCGTGTGGGTTCTCAGCATGATGGCCCGCGTCGTCGTGATGTCGATCATTTCGTTGAGCGCCGGCAGGAGGAGCTGGGACGATACGGGAGGGGCATCCTTCAGCGCTGTGACCGCGCCGGACCAGATCTCGCCCTGCAGGGCGACGGCGCGCGCCGCATGGGAGTTCGAGGCCTCGAGATCGGGCAGCGCCCGGTAGACCTCAATCCGCGCCGCGGTGTACCGCCGGAACTTCTCGCGCAGCGGCGGTTGAGCCGAGGCCGGCAGCAGGTCGAGTCGCAGGTAGGCCGTGCCGATTGCGTTGGCTTCCTGCACGGTCTGGGTGCGCCTGGCGTCGAATCGCGAAGCCGCGCCGGCAAACGTGAAGGCGACCATCAGTCCAAACAAGGCATAGATGGCGGCCTCGATCGTGTTCGGGACGCCGTTCTCCCGCACGGGCTCTGCCGCGACGAGCCGTTCGCCTAGCCGGCGTCCGAGCTTGACGAGCAGCACGATGCCGAGGAACGAGCCCGGAATCAGTAGGTACGCGGTGGCCGAATCAGTCATGCAGGATCGCCCTCAGGGCGGGATGCCGAGCAGGGTGTCGAAGCGCCGGTTAGAGTAGCTACAAGTTGGCTTATACTATTCGCTTAGGCCATGACAAGCTCTTTTTGAATTTATTCGGGACTAACCGGCCCCGATAGGATGTTGCCAGCCGCTTTTCTTCTGTGAGGCATTGTTTTAAGCAAGCCATGGCGCGCGGCGCCACTTTATCGGCAAGAAAGTATTGTTGTGGGAGGCTTCGAGCCTCGATTGTCGCGGCAAGATGCCGCTCCCACAAAAGGAAATCAGATTCCTCTGGAGAATCCAACCGTTGAACCACTGGACCTGAGTTTTGAGCGATAGATGGATGGAGCGAACTAAAAACCGGTGCTTGGCCGCTTGCGGAATCTATGCTAGAAGTCGAGCATATGTCGAACCCGAGCACCCAATCGGTTCCGTCCATGGCTCCGCTTCCCATCGATGCTGTTCTGGACAAGCTTAAGCTGGCGTTAAGGTCGGGCCGCGGCGCGGTGCTGCAGGCACCGCCGGGTGCCGGCAAGACCACGCGGGTGCCGCTTGCCTTGCTGGAGGAGCCCTGGCTCGAAGGACGCAAGATCGTAATGCTCGAGCCGCGGCGGCTGGCGGCGCGGGCGGCGGCGCGGCACATGGCCGGGCTGCTGGGCGAACCGGTCGGGGCGACCGTGGGCTACCGGGTGCGCATGGACACGCAGGTCGGGCCGGCGACGCGCATCGAGGTGGTGACGGAAGGGGTGCTGACGCGCATGTTGCAGAGCGATCCCGGCCTGAGCGGCGTCGGCCTGGTGATCTTCGATGAATTCCACGAGCGGCATCTCGAGTCCGATCTCGGCCTGGCGCTGTGCCTCGACCTGCAGGGGGTCCTGAATGCCGAGCTGCGGCTGCTGGTGATGTCCGCGACCCTGGAGCCGGCACCGGTGGCCGGGCTGCTGGGCGGCGCGCCGGTGATCGCCTGCGAGGGCCGGCTCTTCGCGGTGGAAACCCGGTACGTCGACCGGCCGGGCGAACGCGCGTCCGAGGCGGCCGTGACCGCGGCCGTCCTCAACGCCGCGCGCCGCGAGGAGGGCAGTTTGCTGGTGTTCCTGCCCGGGGCGGCCGAGATCCGGCGGGTGCTGGCGATGCTCGCCTCCGCCGGCCTTGGCCCCGAATGGATTCTGGCGCCGCTCTTCGGCAACCTCTCCAGGGAGGAGCAGGACCAAGCCATCGCGCCGGCTCCGGCCGGCCGCCGCAAGATCGTGCTGGCCACCAACATCGCCGAGACCAGCCTGACCATCGAGGGCATCCGCGTGGTGGTGGATGGCGGGTTCATGCGGACTCCGTGCTTCGACGTGCGCAGCGGCATGGCCCGGCTCGTGACCGTGCCCGTCTCCAAGTCCGCGGCCGACCAGCGCCGGGGGCGGGCCGGCCGCACCGGTCCGGGGGTGTGCTATCGCCTCTGGACCGCCGAGGCCCACGCCGCGCTGGCGGAGCGCAACCGGCCCGAGATCCTGCAGACCGATCTGGCCCCGCTGGTGCTGGAGCTCGCCCTCTGGGGCGTCACCGAGGCCGCACGTCTCAAATGGCTCGACCCGCCGCCGGAAGCGGCCTGCCGGCAGGCGCGGGCGCTCCTGCAGGGCCTCGGAGCGCTGGATGCAGCCGGGCCGGCCACGGACCACGGCCGCCGCATGGCCGCGCTGCCCCTGCACCCGCGTCTGGCCCACATGGTGTTGGCGGGCCGGCGCCATGGCCTGGGAGCGGACGCCTGCCTGCTCGCCGCCGTCCTGAGCGAGCGTGACTTTGTGAAGTTCCCTGCGGGCGAATACGATTCCGACCTGAGTTTGCGCCTGGACGTCATGGCCGGTCAGAATGACGCCCATGGCCTGGGAGCGGGCCGGTTCACGGTCGAGCGGCCGACCCTGCGCCGCTGCCTGCGCGTGGCCGAAGCGCTTCGGGCCCGGCTCGGGCTGAAGCCGAATCAGGGTTCGCAGCGGGCAGCCGGCCGCTTGCTGGCCTGGGCCTACCCGGACCGGATCGGCCAGCGCCGGCCGGGGGCCTCCGGCCGCTTCCTGTTGGCGAACGGGCGCGGCGCCTTTTTCGCAACCCCCGAGCCGCTGTCATCCGCGGACTGCATCGTCGCCGCCGAGCTCGACGGCGAGCGGCAGGAGGCCCGTATTTTTCTGGCCGCCGCCTGCGATCTTCAAACGATCCAGGAGGATTTTCAACCCGGGCTCCGGCGCGAGGACACCATCCAGTGGGACCGCCGCACCCAGTCCGTACGCGTGGAGCGGGCGTTGAAGCTGGGAGCCCTGACCTTGAAGTCCTTTCCGGCCGCGGATGCGGACCCGTTGAAAATAAGCGCCGCGCTGATCGCCGGTATCCGCGAGGCCGGCCTGGAGTGCCTGCCCTGGACGCCGGGGCTGCGGCGTTGGCGGGAACGGGTGCTCTTCGTCAAGCGGATCATGGGAGAGGAATCCTGGCCGAAAGTGTCGGACGCAGCCCTGCTGGCCGCCCTCGAAGACTGGCTAGGACCGCATCTCGACGGAATCACCCGCCTGACCGGCCTGAAGGGGATCGACCTGGGCAAGGCACTGAGCGGATTTCTCGCCTGGGATCAAGTCCGCCGGCTGGATGACCTGGCGCCCACCCACATCGAGGTCCCGTCCGGATCGCGCATCCGGGTGGACTACTCCGGCGAGATTCCGGTCCTGGCCGTGCGCGTGCAGGAGATGTTCGGGTGCACGGACACCCCGCGGATCGCCTGCGGCCGGCAACCGATCACGCTGCGGCTGCTCTCCCCGGCCGGTCGACCGGTGCAGGTGACCCAGGACCTGGCCGGCTTCTGGGCCGGCAGCTACCAACAGGTTAGAAAGGAAATGCGCGGGCGCTATCCGAAA
>JALOPD010000109.1 GCA_025454075.1 Desulfobacterales bacterium | reverse complement strand
CCGTCTCGTGGTCGGCCATGAAGCGCTTGATGGCGCGGATGCCGACCGGCGTGTCGATGTCGCCCCGGCGGCAGCGCTGCTCGCAGAAGGCCGGGCAGACCCGGCCGCAGATGTGGGCGAAGGGGTTGCGCTCGCGGTGCACGGCGAGGGCCTCGGCGAAGCGCCCCTCGGCCGCCAGGCTCACGTAGGCCGGCACGTCCACGCCGGCCGGACAGGCGTTCAGGCAGCGCGCCGGCACGAGCTCTTTGCAGGCCCCGGCCGGGCAGCGGTGGTCCTCGATGTGGGCGATGAACTCGTGCTCGAAGTAGCGCAGGGCCGCCATGACCGGCCCGGGGGTGAGCTGACCCAGGGCGCAGAGCGCGGCGGTATCCATGCCTGCGGCGATCCTGCGGATCATGTCGAGATCCTCGTGCCGCCCCCGGCCGGCGCAGATGCGGGTCAGGATGTCCAGCATGCGCCTGCCGCCCGCGCGGCAGGGCACGCACTTGCCGCAGCTCTCCGCGGTGGCGAAGGTCAGGAAGAACTTGGCGAACTCGACCATGCAGGTGTCTTCGTCCACCACGATCATGCCGCCCGAGCCCATGACGGCGCCCACCTCCCGCAGCGAGTCGAAGTCGACCTTGACGTTCAGGAACTGCGGGGGGATGCATCCCCCCAGGGGCCCGCCGGTCTGGACGGCCTTGAACTGCTTGCCGCCGAGGATGCCGCCGCCGATGTCGTAAATGATCTCGCCGAGGGTGATCCCCATGGGCACTTCCACCAGCCCGGTGTTGCGGACCTTGCCGGTCAGGGCGAAAATGGCCGTGCCCGGGCTCTGCGGCGAGCCGATGCCGGCGAACCACTCGGCGCCGTTCAGGATGATCTGGGGCGCCATGGCGTAGCTCTTGACGTTGTTGAGGTTGGTGGGCTTGCCCCAGAGGCCGGCGACCGCCGGGAAGGGCGGCCGCGGCCGGGGCTCGCCCCGCCGGCCCTCGATCGAGGCGAGCAGCGCGGTCTCCTCGCCGCAGACGAAGGCGCCGGCGCCCTCCTTGACGGCCAGCTCGAAGCTGAAGCCCGAGCCCAGGATGTTCTCCCCCAGCAGCCCGTAATCCCGCGCCGCGGCAATCGCGACGTGCAGGCGCTTGACGGCCAGCGGGTATTCCGCGCGGCAATAGACGTAACCCTGCCGGGCGCCGATGGCATACGCGGCGATGGCCATGCCCTCGAGCAGGCTGTGGGGGTCGCCCTCGATGATGCTGCGGTCCATGAACGCGCCGGGGTCGCCCTCGTCGGCGTTGCAGACCACGTACTTGGGCTCGGCGGGCGAGCGGCTCGTGAACTCCCACTTGAGGCCCGTGGGGAAGCCGGCGCCGCCGCGGCCCCGCAGCCCGGAGGCTTTCATCTCGGCCAGGACCTCCTGGGGGGACATCCCCCCGAGCACCTTGGTCAGGGCCGCGTAGCCGTCCCGGGCGATGTACTCCCGGATGTCCTCCGGGTCGATCATGCCGCAGTTGCGCAAGGCGATGCGCTTCTGCTTGGTGTAGAAGGGGATTTCGCTGTAGTGAGGGATGGCGCGGTGCTCCAGCGGCTCCTGGTAGGCCAGCCGCTCGACGATGCGGCCCTTCAGCAGGGTCTCCTCCACCAGGTGCGGCACATCGTCCGGCTTGACCTGGCAGTAGAAGATGCCTTCCGGGTAGACCATCACGATGGGGCCCATGGCGCAGAACCCGCGGCAGCCGGTCTGAACGATGCGGATTTCATCGTCCAGCCCGTGGCGGTGGATCTCGCCCTTCAGCGCGGCGAGAATCTCCCGTGCCTGGGAGGCCGCACAACCCGTTCCCTCGCAGATCATGACATTGGATCTCATCAGGGCCTCTGCCATAAGACCGCCTCCTTCGCAGGGCGCTACGCCCGCCTTCCGCCGCCGGTCACTCGGGGCGCTCGAGCCGTTTGTCTGAAAACCCGAAACCCGGACAGGGAAAACCGAAACGGTTCCGGACTATGTTTTGGCCATGCGGGCCACGACCCACTCCTGCACCACCCGCCCGTTGACCAGGTGCTCCTCGATCAGGCGCGGGATCATGTCCGGTTTCACCGGCCCGTAGGTGATCCGGGTCCCCTCCGCCTGCTCGATGTCGACCAGCGGCTCCGAGGCGCACATGCCGATGCATCCCACCGTGGTCACGTGGGCGTCGATCTCCCGCTTCTTCAGCTCCGCCAGCACGGCCTGCATCGTTTCGCGGGCGCCCGCGGCGATGCCGCAGGTGCCCATGCCGACGATGATCCGGGTGCCGGTCTTGTTGCGCACCCGGATGCTGCGGCGCGACTCCTCCTGCAGGTTTTTGAAATCCTCGATGCTCATGAGTTTCGGCATGGTCCTATCCCTCTATCGAGGTTACAGGGTTCAGGGAAACTAATGTGGGAGCGGCATCTTGCCGCGAAGGCATCGAGGCTGGAAGCCTCTCCCACATGGAACTGATCAAGGGCCATCACTCATTGTTCGAATTCCCCCGAACATTTCCTTCCTGTATCTCATTCCAGACTTTTTAAAATCGCGACCATCTTTTCGGGCGCGATTTTACCGATGGTCTGCTCGTTCACCACGGCCACCGGCGCCAGGCCGCAGGAGCCCAGACAGTACACCACCTCGCAGGTGACCCGGTAGTCGGCGGTGGTCGCGCCGGCCGTGATGCCGAGTTCCTGCTCCATGCGCTCGACGATTTTACCGGCCCCGCGTACGTGGCAGGCGGTCCCGTCGCACTGGCGCACGATGTTCCGGCCCCGGCGGGTCAGGTAAAACTGCGAGTAGAAGGTGGCCACCCCGTAAATCCTGCTCAGGGGCTCGCGCAGGCCGGCGCTGATGTGCCGCAGCACCTGCGGCGGCAGGTAGCCGTAAATCTTCTGGGCTTTCTGGAGCACCGGGATCACGGCCCCCTTCTGTCCCCGGTGCTCGCTCAGGATGGCGTCCAGCGGCGTGAGATCCGGCGCCGCTTCCGGTGTGATCTTGGCTGCGGTCATGCGCTTGCCTCCTTAACCTTTGGGTGCCGCGGCGATCGGCAGGTGAACCACGAAAATGGTGCCGACCCCTTCCTCGCTTTCCATGAAGATCCGGCCGCCGAGCTGATCCACGATCTCCTTGACGATGGCCAGCCCCAGGCCCGTGCCGATTTCATCCATGGCCTTGGCGTTCTCCGCCCGGAAAAATTCGGTGAAGAGCCTGGGGCGGTCCGCGGCCGGGATGCCGATGCCGGTGTCGCTCACCTCGATGCGCACCGTGCCGTTCGCCCGGGCGAAGCGAACTTCCACCTTGCCCTCGGCCGGCGTGTACTTGATGGCGTTGGACACCAGATTTTCCAGCAGCTGCTCCACGGTTTCCAGCCGCCCGCGGACCTCCGGCAGGTCCGGCGGCAGGCTTACCTGGAACGTGATACGTTTCTCGGCGGCCTTGTCCTGGAAGGTCCGCTGGACGCGGCGCGCCAGCATGGCCGGCTCGGCGGCGGCGGTGTCGGCTTCGCGGCGCTGCCGGTTGCGGGAGAGGGCCATCAGCTCGTTGACCAGCGCCAGCATGGTGCGGGCCCTGCGGTCGAGCCGCCGCAGGTATTCGCTCTGGTCGTCGTTGACCGGGCCGAGGTAGCCGTCGCGCACCACCTCCAGGATGCTCAGCATGCCCGCCAGCGGCGCCCGCAGGTTGTGAGCGACCTTCATCATGAACCAGGTGCGCTCGTGGCTCATGGCGGTGACGGCCTCGTACGCCCGGGCGTTTTCCAGGGCCACCGCCACCAGCCCGGCGGCCAGGCGGAAGAAACCGACCTCCTCCACCCCGAACCGGTCGGGCTTCTCGCAGTAGGCCCCCAGGATCCCGATCACCCGGCCCTCCAGGTTGAGGGGCACGAAGAGCACCGATTGGATGTGGGCCGCCGAAAGGGTTTCGCCGAACTGGAACATCTCACGAGTGGTGACCTGGCCGGTGACGAAGGGTTCGCCTTCGATGATGCGCTTGTTGAGGGGGCTGCGCGCCACCTCGACCACTTTCTCCTGGATCATCGCGTCCGGCAGGCCGAAGGCGGCCTCGTACCGCAGAAGCTTGCCGTCATCGCTGAGCAGCTTCACCGAGGCGCCCTTGACCTGCATCACCCCCGCCACCTCCGCCACGGCCGTTTCCAGCACCCGGTGCAGGTCGCGCACCGAGCCGATGGTCTCCAGAATGGAAAAAACGCTCTGCAGACGGCGGCTGAAGAGCGCTTCCGTCTCCCGAAGGCGGTCCAGGTCATGAACCTGGCGGCGGAAGGTGCCGGTGACGGAACCCGCAAGGGCCGCGGCCCCAAAGGCCACGGCGCCCAGCGCCGCCAGGAAAGCGAGCGTTCTCAGCGGGTGGGGCGCCGGGACGAGTTCGGCGCCGTGAAAGGAGACGGCCTGGTGCGGCAGCCAGCCCCAGAGCTCGGCCAGCGCCGTCAGGCTCAACGCCGCCAGGACGATGCCGCAGAAGGCGTACGCCGTGCGGGCGGGAAGCAGCACGGAAACGAAGAAGACCGGAAGCAGAAACCCGATCGCCAGCGGGCTGGTTGCGCCGCCGCT
Source organism: Desulfobacterales bacterium (assembly GCA_025454075.1). The sequence continues at coordinate 13,390 of JALOPD010000109.1, read as the reverse complement.
CAAATAGGTGACCGCCCAGAGGGCGATGCCGTCGACGGCGGCCTGCCAGCGCACCAGCCGGTGCCGTTCCCGGGCCGATCGGGAGAGAAGGTCTTTGCGGCGGGCGAAAGTCCGGTAAATGACGAGGTTCCCGGCCAGAAGAAAAAGGGCGGCGAGAACAAACGGCCAGGCCGAGAAGACCGCCCCCGCCGCCTGCACCCCCAGCACCGCCGCCAGAAAAACCGGGGCCGCCCACCAGCGGATGCAGACCGGGCGCCAGGAGAGCTCATGGAGTTCCCCCCAGGCGGCGCGCAAGTCTGCGCTGTGCACAACGGCGGCCATCACCTTCCCTCCTTTGCCGGGGAAGTTCGGGCTGCGTGAAGGAACCGGGAACGGACAGCCCCGGGCGGCTCTCAGCCGCTGGGGACGATCTTCCTGGCCTTGAAAATGGCTTCGATTTTGGCCAGCAGTTTTTTGGTGTCCAACGGTTTTTCGAAGAGCCACTCCACCGGCCACTGCTCTCCCAGAATGAACTCGAAGGGCCCCGCACCCTCCGTCCGCACCTTGTCCAGGAAGGCCGTCAGCATGATGATCGGAAGGTCCTTGAACTCGGGGTCTTCCTTCAATTTGAAGGCCAGGTCGAAGCCCTCCGTGTCCGAGGCCATCATCACGTCCAGCAGCATGAGGTCCGGCTTGACCCGGGACAGGAGAGCGAGGGCTTCTTTCCCGTTGGAAGCCGTGTGCACCTCGTAACCGTTGCCTTCCAGAATGATCCGCGACGTCGCCACGATGTCCGGATCATCGTCGACCACCAGGATCAGCCCCTTGCTCTCCATCGCTCACCGCCTCCACGGCCGGGCGAACATGCCGGGTGGCACCGCCCGAATTGGATGAGGTATTAGAAAACCGTCTAACGAGTTGCACCTTCGCGCTTCCATGGCCCCGGCGCCTTGGGTCGGGCACTCCGATCCGCCTCTGCGTGATATGCTGAAGTTCGACATATTTACTTGCCGGAGCAATAAAAGCGTCATCGCTTCGGGTGACGCCCGGCCTCTTCACCGTTCGCGCTGCAAGAAGTTCGCTCCCGGGTGAGCCGCCTTGATGCTCGTGTTGCCACCCGGACGCGCAGCTCGCTCTCGCCTTTCGTCCGGGGCCTCAGTCGCTGACCTTGAAGGGGTTCACCACCAGCACCGGGACCGGCGAGGCCTTGACCACCCGCTCGGCCACCGAGCCGAAGATGACTTTGTCGAGGCCCTTGCGGCCGTGCGTCCCCATGACCACCAGGTCGATGCCGTGCTCCTCGATGTAACTCAGGATTTCATCGGACGGGTCTCCGGCGACCACCTTGGTTTTCGTCCCCGGGAAGTCCTTGAAGCTTTCGTCCGCGAATTCATACAGCCGTTTTTCGGCCCCTTCGATCACCTCCTTTTCGAACTGGCTGACCGAGGGGTGCGGGACGTACATGCTCGTGAAGTAGTCGAACACCCGGGCCACGAACAGCAGGTGGATGCGGGCCCCGTAGCGGCCGGCCAGGCTCTGCAGGAACGGCACGATTTTGGCCGAAGACTGGGAAAGGTCCACCGGGAAGAGGATTTTCTTGAACTCCTTCATGGGCGATCTCCTTTTCGTTCCCCTATGGTTCGGAATAGAGATCTATCGGTTGGAGGCGGGATTCGCCATCATAACAGCAACAGACATGCCATCCCTCTGGGGCGGCAGGGCTCAAGCCAATGAACTGAAATAATATTGAATATCGGCCTGTTGGAGAGACGGGCAAAAGAAGGCCGCTGCCGCCGCTGTCGAAGAATTTTACAGGGTGTAAAAAACCTCCGGGTGCGTCCGCTCCCGGAGGTTTCTTCAGTAGATCTCCCGCCGGTTTTCGCGGTGGTCCACAAGGTAGAGGAGCTTGGCCGCCTTGGCCAGCTCTTCCTTGAGGGCAGGCAGCTTGGCGCGGTCCAGGCCGTACATGCGGATGTAAACCTTGCGGAAGCCGTCGGGCACGTTGTCGTAGGAGGTCAGGATGCTCACCATGCGGCCGCCGTGTTTGCGGATGGGGTCCGCCAGGTCCTTGATGGACCCGGGCCGGTCTGCAACCTGAAAGGCCAACTGGATGCCCCGTTTGCCGACACCGGTCAAGGCGATCAGCACGCGGAACAGGTCGGTCTGGGTGATGGTCCCGACCACCTTCCCCTTTTCGTCGACCACCGGCACGCCCGATATTTTGTTGTTGAGCAGGATTTCGGCGGTTTCCTCCACCGTGAGGTCCGGGGACACGGCGACCGGGCTCTTGGACATGATGTTCTTGACCTTGATTTTCGAGATCAAGTAGAGCAGTTCATGGACGTCCAGGGTGGTGGCGTCCAGCATGCGGATGCTGTGCTGCTTCATCAACTTCATGGCATCCTGCATGGAGTCGTCCTCGTTGATGGTGACCACGTTTTTGCTCATCCAATTTTTTACCAGCATTCCATCACCTCCGTCGGGTCAAGGGTTGCGGGATCCGATTTCGCTTACGCACCGGGCGATGGCCGCCCGGCCTCGATGGCCCAATAAACCGACGACCGGTTCGGGCCCCAACTCATCCGGCGGCCGCCTCGGGGATATGCCGCTCCGGGCGCACGCTCAGCAGGGGAACGGGGCAGCGCCGGAACACTTTTTCGGCGGTGGAGCCGAAGAGGGCATCCGCGAGGTTGCCGCGGCCCTTGGTCCCCATGACCAGCAGGTCGGCCTTCTCCGCGTCGACAGCCTTGAGGATCTCCTTGAAAGGCACCCCCACGTCGACCCGCGTTTTCACCGAGAGCGACTCGGCGCCCTCCTCCATCAGCAGCTTCTCGAGCAGGCGCCGGCGCTCCGCCGTCGTGTTCTGAATGAACTGCGGCATCGACAGCCCGGGAAAGCTTCGCTGAACCATTTCCATGGCGTCGACATCCCTGCGATTGAGGACATTGACGACGACGAGCTGCGCCCGGAGCGCCCGTGCGAGGGTTGCGGCCGACCGGAGCACTTGGGGGGAATACAGCGAAAAGTCGACGGCGGCCAGGATGGTCTTGACCTCCTGCATGGGCGGCTCCTCTTTTCGGTACAAGGGATTCGGGCCCTCGAAAACCCGACCTGAGCGCCCGACCGGCTGGTTGAACCGAGGGCGGGCGCACAGGCGGGTGAGCCCGGCGTTCCGCTTTAAAATAAAAGCAAAGCATGTGCCACCCCGCGGGCCCGGGGCCGATCAAGCTAACTGCTCGATAGCGCATGCATATCCGGCTGCGGCGGCCGGCGTGTGCATGGGGGCCGCCTGTCCGGACTTTTTACAAAATGTAAACGGGAAGGTCCCGGCCGGGGGCGGTCCGGTCACGGGAGGTCTTTCGCCTTTTGCACGCTGCCGGGATCCGGCGGCGCGCCCGCGACGGACGTCATCAGCCGCAGCCGGTATTTTTCAATCTTGGAGTGCAGGGTGGGCCGCGAGAGGCCGAGGAGCCGTGCGGCTTGGGAGCGGTTGCCGCGGGTCATGGTCAGCGCTTCGCCGACCAGGATGGCGGCGAAGTGGTCCATGAGGGAGTCGAACTTGCCGCCGTCCGCGCTCGCGGCGATGGCCTCCCGCGCCCACTGGCGCAGGACCTGGTCGGTCTCCCGTATGGAGGAGAGCCGGCGGTCGCCGCCGCCCCCCACGGCCTGGGTCATCTCCGCCGGCTGGATCGGGGCGCCGCGGTTGAAAATCAGGGCTTTCTGGAGGGCGTTGGCCAGCTCGCGGACATTTCCCGGCCACCCGTGGCCCGCGAGCACCGCGACGGCCTCCGGGGTGATGCCCGGGTTGTCCATGTCCAATTCGGCCGCATACCGCGCGATGAAGTACTCGGCGAGCAGCGGGATGTCGTCCGGCCGGTCGCGCAGCGGGGGCAGGGCGATCGTAACCACCTTCAGCCGGTAGTAGAGGTCTTCGCGGAAGCGGCCCTGCTGCAGTGCGGTCTCGAGGTCGCGGTTGGTGGCGGCGATGATGCGCACGTCCACCGGGATGGTCTCCCGGCCGCCGAGACGTTCAATGCTCTTTTCCTGCAACAGACGCAGGATCTTGGATTGGATGCCGAAGGGCATGTCGCCGATTTCGTCCAGGAAAACGGTGCCGCCGTTGGCCTGTTCGATCTTGCCCACGCGGCGGTGGGCGGCCCCCGTGAAGGCGCCTTTCTCGTAGCCGAAGAGCTCGCTTTCCAGCAGGTTTTCCGGGATCGCGACGCAGTTGATGACCTGGAAGGGCTTGCCGGCCCGCAGGCTGTGGGAATAGACCGCGCGGGCCACCAGCTCCTTGCCCGTGCCGGATTCGCCGCGGATGAGCACGGTGGCCTCGGTGGAGGAGACCCGGCCGATGGCCTTGTAGACATCCTGCATCGACCGGCTGCGGCCGACAATGGCCTCGCGGCTGGTCTTGCCCGGCGAGCCGTCCATGTCCACCGGCGAGCGCATGAACCGCCCGGCCTCCAAGGCCTGCCGGATGATACCGAGCATGCCGGGGATGTCAAAGGGCTTCAACACGTAGTCGAACGCCCCGAGCTTGGTGGCCTCGATGGCGTGCTCGGTGGTGCCGAACGCCGTCATGATGATGACCGGCAGCTTGGGCTCCAGCCGGTGGATGGCCCGAAAGGTCTCCAGCCCGTTCATGCCCGGCAGGCGCATGTCCAGGACGACGAGGTCCGGCATGCTTTTCTGGATGTTCCGGAGGCCGTCCTCGCCCGACGCCGCGCTCGCCACCGTGTAGCCCTCCTCGACCAGCAGCTTGTGAAAGCTCTTGCGCAATTGGTCGTCGTCGTCAACGATCAGGATCGTGCTCATGGACTGGCTCCTTGGCCGGAAGCGTGATGGTGAAAACGGCCCCCTGCCCGTCGATCGACTCGACCTCCAGGCTTCCGTGGTGCTCGCCGATGATCCGCTGAGCGATGCTGAGGCCAAGCCCCGTGCCCTGCTCCTTGGTGGAGAAGAACGGCTGGAACACCTTCTCGACGAGATGGGGCGGGATGCCGGGGCCGTCGTCGCGCACCCGTATGAGGGCGGCCCGGCCGTGGGTGCCGAAGGGGACCGACCGCTCCTCGATGGTGATCGTCCCCCCGTGCGCCATGGCCTCGCAGGCGTTCACCACGAGGTTGACCAGCACCTCTTTGAGCTGTTCGGCATCGGCGGCCACCGGCGGCAGGGGCGCGGGGCGATCCACCGCGACGGTCACGCCGTAGGCCTTCAGCCGGTGCTCCAGCAGCCGCAGGGCGGAATCCACCACGCCGGACGGGTCGACGGGCAGCATCCGGAGCTTCGGCGGCCGCGAGAACTCGAGGAAGTTCTGGACGATGGTGTCGATGTGCCGGATTTCGGCCGCGATCACGTCGAAATCATCCTTCTGGGCGGCGTCCAGGTCGAGGGATCGCCCCAGTGAGAACATCCGCATCTTGACCGAGGTGAAAGGGTTGCGGATGCTGTGGGCCATGCCCGCGGCGAGCTTCCCGACGAGGGCCATTTTTTCGGCCTGCAGCAGGGACTCCCGGCTGCGGACCAGCTCGGATTGGGTGTGGTCGACGTTGTGCAGGAGCACACGGACCCCGCGGCTGAGCGCTTTGACTTCGTTTTCGGACCGGGCCGGGACCCCGGCGCGGTAGGCCTCCAGCGTCAGGCGGCGCAGCGGCTCCAGGATCTGGTAGACAAAGACGAAGGCCAGCAGCAGGGTCAGGCCCGCCGAGCTGAAAATGGCGGCCAACGAGATGAGCCGCAGCCGCTGGGCCTGCTCGTGGCTGTAGGCCTCGGCGGCGAGGATCCGGTCCGTGTGGAACTGCTTGAACCGCGCGCTGCGCTCGATCAGCGAGTCGAAGTGCCGGTGCACCTCGCGGTGCAGGACCGCGCCGGCCGCCGTGTCGCCGCTGCGGTAGAGTTCGACCACCCGCCCTTTCTTGGCGGCGTACTGCTCGAAATCGGCGCGGATCTGCTCCAGGGCCTGCAACGGGTCCGCATCCTCGGATGCCTCCCGGGCCCGGGCCAGTCGGTCCAGGAAATCCCCCTCCAGGGCCTGCTGCCGGCGCAGCCAGTCCGGGTCGCCGTCGAGAAGGTGATAGGCCACCAGCCCCTTCTGCTGCATGAGAGCGGCCTCCAGGGCCTCGGCGTTGCGGGAGGCAAAGAGGTGTTTTTCGGTGATGGACGCCAGCAGCCCTTCCATGCGGAAGGTGTACCACACCAGGACCAGTCCCAGGAACAGGGTGGTCAGAACGAACCCGGCCAGGATCAGCAGGACACGGTTTCTGAGGCTGAGTCGGATCATTGGGAAATTGGTTGCGGCTCGCCGCGGCGGGCACCCCGCTCCGCCTCTGCGTGATGTGCTATTCGGCCTATTTGATTTGCGGAACGCCTCCCCCTCGAAACGGGCATATTCAATTGCCCTTCGTGCGCGAGCTCAGGACGGCTTTCTGGAGGTGCTCGAACACGGCGGCCCCTTGAACGGCGGTCTTCTCCTTGCCGGCGGCGATGGCGTGGAAGCGCTCGACCTTTTCCTTCTCGAAGGCCCCGAACGTCTCCTCGGCCAGCTTCAGATCGTTGCGCATGAGATTGAACAGGACCGCCGGCCCCACGACGGTCTCGCCGCTGTCCTTGCGGTAGACGGCGGCGTAAATCGTGCAGTGGGGCACGCTGAACGGTTTGGGGACCGGGCGATAGCCCAGCAGCTCGGCGAACAGCAGCAGGGCCTCGTTCACCCCGTCCGCATAGCTGCTTTCCAGCGAGGCGATGCCGTCCCGGCGGATGTCGTTGATGTCCTCGGCGCTGAAGGACAGGTCGAGTTGGGCGATGCACTCGGCCTGGACGGCTTTCAGCGATTCCGCCTTGCGGCTGATCTTGACGTCGGAGTCCCTGAGGATCTTGACGATGTTGCGGAGGTTGACCATCTCGCCGACCTCGGGGCTCTTGCGCAGGACGACATCCGCAACGGTCGTCCGGTAGAGGGGCAGCTCACCGTCGAGGACGAGGATTTTCTTCGCGGGGGCGTCGGCCTCCTCGACATAGAGGTCGAGGTCCCGTTCCCGGCGGTGGACATAGGGGCTCAGCGCCAGGAGCTGGCGCATGGCATTTTTGTCGAGCCTGGCCTCGGTGCCCTCGGCCCCGATGCTGGCGAGGACCTGGGCGGCCAGCTGGTCGACGCGGATTTTTTGCAGCAGGTTCTCCTTGAACGCCATCGCCGGCCTCCTCTCGGTTTGGGGGGGTGTCCGATCGCGTTTCTGTCTAACACAACCGCCTGCGCAAGTAAATTGACCGGCGCCTGAAGGTTGGTGTATAGGACTCCCGTAACGGCTCCGCTTTCTTTTAAACCGCAGAGGCATCCATGGCCGAATACGCAACGCTTCTTTACGCGGGCAAGGAGTTCCAGCTGCCGCTGGTCGAGGGGTCGCAGGGGGAGAAGGCCATCGATGTCTCCCGGCTGCGGCAGGACACCGGGCTCATCACCCTGGACCCGGGCTTTGCCAACACCGGCAGCTGCCGCAGCGCCATCACGTTCGTGGACGGCGAGCGCGGCATCCTGCGCTACCGCGGCATCCCGGTGGAGCAGCTGGCCGAGCGCTCCACCTTCAAGGAGACCGCCTACCTGCTCATCAACGGCGTGCTCCCCACCCAGAAGGAGCAGACGCGGTTTTCGGTCCTGCTGAACGACAACTCCCTCGTCCACGAGGACATGAAGATCTTCTACCAGAACTTCCCCCGGTCCTCCCACCCCATGGGCATTCTCTCGGCGATGGTGAACGCCCTGCGCAGCTTCTACCCCGAACTCCAGAACCTGGAGGAGGAGATCAACATCACGGTCACGCGCCTGCTCTCCAAGGTGCGCACCATGGCGGCCATGTCCTACAAGATCTCGCGGGGGCACACGGTGGTCTACCCCCGGCCGGACCTGACCTACTGCGCCAATTTTCTCAACATGATGTTCGACTCGCCGGTGAAACCCTACGAACTGGACCCCGACGTGGTCAAGGCCCTGAACGTGTTTTTGATCCTGCACGCCGACCACGAGCAGAACTGTTCGACCGCCGCCGTGCGCGTGGTGGGCAGCGCCCGGGTGAACCTGTACGCGGCGATCTCCGCCGGCATCGCGGCGCTGTGGGGGCCGCTGCACGGCGGGGCCAACCAGGCCGTGATCGAAATGCTGCAGGACATCGCGGCGAAGAAGAACCTCGGCCGGGCGGTCGCCCGGGCCAAGGACCGGAAGGACCCCTACCGGCTGATGGGGTTCGGGCACCGGGTCTACAAGACCTACGACCCGCGGGCCAGGATCATGAAGCGCATGGTCCACCTCCTGCTCGAGAAGCTTCGTCTGTCCGACCCGCTGCTGGAGCTGGCCCTGGAGCTCGAGGAAATCGCCTTGAAGGACGACTATTTCATCGAGCACCACCTGTACCCGAACGTCGATTTTTACAGCGGCATCGCCTTGCGGGCGATCGGCATCCCCACCAACATGTTCACGGTGCTGTTCGCCATCGGGCGGCTGCCGGGCTGGATCGCCCAGTGGAAGGAGGGCATGGACGACCCGGACTGGAAGCTCTGCCGGCCGCGGCAGCTGTACACCGGGCCTGCGGAGCGGCCCTACGTGCCCATCGAGGAACGCTGAGCCGCCCGACGGCGGCTCAGTCCTGACGGTTGCCTCTAAGGAAGGAGGAGATCATGATCATCGGGATACTGAAGGAGATCAAGACCAAGGAAAGCCGGGTCGCCATGACGCCGGCCGGGGTGGAGCAGCTGGTGGGGCGGGGCCACACGGTGTGCGTGGAGACCCGCGCCGGCGAGGGTTCCGGTTTCGCCGATCCACAGTACGAGAAGGCCGGGGCGAAGATCCTGGCCTCCCCGAAGGCAATCTACGCCGGGTGCGCCATGGTCATGAAGGTCAAGGAGCCGCTGGCGAAGGAATACCCGCTGATCCGCAAGGGGCAGGTGGTGTTCACCTATTTCCACTTCGCGGCCTCCAAGGAACTGACGCGGGCCATCATCCGATCCGGCTGCACCGCCGTCGCCTACGAGACCGTCAAGAAGGCCAACGGGTCGCTGCCGCTGCTGACCCCGATGAGCGAGGTCGCCGGCAAGATGGCCGTGCACGAGGGCGCCAAATACCTCGAGAAGACCTTCGGCGGCAAAGGCAAGCTGCTGGGCGGGGTGCCGGGGGTGGATTCCGGCACGGTGCTGATCCTCGGCGGCGGGGTGGTCGGGGTGAACGCCGCCAAGATCGCCTGCGGCTTGGGCGCCAAGGTGTACCTGCTCGACACCAACCTGGAGCGGCTGCGATATCTCAGCGACGTGATGCCGCCGAACTGCTTTCCGATCGCATCCAGCCCGGCCAACATCCGGCGCTACCTCCAGGAGGCGGACCTGGTGGTGGGGGCGGTGCTGATCCCCGGCGCCACGGCGCCCCGGCTGGTGACCCGCGACATGCTCAAGCTCATGAAGAAGGGCACCGTGATCGTGGACGTGGCCATCGACCAGGGCGGCTGCATCGAGACGGCCCGGCCCACCACCCACGACGACCCGATCTACGAGGTGGACGGGATCATCCACTACTGCGTCGCCAACATGCCCGGCGCGGTGTCGATGACCTCCACCATCGCGCTGACCAACGCGACCCTGCCCTACGCGATCGAGATCGCCGAAAAGGGCGTCCGCCGCGCGGCCCTCGACAACCCGGAGATCGCCCAGGGCATCAACGTCATCGACGGCAAAGTGACCTTCGCCGGGGTCGCCGAGGCCTTCGGCCTGAAATACACGCCGATCGAAAAGGTGCTGGGGGCGAAGCGGCGCAAGTGATGGGCCAACGGCTCGCGCAACAGCAGCCGGTTAAACAGAAAACCGTCAAACCGGAAACAGAAAAACGTTAGGTCCTGTTTTCGGTTTCGCGGTTTTCGGTATCACTTCTTTTCTGCCGAAAGGAGACTTCCCGAATGGCCAAGACCCAGCCGTCGATCGATGAGCTGTGCATCAACACGATCCGCACCCTGGCCGTGGACGCCGTCGAAGCGGCGAAATCCGGCCACCCCGGGGCCCCCATGGGGCTGGCGCCCGCCGCCTACGTGCTGTTTACCCGCGTGCTCAAGCACCACCCGCAAAACCCGGGCTGGCCGAACCGGGACCGCTTCGTGCTGTCGGGCGGCCATGCCTCCGCCCTGCTCTACAGCCTGCTGCACCTGTGCGGCTACGACCTTGCCCTGGATGAGATCAAGCGCTTCCGGCAGTGGGGCAGCCAAACCCCCGGGCACCCCGAATACCGGCACACCGCCGGGGTGGAGACCACGACCGGCCCCCTCGGCCAGGGCATCGGCAACGCCGTCGGCATGGCGATCGCCGAGCGGCACCTGGCGGCGCGCTTCAACCGCGGCCGCCGGAAGATCGTCGACCATTTCACCTACGTCTTCTGCGGCGACGGCGACCTCATGGAAGGCGTCTCCTCGGAGGCGGCTTCGCTCGCCGGGCATCTCGGCCTGGGGCGGCTGATCGGCCTCTACGACGACAACCACGTGACCATCGACGGCGGCACCGAGCTGTCGTTCACGGAAAATGTGCCCCAGCGGTTCAAGGCCTACGGCTGGCAGGTGTTGCGGGTCAAGGACGGAAACGACATAGAGGCCATCCGGCAGGCATTCGTGGACGCCCGGGCGGAGACCGCCAAGCCCTCGCTGATCGTCTGCCGCACCCACATCGGCTACGGCAGCCCTAACAAGCAGGATTCCCACGAGGCCCACGGCGCGCCGCTGGGCGCGGACGAGGCCCGCCTGACCAAGGCGCGGCTGGGGTTTTCGCCGGAGGCGTCGTTTTTCATCCCCGAGGAGGCGCTGCGGCGTTTCCGCCGCTGCGTCGAGCGGGGCGCGAAGGCCGAGGCCGCCTGGCGGAAGACATTCGCCGCGTGGGCCCAAGAATCCCCCGAGCGGGCGGAGGAGTGGCGCCGGGCCATGGACCGCAGCCTGCCGTCGGGCTGGGACGCGGACCTGCCGGGCTTCGCCGACGGCAAGCCCATCGCCACCCGGGCGGCCTTCGGCCGGTCGCTGAACGCGGTGGCCCCCCGGCTGCCGACGTTGGTGGGCGGCTCGGCGGACCTCACCCCCTCCAACAATACGGCCATCCAGGGCGCGCACGATTTCCAAAAAGGGGCCTGGGACGGGCGCTACCTGCGCTTCGGGGTGCGGGAGCACGCCATGGGAGCGATCCTCTCGGGCCTGGCCCTGCACGGGGGCGTGCGTCCCTACGGCGGGACCTTTCTGGTGTTTGCCGACTACATGCGCCCTTCGATCCGGCTGGCGGCGCTGATGAAGCTCCCGGTCATCTACATCTTCACCCACGACAGCATCGCCGTGGGCGAGGACGGCCCGACCCACCAACCGGTGGAGCACTTGGCCGCCCTGCGGGCGATCCCGGGCCTGACCGTCATCCGGCCGGCGGACGCCACCGAGACCGCGGCGGCCTGGCGCACGGCGCTGCAGAGCGGAGATGGCCCGGTCGCGCTGATCCTGAGCCGCCAGAACCTGCCGGTGCTCGACCGGCGGAAGCTGCCCCCGGCCGACAGCCTCGCCAAGGGGGCCTACGTGCTCTCGGACGCCGTTGATCCGCAGGTCCTCCTGATCGCGACCGGCTCGGAGGTCCAGCTGGCGCTGAAGGCTCAGGAAGTGCTGTCCGAAAGAGGGGTGGCCGTGCGCGTGGTGAGCATGCCGAGCTGGGAGCTCTTCGAGGAGATGCCCCGCGACTACCGGGACGCCGTGCTGCCGCCCGCGGTCGCGGCGCGGGTCGCGGTGGAAGCCGGGATCGCCATGGGCTGGGAGCGGTATGTCGGCGATTCGGGCACGGTGGTCGGCATGACGGGCTTCGGCGCCTCGGCCCCCGGCGGGACCGTCATGGAGAAGTTCGGGTTCACCGCCGAGCGCGTGGTGGAGGCCGCGTTGAGGGTCCTGGGCCGGCGGCCCGATTGACGGTGGTTCTCAGCCACAACGAGTTTCGGCACGACACGCGTCGGAGATCGCGATGTTCGACTTCCTTTTCAAAAAAGAGCGGCAGCTCGAAGCGCTCGTCGACCAATACCTGGAGAACCTGACCCGGACCCAGGAGCATTTCGTCAAGGCGATGGACACCTGCCTGGACGAGGGCCTGTGCGGGGAGTTCGGGTTTCTGATCGAGCAGACCCACAAATTCGAGTCCAAGGCCGACGAGATCCGCGACGAGATCAATCTGCTCATGTACAGCCGGGCGCTGATCCCCGAGTCCCGCGAGGACATCATGAACCTCATCGAGCAGGTGGAGATCATCCCCCGGATCTTCGAGCTGGTCCTGCACCTGATCCGCGCGCAGAAGATCACGCTGCCCGAGTTCATCAAGCTGGACGTGAAGGACCTGATCCGCATCTCGGTGGAGAGCTGCGAGCTGATGATCAAGCAGATCGACCTGATGATGAAGAACCGCCAGGGCATCCGGGCGCTGATGGCGACGATCGACCGCAACGAGAGCCACTGCGACCACATCGAGCGCAGCCTGATGATCAAGGTGTTCGACTCCGACCTGGACAAGGTCGACCAGCTGCAGCTGAAGGAGGTGGTCATCGCGCTGGGGGAGATCTCGGACCAGGCCGACCGGGTCTCCAAACGGGTGAACATCATCACGTTGAAGAGGCGGGTCTGATGTTGCCGCTGCTGGGCGGGGTTTTCATGGGCTGGTCCCTGGGGTCCAACGACGCGTCGAACTGCTTCGGCTCGGCGGTGGCCTCGCGCATGGTGCGGTTCTGGACGGCCGCCGTCCTGTGCGCGTCCTTCGTGTTGATCGGGGCGCTGCTGGAGGGGCGGGCCGGCATCGAGACCCTGGCGGGGCTGACGCCGATCGACCTGGACCAGGCCGTGGTGATCACGATCGCCGCCGCCGTCACGGTGACCCTCATGACGGTGCTCGGCCTGCCGGTGTCGACTTCGCAAGCGGCGGTGGGGGCCATCCTGGGGATCGGGTTTTTGAACCAGGAGGTAAACCTGGCCGGCCTGGGCAAGGTGGTGGTCTGCTGGTTCGGGACCCCGATCGGCGCCGTGGCCGTGTGCGCGGTCTTGTACAAGCTCTTTGCGTACGTCTACAACCGGCTGCCGGTGAGCGTCATCCGCGCCGACATCCTGCTGCGGGCGGCCCTGATCGTTGCCGGCTCCTATGCCTCCTACACGCTGGGCGCCAACAACGTCGCCAACACGACGGCGGTGTTCGTCGGGGCCGGGATGCTGACGGTTTTTCAGGCCGCCCTGATCGGCGGGCTGAGCATCGGCTCCGGGGTGCTGACCTACAGCCGGAAGGTGATGGAGACGGTGGGCAGCAGGCTGGTGCGGCTGGACCCTTTCTCGGCCCTGATGGTGATCCTGGCCGAGGGGTTGACCGTGCACTTCTTCACGGTCGTCGGCGTGCCGGT
>JALOPD010000364.1 GCA_025454075.1 Desulfobacterales bacterium | reverse complement strand
ACGGCCAGCAGGATGGTGGTCCACAGCCCTTCGATCAGGGTCGGCCAGGCTTTTTCGATGACCTCCCCGTTGAAGAACAGATGGGTCATCTCGCTCCAGCGCGCGCTGGAGTAGCAGTAGTAGAGCCAGGCGCCGACCGCCATCAGGGCGAAGACCGCCGCCGTCTTCAGCGCCTCCGGTTTGAGCTCGTCGGTGAAGACCACCGCGGTCCAGACGACGGCCAGCAGAGCGAACAGCAGGATGATCCCCAGCTCGACGGCCCGCGGCGCGCCCGGGGGCGGCAGCAGAACGGCGGCGTAGGCGACCAGGAAACCGAGAAACCCGTAAACGAACCCGTTCCGCCGGATCACCGGAATGCGCCCCAGTTGCGCCCGCACCGCTTCCAGGCAGCTGTCGGTGGATTTGAGGGTCGGCATCGATGCGTTCATCGGCGTGCGGCTCCCGCGCCCGCGGTTGATTTCAAAGGATCGCGCGCAGGAAGTCCTGCGTCCGCGGGTGGCGGGCGTTATTGAAGATGCGATCTGGGGACCCTTCCTCGACGATCGCGCCATCGGCCAGAAAAAGGATCCGGTCGGCCGCCTCGCGGATGAACCCCATCTCGTGGCTGACGATCACCATGGTCATCCCCTCCCGGGCCATCGTGCGCATGACGTCCAGGACTTCCCCGATCATTTCCGGGTCGAGCGCCGAGGTCGGCTCGTCGAAGAACATGATCTGCGGCTGCATGGCCAGCGCCCGGGCGATGGCCACCCGCTGCTGCTGGCCGCCGGAGAGCTGCTCCGGGTAGAAATTGGCCTTGTCCGCCAGCCCGACCTTCTCGAGCAGCGCAAAGCCTCGCCGGGCCGCCTCCTGCGCCGGCAGCCCGCGGACGTGCATGGGGGCAAGCGTGATGTTGTCGATGGCGGTCAGGTGCGGAAAGAGGTTGAAGCTCTGGAACACCATCCCGATTTCGGTGCGCACCTTGTTGATGTCGATGTAGGGCGTCATGATGTCCACGCCCTCGATATAGACGTGACCCGCGGTGGGTTCCTCCAGCCGGTTCAGGCAGCGCAGGAAGGTGCTCTTGCCGCTGCCGGAGGGTCCCATGACCGCCACCACCTCCGAGCGGGTGATCGTGGTGCTGATCCCCCGCAGCACGTGCTGGTCCTTGAAGCGCTTGTGGAGGTCGACGACCTCGATCATCGTTTCGCCGGCGCAGGCGTCGTTCATGAGGCGGGTTTCTTTCGTCGGTTTTCGAGCATGTTCACGAGCCGCACCGAAGGGATCAGCACCGCCAGGTAGATCAGGGCGGCCGCCACCAGGGGCGTCGGGTTGGTCTTGCTCGTGTAGAGCTCCCGGGCGCGCTTGAGCAGCTCGGGCGCCGCGACCAGCGAGGCCACGGCGGTATCCTTCAGCATGGACACCAGGTTGCCCGTCAAGGGCGGAATGACCACCGGGACCGCCTGGGGCAGGATCACGCGCCGCAGGGTCTGCCAGCGGGACAGCCCCAGGGAGCGCGCGGCTTCGATCTGGCCGGAGTGGACCGATTCGATGCCGGCCCGGAAGGACTCGGCCGTATAGGCGCCGTATCCCAGGGACAGCGCCACTACGGTCGACGTGATCGACCCCAGGGATATGCCGGCAAACGGCAGCGCGAAGAAGAGCAGGACCATGATGACGATCATCGGTATCGACCGGAAGATGTCGATGTAGGCCTTGAGGAACAGATTCAGCGTGGGGCTGCCCAGGGA
Source organism: Desulfobacterales bacterium (assembly GCA_025454075.1). The sequence continues at coordinate 1,941 of JALOPD010000364.1, read as the reverse complement.
CCGCAGGATCGCCGCCGCCAGGCCGACCAGGATGCTGCCGACGCCCGAAATGAGCGACACCAGCAGCGTGACGCCCAGCCCGTCGAACAGGATCCACCAGTTGCCGTGCAGCTTGGGCCAGTTGAAGAAGAACTCGTTGAGCCGCTCCCACTGGGCCCCGGAGTAGCGATAGAACAGCCAGGCCAGCACGGCGATCAGGAGCAGCGCGGCGGCCATTTTCAGCGCTTCCGGCTTGCCTGCGTCGGCCAGGAGGTTGGCGGCGGAGGCCAGCAGCAGGGCGACAAAGACAGCGATGCTGGCGCAGCTCCAGAAAGAAGACGCGGCGGCCGGCGCGGGCAGCAGAAACGCCGCATAGGCGGCCAGCGCCGCCGCGCCGCCCGACATGCAGGCCGGGCGCCGCACCCAGACGAACCAGGCCGGATGCCGGCGCATGAACCGGTGAGCGGCCGGCGGGGAGGGTTGTGGAATCGGCATCGGAACCGGTGGCCGGCCGTCAGGCACCCCGCCGGCGCAATCCGCCGGCGGGGCCTGACGGCAGCGGCGCGGGTTAGATTTTCGGTTTCTGATTCGGCAGATACGGCGCCACGACGTTGGTCACGGAGCTGTCCTTGGGCGGATCGGCGCCGAACCACTTCTGGTGGATTTTGAGCAACGCGCCGTCTTTCTTCATGGCGTTCTGCACCGTGTTGAACTCGTCCCGCAGCGGCGAGCCTTTTTTGAAGGCGAGCGCCTGGCCGAAGAAGTAGTCGTCGATGTAGAGCGGCATGACCAGCTTGGAGTCGGGATGCTGCTGGATATAGTAAAGCGCGATCGGCGCGTCCACCACCACCCCGTTGATCCGCCCGGTTTCGAGATCGAGCGCCGCATCGACCCAGTAGTCATAGCTCTTGACCGTGTAAGGACCGTGTTTTTTCTTGGCCTCGTTCAGCCAGGACTCGTTGGCCGAACCGGTGTCGCAACCGAACACCTTGCCTTTCATCTGATCGAAGGAAGTGATGCCCCCTTCCTTCTTCACCATCAGGCCGATCTGGGCGTCGTAATACGGGTCGGCGAAATCCATCACCTCCATGCGCTCCTTCTTGATCCAGATGGAGGACATGGCGATGTCCCATTGGCCCGACTGGACCCCGGTCAGCACCGTGGCGAAGGGCGCGGATTTGTATTCGATCGTGTAGCCGGCGCGCTTCGCGAACTCCTCCAGCAGGTCCACCTCGAAGCCGGTCATTTTCCCGTCTTTCGAAAAAACCCAGGGCGGATTCTCGCTGTTGACGCCGACGACGATCGTCTTGCCGCCGGCGGCCTGGACATCCCCGCCGCCGATCCCGAAGCTCAGCGCCATCGCGGCGACCCCTGCCAGCACTCCCGTCAGTAACCGTTTCATCAGACACGCCTCCTTTGCGTTGTGGGGTTCTCCTGTTCGACAGAAATGGTACCCCCCAGCTTAGCAACAGCCATACCAGGGTCGTGAATGGGGGCCGGCCGGCGGCCCGGCGGCACCGCGCGGGTCCGACAGCCGGATGCGATGACGTCGGATCAGCGCCCGGCCTTGCAAATGTGTAAGAAACTGGAAAGGGCGGCGACACTATTGTCGCATCGAGTTCGCTGCGGACAGGGTTCGTCGGATGCGTCCGAAGCCGGAGCTGTTCATTATGCGAACAATATGTCCGGAGTATGATATGGTGGATATCGCCGCCGGCAGCGCCGTGTCAATAGAAAAATATCCCCGCCCGCCGTCGGGGGGGATTCGGAGGCAGGCGCCCGCGCCGGGGGGACCGGGCAGCCCAGAGGCCGCCGCCGCGCGCGGGACCGGCGGCCGGGGATGTCAGGACGGGTCCTGGCGCTGGAAGCGGCGCAGCGAATCGATCGAGTAGATCCCGAGGGCCGTCCAGATCAGTGCGAACGTCCACCACTGGTCGGCGGCGAACGGTTCGTCATAGGCCG
>JALOPD010000363.1 GCA_025454075.1 Desulfobacterales bacterium | reverse complement strand
TCGAGCGCGCCCATGACGCCCAGGATGCCGTCGAAGCGGCCGCCCTTGGGCTGGGAGTCGATGTGCGAGCCGCTCATCACCGGCGGCAGCGCGTCGTTCGTCCCCGAACGGCGGCCGAAGATGTTGCCCATTTCATCGATGTGGACGTCGCATTCAATCTCCTTCAACCAGGAGACGAACAGGTCGCGCGCCTGCTTGTCCTCGTCCGTGAGAGTGAGCCGCTGGACACCGCCGGCGGCCGTGCCGCCGATCGTGGCCATCCGCTCCAGGGTGGATTGCAGCCGCTTGCCGTTCACGCGCAGTTTTTTAAGGTCCATGTTTCCCTCCTACGGTTGATGGGTTGCGCCGGGGGGCCGGGCGCACCGGCGGCGCCGGAAACCGCTGCCAATGGATGTAGTGGATCGCCGGATCCATATCAAGCGGAAGATACCGCGCCCACCACCAGGTTCACTTTCAGGCCGCCATGCTGGAAGGGATAGGCCTGAACCGAGGGGCCGAACTCGGGCAGCCGGCGGCCCTCCGGGACCACCAGGACGAACCTCCAGCCGGCGTAGCGGCTGCGGAGGCGGTCGGCGACGGCGCGCAGCAGGTCGCGGCTCTCGGAGGCGCTTCCCATGCGGCGGCCGTAGGGCGGGTTCAACGCCACCAGGCCGGGCCGATCGGTGACGTCGCGGGGATCAAGCTCGAAGAAATCGCGGCCGGTCATGGAAACCGCATCGCGCAGGGAGCACCGCCCCAGGCATTCGTCCAGGCGGCGGCAGGCCTCCGGGTCGATGTCCGAGGCGACTATCCTGGGGCGCTCGAGCTGAAGCGCCTGCTCGGCGGCCTGGCGCCGGATGTGGTCCCAGCGCGCCGCGCGAAAGGCCGGCCAGGTCGTAAACGCGAACCCTCTGAACCAGCCGGGCGGGATGTTTTTGGCCATCAGGGCCGCTTCCAGGGAAAAGGTGCCGGCCCCGCACATGGGGTCCAGAAGCGTCTGGGCGCCGCTGAAGCCGGCCAGCATGAGAGCGGCGGCCGCCAGGGTCTCGCGCAGGGGCGCATGGCCGGGGTGCGTCTTGATGCCGCGCAGATAGAGGTTGTCGCCGCTGCTGTCGAGCGAGACGAGGAAGCGGTCGTCGACACCGCGCACAAAGACCTGGAGCGCCGGCCCCTCGGGTGCCGCGGCCGGCGCCGGGGCGGCCTGCTCCAGGCGTTCGGCGATGACGGCCGCCAGGCGTTCCGCGATGGCGTCGGTGTGGTGCAGCCGGCAGTGGTGCGTGGTCACATGCAGCCGGATAGGCATCCGGGCGGGAATGAAAAGCTCCCAGGCGAATTCGGCGGCCGCTTTTTCCAGGGAGCGAAACGCGGCGGCGCGGATGGAATGAATCCGCATCAGGACCCGGCCGGCGGTGCGCAGGTTCAGGTTGGCGCGATAGGCGTCGTGCAGCCGTCCGGCGAACTCAACGCCTCCGGCGACCGACCGCGGCCTCAACCCCAGGGCGGCAAGCTCCGCCACGGTCAGGGCTTCGCCGCCGGGCGTCGTCACCGCGAAGAAATCGTGGTCCTTGCCGATGACGTGGCGTTTGATGCGTTTTTCGAGCGCCGAGAGGGTCATGGCTCCCCGGCTGCCGCCGCGGCCAGCTGCCGCTGCAGCTCGCTCAGAACCGCGAACAGGTCGGCTACGGCGTAGTAGTCGCATTTGGCCAGGATGGCCGCTTCGGGGTCGGAGTTGACGGCGATGATCATCCCCGAGCTCTTCATGCCGGCGAAATGCTGGATGGAGCCGGAGATGCCGCAGGCGATGTAAACCCGGGGGTTCACCTTGACGCCGGTCTGGCCGACCTGCATGCGGTAGGGGACCCAGCCGGCGTCCACGGCCACCCGCGAGGCGCCCACGGCCGCGCCGGGGATCAGCCGGGCGCAGTCGAACAGGAGCTTGAAGTTTTCGCCGCTCTTCAACCCGCGCCCGCCGGAGAAGATCACGTCGGCTTCGGCCAGGTTCTGGGTTTCGGCGTCGCCGGAGCGGGTCTCGATCACCGCGAGGCTTCCGTCGTCATGGGCGGCAAAGTCGAACGAGAGCGTTTCCGCCGCGGCCGGCGCCGGTTGCGCCTCGATCGCGTTGAGCCGCAGGCCGTAGACGGCCCAGCGGCCGCTCAGCCGGATGGTGGCGAGGGTCTTGCCCGAGTACTGCGTGGTCGTGGCGAGCCGGCGCTCCAGGTCGATGTCGATGCAGTCCATGATCAGGGGCGCGTCCAGGCGGGCGGCGACGCGCGGCAGCAGGTCGCGTCCCCGGGGGCTGGTCAGGCCGACCAGTTGCGAGATGCCGAAACGCTCCATGGCCGCGGCGACGGCCGCGGCCCAGCGGTCGGGATTCCAGTCGCCGTCCGACCCCGCGGCCTGGACGGCGATGATCTGCTCCACCCCGTAGGGCGCAAGGGCGGCCGCGGCGTCCTCGGCCGGGGCGTTGATCACCAGGGCGCAGGGCATGCGGCCGGCGCGCCGCACGAGGGCGGCCATGCCGAAGTTGGCTTTTTTAACGTGCCCGTCCTTGAACTCGATCAATAAAGCGATCTTTTCCATTCACATCACCCGGGCTTCTTCCTTTAAAATAACCGCGATCCGGCGCGCGATCTCCGCCGGACCGCCTTCCAGGACTTTGGGCGCGCGGTTTTCCAGGGCCGGCTTGAGTTCGACGATCTCCATCCGGCTTTCGGGCGGCGGGATGGCGAGGGCCGCCAGCCCGACCTTCCGGACGTCCTTCTTGCGCGACTTCATGATGTCCGGAAAGGTGGGATACCTGGGCGTGTTGAGGCCCTTGCCGGCCCCGATCACGCAGGGCAGGCGCAGGCGCAGGACGTCCACGGACCCGGACTCCTTTTCGCATTCGGCCACGGCCGCGCCCTGCTCCAGGGTGAGCTTCACCACGTTGGTGGCCGCCGGCAGGCCGAGGTTCGCGGCCAGGCGGAAGGGGGTCTGCATGCCCTCGGTGTCAATGGCCTCCTTGCCGGTCAGGATGATCCCCGGCTTGCCGTCCTGGACGATGGCGCTTTTCAAGGCCCGCGCGGTGAAGATGCTGTCGTGCGTCTGGGTCGTCACCACCAGGATGCTGCGGTCCGCGCCCATGGCCATGGCCGAGCGCAGGGTGCTTTCGGCGGCGTCCGGACCCAGGCACACCGCCACGACTTCGGCCGGTCCATGCCGCTCCTTCAGCCGGGCGGCCTCGGTGAGGGCGTGCTCGTCGTAGGGATTGATGAGGAAGGTGATGTTCGTGTCGATCCGGTCCGCGCCGACCACGGTGATGGTGGCCGCGGAGTCCGGCACGTGCTTGACGCAGACATAGATTCTAAACGGCGGCATCTCAGAGACCTTCCAGAATAGAGGTTCCCTTTCATAACATAAAAAAGCGGGCCTATGCACCACAGGCCCGCTTTTTTGTGGCCATCCGGAAACGGCATCTTTCGGTTCATGCCGGCGTTCTTGCTCTTCGCAATGCTCGGCGTAGCCTTACTACGCCTGCGCTTGCGAAATCGCTGCGGCCTTGGCCTGAACCGAAATCCACCATTTCTGGATGGCCACCTAATATGATTTCAGCCGCCCCCGGCGGCTGAAATCATCCGTTGACCGAGAAGCTCGAGTTGCGGTTGATCTCGCGCTTGCGCGAGAAGAAGCCCACGTTGATCAGGCGGCCGATGTGCGGC
>JALOPD010000362.1 GCA_025454075.1 Desulfobacterales bacterium | reverse complement strand
CCGGCAGGGCGAAGCTCGGGCGGCAGGTGGTGCAGTTCGATCATGCCGCCGCGGCATAAAACAAAGGCCTGCTCGATGATGTTCTCCAACTCGCGCACGTTGCCGGGAAAATCATGCTCCATGAGCCGGGTCATGGTTTCGACCGAGACCCCCGCGATGTCTTTCCCTTGGAGGCGGTTGAACTTGGCCACCAAATGATCCACCAGCAGCGGGATGTCTTCGCGCCGCTGCTGCAAGGCCGGCAACTGCAGGTGGACCACCCGGATGCGATAGTACAAGTCGCTGCGAAATACCCCGGCACGGACCAGATCGGTCAGGTCTTTGTTGGTTGCGGCCACCACCCGAACGTCCACCGTCACAGGCGCTGCGGCTCCCAGCGGTTCGATGACATGGTCCTGCAGCACGCGCAGCAGCCGTACCTGCAGGGCCGGCGACATGTCGCCGATCTCGTCCAGGAAAATAGTCCCGCCGTCGGCCCGGGCGAAACGACCGGCCCGGTCACGCTTGGCGTCCGTGAAAGCCCCGGCGATGTGTCCGAACAACTCGCTTTCCAGAAGGGTGTCGGGCAGCGCCGCGCAGTTCACCGGAACGAAAGACTTTTTCCGGCGAGGCGACAGGTGGTGAAGCGCCCGGGCGAAGAGTTCCTTGCCCGTGCCGCTCGGGCCTTCGATCAACACGCTGCTGGGGCTGGCGGCGATCTGGGGCAGCAGATCGAACAGACGCATCATGGCCGGGCTGCGGCCGACGATGTCCTCGAATGTGAAGCGGCTCATAAGCTGTTTCTGCAGCAGTTCGACCTGGCTGAGATCCTGAAACGTCTCCACTCCGCCGATGACCCTGCGGTGGTCGTCTTTCAGGATGGCGGTCGAGATGCGTATCGGCACGCGCCGGCCCTGCCGGTTGATGATATGGGCAGTGGCATTCACCACGGGCTTGCCGGTTTCGAACGTTTTTCTCAGGGCGCAGTCCTTTTCGCAGATGTTGGCGTGAAACACGTCGCAACAGGCTTTTCCGAGAGCGTCCTGGCGCGCGACCCCCGTGATCCTTTCGGCCGCCCGGTTGAAAGCGGTAATGCGCCATTGCGGATCCACCGTGAACACGCCCTCATTGATCGAATCCAAAATGACGTCCTGTCTGCGCCCCTCGATTCCCTTGCTCACCGATACCACCCTCCACAACCAGTTGTAATCGTGCAGCCTGCATTGAAATAGAAGACTTATGATTGCATGGTGCAATAATTTCGTCAAGGCGCTTTCCCGATGAAAACAGATAGAAACGCCTTTTCAAAGGGTTGGGGGATCGGTTTCCGCTGGCATGATGGTTGCTCAGTCTATCGTTCATGAAGATCGCGATTGCTCACTGGCAAAGTCGCGTTTCACCGGTCTTTGATGTTGCGGACCGCTTGTTTCTCATCACCATCGAGAACGGCCGGGAAGTCCACCGGGAAAGTCTTCGCCTGGCCGGCCAAGACCCGTTTGAACGCGCAAGGAAATTGGCCGAGCGGGGAGTGAGCGTACTGCTCTGCGGGGCCGTCTCTTCGGCGCTGGAAAAGGCCCTGACCGCCGCCGGCATCCAGGTGCTGGGTTTTCTCGGCGGCGAGATGGAAAGCATCGTGGCCGCTTTTATCGACGGGCACTTAAATGACGGGCGCGCATCCCGTGCGGACCGCAACGGGCGGCAGCCCCGTTCGGGAGAGCGCCCCGGTGTGGAAAAAGGGCAAAAACCTCCGGTTCATGCCCCCGGCATGCGGAGATGAACCGCGACAGAAAGGTGGATCAGCATGAAAATCGCAGTCAGTGCAGCCGGACCCTCCATTGAGGATCTGCTCGACCCTCGCTTTGGGCGCTGTGCCTGTTTTTTGATCATCGACACCGACACTCTCGACTTCGAGGTGATCGAAAACTCCAGCAAAAACCTGAGCGGCGGCGCCGGGATCGAGGCGGCCCAACGGGTTGCCGGCCAGGGCGTCACTCACGTTCTCACCGGCCGGTGCGGGCCCAATGCCGAGAAGGTGCTCTCGGCCGCCGGCATCCGGATTGTCGACGGCTGCGAGGGCACGGTGCGGGAGGCGGTCGAGCGCTTTCGTTCGGGGTCTGTCTCGCCCGCCAAACAACCCACGGCCGGCGGCACCGCCGCGCCGAAAACTCCATCTCCGGCACCCTTGCGCCCGGCCCGCGCAGACCGGTCCGGAAGTTCCGCGGGCCGGGGATCCGGCCGGGGGATGGGCCAAGGCGGAGGCCGCGGCATGGGTGGAGGCGGGGGGCGCGGCATGGGCCGGCGCTGTGGGATGGGCGCCCCCTCAGGATCGTTCCCCAAACCGCCCCCGTCTGCCGCCGTCCTTGAAAACGATGCCGCCCGCCTGAAGCAGGAGACCGAGCAGCTGCGGCGGCAGCTGCGCGAGAAAGAAGAGCGCATCCGGTACCTCGAGGGTCGTGAGCCCGGCCGCCGGTCCGGCTGACGCCGGAAAGCTTTGATTCAAGCTTCCGTGCGGCCGTCTGCCATGACGACAACCGACTTCAAATACGTTTACGGGCCGGTTCCTTCGCGACGCCTGGGGCGTTCGCTCGGCGTGGATTTGGTGCCATTCAAGACCTGCACCTACGACTGCGTTTATTGTCAGCTCGGGCGAACCACCGATCAGACGACCCGGCGGATCGAGTATGTTGCGACGGACCGGGTGCTGGCCGAGCTGAAGGCGAAACTGGAAACCGCGCCGCCGCCGGACTATGTCGGTCTCGCCGGATCCGGGGAACCGACCCTGCATGCACGGATCGGGGAGGTGATCGCCGGCATCAAGCGGCTGACACGGACGCCCGTGGCCGTCCTCACCAACGGCTCCCTGCTTTGGGATGGAGATGTGCGGCAGGCGCTGATGGAGGCGGACCTGGTGATGCCGTCCCTGGATGCCGGCGACGAGGCCGTGTTTCAGCAGGTCAACCGGCCCCACCGGCAGATCGCATTCGAGGCGATGGTCGAGGGGTTGGCCGCTTTCACGGCCCGTTTCCCCAGGTTGGTCTGGCTCGAGGTTCTGCTGGTCGACGGGATCACGGGGACCGAGCGGCACGTGGAAAAAATCGCGGCCTTGACCCGGCGCATCCAGCCGGGGCGCGTGCAGCTCAACACCGTGACCCGGCCCCCGGCCGAGGGGTTCGCCCGCGCCGTCTCCCGCGAGCGGCTTTCACGCCTGGCGCAGTGCTTCAGCGGACCGGTGGAGCTGATCAGCGACTCCGGCTCGGAAAGCCCGCCCTCGCACAGCCCCTATGCCGTGACGGATGCGGACATCCTCGACCTGCTGGCGCGGCGCCCCTGCACGGCTGGAGGGGTTGCCGCCGGTCTGCGCCTGCACATCCAGGAAGCCGCCAAGCGGCTGGAGTCGCTCGTGAAAGCCGGCACCTTGGCCGTTCTGCAAAAGGACGGCGAGATTTTCTATTTGGTTATGGACCCAACCAACCCTGATTCTTTCGTTAAGGAGCCGACATGACCGCTCGTCCGGATCAAGCACCCCCCACCCCCGCCTGCCGCACCTGCGAAAAAACATCATGCTCGGCATCCCATCGCCGCCAGGATGAAAGCGACGCCGACTTTGCGGACCGGCAGAAACTCGAATCCCGGCTCTGCCGCATCCGGCACAAGATCGTGGTGCTGTCGGGAAAGGGCGGGGTCGGCAAGAGCACCGTGGCCGTC
>JALOPD010000108.1 GCA_025454075.1 Desulfobacterales bacterium | reverse complement strand
CCGTACCACATCCACAACTACCCGAAGTTCATCTCCGCCGGCGCCGGGATCGACATGGACCCGGAAAAATTGACGCAGGCGGCCAAAAGGTACCGGGCCCTGGTCCGTGCCATCAACATCCGGCGAGGCATGCGCCGCAAAGACGAGAAGCCGCCGGAAAACCACTGGAAGAAACGGTTTCCCGAACTCGAAAAAGAGCTCCTGGACACCTATTACCAATTCAAGGGGTGGAACAACGAGGGGATACCGACGCAGGCCTCTCTGCAGGAGATGGGGTTGGACTACGTGGCCGCCGACTTCCTCAAGCGGGGGATCCTTTCGGGTGCGGAAGACGCGTCCTCCCAGGATACATCGACGGGGCCGGAGCCGAAATAACCGGAAGAGGTGGTAGCCGCCATGGGCGAGAAGAAAAAGAAAATCGTCAAAACCATCAAAGTGGATGTCGACAAGTGCAACGGCTGCCGGGCCTGTGAGGTGGCCTGCTCCGCCTTTCACGCGGCGCCGAGATACAGCAGCAACAACCCGGCCCGGTCGCGCATCCGGGTGATCCGCGAACCCCTCAAGGACATTTACGTTCCCGTGTACGCGGGGGAGCACGCCAAGGCCGAATGCATGGGGCGCGACAAGTACACGATCGACGGCAAGGAGTACGACGAGTGCGCCTTCTGCCGCGCCTCCTGCCCGTCCCGGGACCTTTTCAAAGAACCCGACTCCGGCCTCCCCTTGAAGTGCGACATGTGCGAGAGCGACCCGGACCTGAAGCAGCCCTTGTGCGTGCAGTGGTGCATCACGGACGCCCTGGTCTACGAAGAGCGGGAGGAGGAGGTCGAAGAGGCGGTGGGCGCCGAGGAACTCGATACCGGGCTGGAGGCGCTGGCCGACAAATACGGGCTGGACAAGATCATGGAAGCCGTTGCCCGGATGTCGGTCGCGAAAAAGGCCTGAACCCAGGGCAGCAGAGGGCCGGGAAAAACCGTGGACAACCTATCCGATTACAAAGAGATCGTCGATGTCATCCAGGCGAACGGCGGGGAGGCCTTCAACCGGTGCTTCCAGTGCGGCCTGTGCGACCACGACCTGCGGCCGCTGCCCCCAGCAGTGTCCCCGGGACGTCAAACAGATCGAATCCGGGGTGGCCTTGCGCCGGATCGCCACGGAATACGGGGTGTTCCCCGGCACGGCGCGCCCGATCCGCGGCGTGCGCGGCAGCCTGATGGGCGAAGGCAATCCCTTGAACGAAGAGCGCAAGAAACGCGCAGACTGGGCGGAAGGCCTCTCGGTCAAGACGTTTGCCGAGGGGATGGACATTCTGTATTTCCCCGGCTGCTACTTGAGCTACGACGCGCGGTTGAAAAAGGTCGCTCGGGCCACGGCCGAGCTTCTCGGAAAGGCCGGGGTCGACTACGGGATTCTGGGGGTCAAAGAGAACTGCTGCGGCGAGAGCATCCGCAAAACGGGCGACGAGGAGGCGTTCAAGCGCCTGGCCCGGGAAAACATCAAGACGTTCATCGACCACGGCGTGAGGAAAATCCTGGTTTCCTCCCCGCACTGCTACCACACCTTCCAAAACGAGTACCCCGAATTCAGGGTGAACTTCGAGGTGGTGCACATCTCCCGGTATTTGTTCGAGCTGATCGATGCGGGCCGGCTGGAGATCGCAAAGGAGTTCAAAAGGAAGGTGACCTATCACGACCCGTGCTACATGGGGCGGCACAACGGCATCTACGACGAGCCGCGCGAGGTCCTGAAGAAGGTTCCCGGCCTGGAGCTGATCGAGATGACCGAGTCGCGTGCCGACAGCCTCTGCTGCGGCGGCGGGGGGGGGCGGATCTGGATGGAGACCCCGCGCGGCGAGCGCTTCTCCGACCTGCGGCTGGAGCAGGCGATCGGGGCCGGGGCCGAGATCCTGGCCACCTCCTGCCCTTACTGCATCGCCAATTTCGAGGACAGCCGGCTGACCACCGGAGCGGCCGAAAAAATTGAGATCAAGGACATCACCGAGATACTCCGGGAGGCCGTTTAGCCCGGGCGGCGCATCCGGACGCTCCGGGCGCGGCGGCACTTAAAATCCGACGAGGGGATGGAACGTGGAGACAGACCTGCTGTTGAAGGAAAAAGTTCAGGAACTCTGCCAGGGCCTTGGGGGCAGCCGTTTCGGGGATGTCATGGTCCTCGGCGGGGGGATCAGCGGCATTCAGGCCTCGCTCGATCTGGCGACCGCCGGCTTCAAGGTTTACCTCGTCGACAGATCGCCGGCCATCGGCGGCCGCATGGCCCAGCTGGACAAGACGTTTCCGACCAACGACTGTTCGATGTGAATCCTCTCGCCCAAACTGGTCGAGGTCGGCCGGCACCCAAACATAGAGATCCTGACGTTGACCGAGGTCGAGCGCGTCTCCGGTGAGGCGGGGGACTTCACGGTCGGCCTGGTCAAGACGCCCAGGTACATTGTCGAGGACAAGTGCACGGGGTGCACCACCTGCGTCGAGTACTGCCCGGTCAACTACCCCGACCCGTTCAACCAGGAGCTGTCGAAAAACAAGGCCGTCCACATCTACTATTCCCAGGCCATCCCCCTGGTCGCCTACATCGACGAGAGCTGTCTTTACCTCAAGGAGAAAAAATGCCGGATCTGCGAAGGCGTCTGCAAGAACGACGCCATCGACTTCCACCAGGCGCCGGAGAAGCTGGAGATCAAGGTCGGCGCCATCGTCCTGGCTCCCGGCTTCGAGCCCTTCGACCCCAAGGCCCGGGGCGACTACGGCTACGGCAAGATGCCGAACGTGGTCACCAGCATGGACTTCGAGCGCCTGTTGTGCGCCACCGGGCCCTACGAGGGCGAGATCCTGCGCCCTTCCGACCGCAAGCACCCCCGCAAGATCGCCTGGATCCAATGCGTCGGCTCCCGGCGGGTCACGCCGGGCGACAACAGCTACTGCTCGGCGGTCTGCTGCACCTACACCCAGAAGCAGGTGATCCTGGCCAAGGACCACGACGCGGAGGCCGAGTGCACCATATTCCACAACGACGTCCGCTCCTACGGCAAGGATTTCGAGCGCTTCTGCGAGAGATCCGAGAAGCTTCCCGGGGTGCGGTTCATCCGCAGCTATGTGTCCGTCGTGAAAGAGCTGCCGGACACCCATAACGTGGCCATACGCTATTCGACCCCCGCGGACGGCGTCAAGGAGGAGGAGTTCGACCTGGTGGTGCTCTCGGTCGGCTTGGCCCCCCCCGCCGACGTGCAGGGGCTTGCCGCCACATTCGGCATTGAGATCAACTCCCACGATTTCTGCAAGGTCGGTCCCTTCAACCCCATGGAGACGAGCCGGCCCGGGATTTTCGTCAGCGGCGCCTTCCAGGGGCCGATCGACATCCCCGAGTCGGTTTTTGCCGCCAGCGGCGCCGGGGCCCAATGCGGCGAGCTTTTGGGCCACCGGCGCGGCAAGCTGACCCGGGAACGGACCTACCCGCCGGAGAAGGAGGCCGCCGCGGAAGAGCCGCGGGTCGGGGTCTTCGTGTGCCACTGCGGGGCGAACATCGGACGGGTCGTGGACGTCCCCTCAACGGTCGACTATGCCCGGACCCTGCCCAATGTCGTCTACGCCCAGGAGCAGCTCTTTTCCTGCGCCACCAACTGCGCCAGGGAGATCACGGACCTTGCCAAGGAAAAGGGCCTCAACCGCGTGGTGGTCGCCGCCTGCAGCCCCAGGACGCTCGAGCCGCTGTTCCGCGACACCCTGCGGGAGGCGGGCATCAACCAATACTTCTTCGACATGGCCAATATCCGGGAGCACTGCTCCTGGGTCCACTCGAAGGAGAAGGAGGATGCCACCCGCAAGGCCAAGGACATCGTGCGGATGTCGGTGGCGCGGGCCGGCCGCCTGGAGCCGCTGCAGGAGTTCGACCTGCCGGTCAACAAGGCGGCGCTGGTGGTCGGCGGCGGGGTCGCCGGCATGACCTGCGCCCTGTCCATCGCCCGGCAGGGCCATGAGGTCCACCTGGTGGAAAAGGATGCGGACCTGGGGGGGATTGCGCGCAGGCTGCACTACACCCTGGACGGAATGGACGTTCAGGCCTATGTGCGCGATCTTGCCAAAACGGTCTACCGGCACCCGCTCATCCATGTCTACACGAATGCCGAGATCACGGGGTCCACGGGGTACGTGGGGAATTTCGCGACCCGGGTGAAGTTCGAAGGGCGGACCGCGGAGATCAAACACGGCGCCGCCGTCATCGCCGTCGGGGCGGATCTCTACACGCCCGCCGAATACCGCTACGGTCAGGACGACAAGGTCATGACCCTCCTCGAGCTGGAGGAGCGGGTCGCCGGGGGGGACGAGCGGGTCGCCCGCGCGGAGCGGCTCGTGATGATTCAATGCGTGGGCTGCCGCAACCAGGAGCGGAATTACTGCAGCCGGATATGCTGCAGCGCGTCCATCAAAAACGCATTGAAGCTGAAGGAGATCAACCCCGGCATGGAGATCTACATCTTCTACCGGGACATGATGACCTACGGGTTCAGCGAGGACTGCTACCGGGAGGCCTCGGCGAAAGGGGTGCGGTTCATCCGCTACGAGCCGCAGGACCCGCCGCAGGTGGAATCGGTCCAGGAGGGCGGCAAGCCGGTTGTGAGAATCGCCGCGAACGACCCCATCCTGGGCCGGACGATCAGCATCGATGCCGATGTGCTCGCGCTGGCCGCTGCCGTCGTCCCCTCCGCCGGAACCAGGGAGGTCGCCGGCTTGTTCAAGGTCTCGCTGAGCCCGGACGGGTTTTTCAAGGAAGCCCATGTCAAGCTGCGCCCGGTCGAGTTCTCCGCCGACGGGGTCTACCTGTGCGGGCTGGCGCACTACCCCAAGCACATCCCCGAGACGATCAAGCAGGCCTACGGGGCGGCGGGTCGGGTCTTGACGCTGCTCTCCCACGACACCGTCGTCGCCTCCGGCGCGGTGTGCGAGGTGGACGAGAAGAAGTGCATGGGGTGCGGGGAGTGCATCGCGGCCTGCACCTATGGGGCGATCGAGTTTCGTGAGACGCGGCAGGGCAAAAAGGCCGCCGTCAACCCGGTGCTCTGCAAGGGGGACGGCCTCTGCAACGCCAAGTGCCCGACCGGGGCGATCGTGCTCAAGCACTTCACCGACGAGGAGCTCCTGAGCCAGATCGATGCGGCGGCGGGGGCGTAGCGGCAGGTTGGCAGCTGCTGTTGCTTCGGCAATCAAATACTCCAAATGGCTGCCGTACGTTGGTTCGTTGAACGGGTGGTGGCGGCTCGCCGCGGCGGGCCCCCCGCTCCGCCCGACATCGGCTCAAGTTGTACCGGTTTAATGCCGGGCCATAAAACCGTGGTTGACGACAAAAAGGGTGAATACGCATGAGTGCCGGACACAAGTTCAGGCCCAAGCTCCTGGGGTTCGTATGCCATTGGTGAGCGTACGGCGCTGCTGACCTGGCTGGAGTTTCCAGACTGCAATATGCGACCGATATGCGGCTGATCCGCGTCATGTGCGCCGGCAGGGTCGACCTGGCCTTTGTGCTCCGCGCCTTTGCCAACGGGATGGACGGGGTGTTCATCGGCGGCTGCCGCTTGAATGAGTGCAACTACATCACGCATGGAAATTTTCATGCCCTGAACATGGCGCTGCTGTGCCGCCGGATCATGGAGCACATCGGGCTGAACCCGGAGCGGCTGAGGATCGAGTTCATGTCCGCCGCCGAGGGGATCCTCTTCACCGAGGTGGTCAACGACTTCGGCAAGCAGGTGAAGGCCCTGGGGCCCCTGGGCGAGGGCGAGGGGCTGGACCGGGGGGAGCTGGCTTCGCGGCTGAAGCACGTGACGAAACTCGTCCCGTACATGAAGCTGGCCAATCGGGAGAAGCTCGCGTCGCGGCTGAACCGGGAGGAGGGCTACCAGGACCTCTTCACGCGCGATGAGGTCGACCGGCTCTTCCGCGAGGTCGTCTCCTATTACATCGACCCTGAAAAATGCCAGGCCTGCCTGATCTGCGCCCGTAAATGCCCGGTCGAGGCCATCGACGGGGGCAAGAACCGCATCCATGTCATCGACCAGGACAAATGCATCAAGTGCGGCACCTGCTTCGATGCCTGCCCCGAGCGCTTCGGGGCGGTGTGCAGGATTTCAGGCGGGCCGCTCCCGCCGCCGGTCCCCGAGGAGCGGCGCACGATCGCCCGCAAAGGCAAGGCTGCGGAAAAAAGCCCTTCGGCCGTATGAGCGAGAACCAAAACGTCGAGCCCGCTGCGAGGCAGGCGGGTCCGGTGGCCCAATCCCATTCCGTTTTCAGGTGCGGGGGCGGGGTCTGCCGGCCCGATGTGTGCGAGTTCATCGGTGAGGAGCCGCTGGTCATCCGCGTCGACGGCAAGCCCTACTCGGTGGTGATGCGGACCCCCGGGGAGGAGCTGGCGCACGCGGCCGGGTTCTGCCTGGGTGAGGGGATCGCGGACTCCCCCGATGATTTTCTGACCATCGGGTATTGCAAGGACCTGGACCCGAACGTCGTCGAAATCCGCCTCAAACCCGAGCGGCGCGAAAAGATACGCGACCTGCTCGAGCGCAAGAGCTTCGTCAGCCAGACCAGCTGCGGGATCTGCGGCAAGGAGCTGGTCAAGGACATCTATCAGGTCGTCGCCCCCAGCGCTGACCCATTCCGGGTTTCGATCGACCAGGTCCTGAAATGCATCGATCGGCTCGCCGAAAACCAGGTCATCCATCGCCGGACCCGGGGCGCGCATGCGGCGTTGCTGATCGACCGCCGCCTGGAGGTGGTCTCCTTCGCCGAGGACGTCGGGCGGCACAACGCGCTCGACAAGGCCATCGGCAAGGCCTTTGTCGCCCGGAAGCTCTCCGATGCCGTCGTCCTGATCTTGTCCTCCCGCATCAGCTACGAGATGGTTCAAAAAGCCGCCCGGGCGCGGCTGCCCATCGTGATCGGCATGTCGCGGCCGACCGCCCTTGCCGCCGAGATGGGCCGGTCGCTCAACATGACGCTCGCCTGCGCCGCCAGGCAGTCCGAGTTGATCGTCGTTTCCGGCGAAGACCGCCTGGTTTCCGATGGGGCGTGATTGGGCGGGCGGCGTGACGGCGGGCGTGCGGGCCACCCTGCCGCCGGGCCGCCTACTCGAACAGGCTCACGTCGCCGGCCCCGCGGCGGATGATTTCCGGCACGTCGCCGATGAGGGAGACGACGCTGGAGGGTTCGCCCGACACCGTGCTGCCGTCGATGACGGCGTCCACCTGCTTGCCGAAGTGGTCGTGGATGAGGGAGGCGTCGTGGAAGCTTTGCCCATCGGCGGTGGCGGCGCTGGTGGTGATGATCGGGTGGCCGAGCTCGCGCACCAGGCCGAGGCAGATGGCGTTGTCGGGGACGCGGATGCCGGCGGTCTTGCGCTTGGTCAGCATGATCTTGGGCACCAGCTTGGAGCCCTCGAGAATGAAGGTGTAGGGCCCCGGGAGCAGCCGCTTCATGGTGCGGTAGGCGTAATTGGACACCTTGGCATACTGGCTGATGTTGGTGAGGTCCGAGCAGATGAAGCTGAAGGGTTTGGCCTTGTCCCGGCGTTTCAGCAGGTAAATCCGCTCGATCGCCTTCGGGTTCATCAGGTCGCAGCCGACCCCGTAGTAGGTGTCGGTGGGATAGACCACGATCCCGCCGCCTTTGAGGATCTCCACCACCTTGCGAATGAGCCGCGCCTGCGGGTTCTGGGGGTTGATGCTGATGAGCACGGTGTCGCCCTTTCCTTTTATTAAGGGTTGCACAATTGTATAGACACGGACGCCCCCACACCCTGCCCGCTCCCCCAGGACTGGGGGAGAGGGTAAGGGAGAGGGGGTCGCTCTCGGTCCATACTATTTCGAGACGATTAATAAAACTCCCATATTATCCCACCCAACGCGACAAAGTCAATCAGCCCAGCGGATAATTATCTGAAATAGAATGAATTTTTGGCATCACCGGCGGCTCCGCCGGCTTCCAAATAAAGATTGCCAAACGTGCGGCCTTTTGTTATTCGTGGGCACAAATTTTTCAACCAAGGACCAGGAGGGTTTCGATGCCGAATCCGCCGCTGCAGGAAGGCTATTCCTTCGACGATCTGCTGCTGCTTCCCAGCTTCTCGGCCGTTCTGCCCAAGGACGTCACCGTCCACACGCGGCTGACCCGCCGGATCAACCTGAGCGTTCCCATCGTGAGCGCCGCCATGGACACCGTCACCGAGGCGGAAACCGCCATCAGCATGGCCCGGGAGGGCGGGCTGGGGTTCATCCACCGCAACCTCGAGATCAAAACCCAGGCCATGGAGGTCGACAAGGTCAAGAAGTCGGAAAGCGGCATGATCGTCGACCCGGTCACCATCCACCCGGACCAGCGCGTGGCCGAAGTGCTCACGCTCATGGAGCAGTACCGCATCTCCGGCGTCCCGGTCGTCAAGGGCGACCATCTGGTCGGCATCGTCACCAACCGGGACCTGCGGTTTGAATCCGACATGGACAAAAAGATCTCGGAGGTCATGACCAAGGACCGGCTGGTGACGGTCAACGAGGGCATCGGCCTGGAGGAATCGAAAAAGCTCCTGCACCAGCACCGCATCGAGAAGCTGCTGGTGGTGGACAAGAAAGGGCGGCTGACCGGCCTGATCACCATCAAGGACATCGAAAAGATCAAGAAATTCCCCAACGCCAGCAAGGACAGCAAGGGGCGGCTGCGGGTCGGCGCGGCGGTGGGCGTCGGGCCGGACATGGAGGAGCGCGCCGAGGCCCTGCTCAAGGCCGGGGCGGACATCATCCTGATCGACACCTCGCACGGGCACTCCAAGAACGTCATCGACTCGGTCAAGCGCCTGAAACGCACCTTCAAGGAGATCGAGGTGATCGCCGGCAACGTCGCCACGGCCGAAGGGGCGAAAGACCTCATCAAGGCGGGGGTCGACGCCGTCAAGATCGGCATCGGACCCGGCTCCATCTGCACGACGCGGGTGGTGGCCGGCGTGGGGGTGCCGCAGCTGACGGCCATCATGAACTGCCGTCCGGTTTCCGAAAAAACGGGCGTGCCGCTCATCGCCGACGGCGGCGTCCGCTTTTCGGGCGACCTCACCAAGGCGATCGGCGCGGGCGCCCACACGGTCATGATCGGCGGGCTTTTCGCCGGCACCGAGGAGAGCCCGGGCGAGCTGATCCTCTACCAGGGCCGCAGCTACAAGGTCTACCGGGGCATGGGCTCCATCGAGGCGATGAAGAAGGGCAGCAAGGACCGCTACTACCAGGGGGACGACAGCGAAGGCGACAAGCTGGTGCCGGAGGGCATCGTCGGCCGGGTGCCCTACCGCGGGTCCCTCCAGGCCAACATCTTTCAGCTGGTGGGCGGACTCAAGGCGGGCATGGGCTACTGCGGCTGCCGGACCCTGGACGAGCTGAGGGAGAAGGCGCGCTTCATCAAAATATCCCCCGCCGGCATCCGCGAATCCCACGTGCACGACGTGATCATCACGAAGGAGGCGCCGAACTACCGCATCGAGTAGGGTGTGGTTGCGCCGGGCGCATCGGGTCATCGCTGCGCCGCGTTTCCCGGGCCCGGCCGCACGCGGTTTGCTCGCCCCGGCCCGGGCGGCCGGCGCCTCCCGACCCGGGTCGCCGGGCGGAACCGCCGGTGTCGAACGGCGGACGCGGCCCCGATCTTTTTCTTTACTTTCAGCCGGATCCCTGAGAAAATTTTACGACGGTCGACCCCGCCTCCGCCCGGAGGCCGGAGGCGCCCAGGGGAGCCCCGGCGGCCTCTTTTCAGTGCGCATCCGCGTTCATCCGGCCGTGACCCTCAAGACCCGGACCGTTTCACAAGGACATTCATGACCGAATTCGTTCACCTGCACGTGCACACCCAGTACAGCCTGCTGGACGGGGCCATCCGCATCGACGACCTGGTCCAGCGCACCATCGAGTACGGCATGCCGGCGGTGGCGACCACCGACCACGGCACCCTGTTCGGCGCCGTCGAGTTTTACGAGAAGGCGTGCAAGGCCGGCATCCAGCCGATCATCGGCTGCGAAATGTACATCGCCTCCCGCAGCCGGTTCGACAAGAACCCGGCCGACAACCGGGAGTTGTGCCACATCATCCTGCTGGCCGAGAACCAGGAGGGCTACCGCAACCTCTGCCGGCTGGCCACCGCGGCCCAGCTCGAAGGCTTTTACTACAAACCGCGCATCGACCGAGAGCTTCTCAAGGAGTGCTCGCGCGGCCTGATCGCCCTCTCCGCCTGCCTGCACGGCGAAATCCCGCGCCGGATCATGGAGGGCCGGCCGGAGCAGGCGGAGCTGGCCGCGCGCACCTACCGGGAGATGTTCGGCGAGAACCGCTTCTTCCTCGAGATCCAGAACAACGGCATCGACGAGCAGGAGCGGGTGAACGCCGCCCTGATCGACATGAGCCGGCGGCTGTCGATCCCGCTGGTGGCCAGCAACGACTGCCACTACCTGTCGCGCGAGGACGTGCGCGCCCACGACGTGCTGCTGTGCATTCAAACCGGCAAAACCGTCCACGACGCGGAGCGGCTCAAGTTCCGCACCGACCAGCTCTATTTCAAGCCGGTCTCCGAGATGGCGGCCTACTTCCAGGACACCCCGGAGGCCCTGGCGCAGACGGCGGAGATCGCCCGGCGCTGCCGCCTCGAATTCGACTTCAAAACCTATCATTTCCCCCGCTTCGACACCCGCGGCAGCCAGACCGCAGACGAGCTCTTCGAGCAAAAGACGCGCGAGGGGTTCGATCGGGTCATGGCGCGCGTCCGTTCCAAAAACCCGCAGGCCGACGAGGCGCTCTACCGGGCGCGGCTGGACTATGAGATCGGCGTGATCAAGGAGATGGGCTTTCCCAGCTATTTCCTGATCGTCTCGGATTTCATCCGCCACGCCAAGGAGAGCGGCATCCCGGTCGGCCCCGGCCGGGGCTCGGCCGCCGGCAGCCTCGTCGCCTACAGCCTGGGGATCACGGACTTGGACCCCATCGTGCACGGACTGATCTTCGAGCGCTTTCTGAACCCCGCCCGCAAGAGCATGCCGGACATCGACGTCGACTTCTGCATCGACGGCCGTGAAGACGTCTACAAGTACGTCGTGGAGCGCTACGGCGGCGGGGACTACGTCGCCCAGATCATCACCTTCGGAAAGCTCAAAACGCGGGCCGTGATACGGGACGTCGGCCGCGCCCTCGACATCCCGCTGCAGGAAGTGGACGCCATCGCCAAGATGGTGCCCGACGTGCTCAACATCACCCTGGACGACGCGTTGGCGCAGGAGCCGCGGCTGCGGGAGCTGGTTGAAAAAAAGCCGGAGGTGGGCGAGCTCATCCGGATCTGCCGCGTGCTGGAGGGGCTGCCGCGCCACGCCTCGACCCACGCCGCCGGGGTGGTGATCTCCGACCGCCCGCTGGTGGAGTACCTGCCGCTGTTTCGGGGCAAAAAGGGCGAGGTGGTCACCCAGTTCGACATGAAGATCGTCGAGAAGATCGGGCTGGTCAAGTTCGACTTCCTCGGGCTGCGCAACCTGACCGTCATCGCCGGCACCCAGGAGATCATCCGCCGCCAGGGCCGGATCCCGCCGGACCTGGAAAACCTGGACCTCGACGACGCCGCGACCTACCGGCTGCTCTCTGCCGGCGACACCACCGGGGTCTTCCAGCTGGAAAGCTCGGGCATGAAGGACCTGCTGGTGCGCCTCAAGCCGGGGTGCTTCGCGGACGTGGTCGCCCTGGTGGCCCTGTATCGCCCCGGCCCCATGGAAAGCGGCATGATCGACGACTACGTCGACCGCAAGCACGGCCGCAAGCAGGTCGCCTTCCTCGTGCCTCAGCTGGCGCCGATCCTCGAGGAGACTTACGGGGTCATCGTTTACCAGGAGCAGGTCATGAAGATCGCCGGCGCTCTGGCCAACTATTCCATGGCCGAGGCCGACGACCTGCGCAAGGCCATGGGCAAGAAGATCACCGAGATCATGGCCGCCCACCGGGATCGGTTTTTGAAAGGCGCGGTCGAAAACAAGCTGCCCGCCGACAAGGCCGCCAGCATCTTCGACCTCATGGAGAAGTTCGGCGGGTACGGCTTCAACAAGTCGCACAGCGCCGCCTACGCGCTGATCGCCTATCAGACCGCCTACCTGAAGGCCCACTACCCGGTGGAGTTCCTGGCGGCGCTGCTCACCAG
>JALOPD010000007.1 GCA_025454075.1 Desulfobacterales bacterium | reverse complement strand
TCGGCATCGTCACCGACAACGATTTGCGCATGAAGGTGATCGCGGAGGGACGCAGCATCGCGCGGCCGGTGGCCGACATCATGTCCACGCCGGTCAAAACCGTCCCCCTGACGGTCCCGGTGTTCGAGGCGCTCATGGCCATGATGCAGCAGGGGATCAAGCACCTGGCCGTCACGGACGCCCAACAGCAGGTCGTCGGGGTTTTGACCAACCAGGACGTGCTGGGGAATCAGGGCCAGTCGCCGCTGTTTCTCATCCGCGACATCGCCGCGGCGCCGGGCGCGGAGGCGATCGAACAGGTTTACCTTCGGCTGCCGCGCATCGTGCAGGCGCTGATTCGTGCGGGAACCCCGGCGCTGCATTTGAATCGCTTCATCACCGCCATCTCCGATGCCGTCCTGAAACGGCTGGCCGATCTGGTGCTGACGGGCATGGAGCCGCCGCCGGTAAAATTCGCCTTCATGATTTTCGGCAGCGAAGGCCGAAGGGAGCAGACACTCAAGACCGACCAGGACAATGCCATCGTCTACGAAGACGCCTCCCCCGGCGCCGCGGAACTGGTCCACGACTACTTCCTGAAGGTCGGGGAGGCGGTGTGCACGCTGCTCGACCGCTGCGGGTACCGCTTCTGCCACGCCGACGTCATGGCCAGGAACCCCAAGCTCTGCCAGCCGCTGTCGGTCTGGAAGCGCCGTTTTTCAGAGTGGATCCACGCGGCCGAGGCGGAGGACCTGCTTTACTCCAGTATTTTTTTCGATTTCAGGGTGGGCTTCGGCCATGGCGATCTGGTCGTTCAGCTCCGGGAACACCTGCTCGAATCGCTGGTGGGGTGGTCCGGTTTTTTCCGGCACTTGACGCAGAATGCGCTGCTCCACAAGCCGCCGCTCGGTTTTTTCCGGAACTTCGTGCTCGAGTCCAAGGGCGAGCACCGCAACAAATTCGACGTCAAGCAGGCCATGCTGCCGATCGTCGACTACGCCCGGGTGTATGCCTTGAAGCACGGCGTGGCGGAGACCAACACCCTGGAGCGGCTGCGTGAATTGATGCAACGAGGGGTGCTGCCCGCCAAAGACTGCAGCGAGATCGAACAGGCATACGGTTTTCTGATGCAGCTGCGGCTGGTCCGGCAGGTCGGCGCCATCCTGGTGGAGGGCATCCCGCCCGACAATTTCATCAACCCCAAGGACCTCTCGGGAATCGAACAGCGCCTTTTGAAGGAGATCTTTATCCGCATCGGGAACCTGCAGACCCGCATGAGCTTCGACTTCACGGGCGAACCCTGAGGATGAGATGCGGTACCGCGTTCATCCCCCCGCGGTTTAGGCCGTTTTCGGCTCTCTTCGGACCCCAGCGGTCGTGCGGGCCGTTTGAGGCTCTTTCTTGGGGTCCCGGTACAAAACGATTCCCAACAGGACCGCCAGCGCCAATCCCCCGAGCATGAATAGAATACCGAAGGCTATTGTCATCGAGTCCCCCTCTCTCTAATGAGCGGTTGCCTGTTTGTCAGCCGCCGAATTTCCGGATCGCAGCCATGACGCAGGTAAAAAGCAGAAGGCCTAGAATGGTCCACTGCAGGATGATTCGGACCACCCTTCCGGCCCCGCTCTTGGGCGCCGCCTCTTGTGCAATGATCGGCTGATCGTTCATTGGAAGACCCCTTTCGTATGGCGAGTGGTTCAATAACGGTCTGGTTTTAATTTTTGATATAAATTAGTTTATGTACGCTAACATGATATCTTTCCTTCGAAGGCTTGTCAATATTAATTTGGCGGTTCGGTCGCAGGCGAGGGGGGCTCGATGAAGATATTATAAAATATTTAATATTAATAGTATGTTGTATTACTACAGCGGGTGCGCTTGTCTTTGGAGAATGGCTTTTGGCAGAGTGTCCATCTTTTCAACCTGACCCGGCCGCCCCATTTAAAAACAGTCAGTAAAGTAAGTATATATAAACAAACACGATTTATAGTAAACATAAACATGTCTGGCCACCCGATGGACGGGCCTGGAGGGGCCGCTGCGGTTGGCCGTCAGGGCGGCGGCTGAAATGGGTATCGGTTGAAACGGAGGAGAAAGGGATCAGGATGGCAGCGAAGGGCGCGCGCCGGACGAACGGCCGGCCGGGGCGGCAGATGGACTTGACCCGCTGAGTTTGCGCAAAAGCGGCGGCGGTGAACTTGTCCGGGCGGGCGTCTGTCGGTCGATGGGTGCGGTGCGCGAGGCGGCGAGATTGGCGGATGGCCGGTCAACCGGGTTCGTTCGCCTTTCGGGGTTTGACGGCTTTCTGGTAAATCGCCCAAAGCGATTCGTACTTTGCGGAAAGGTCGAAGCTGTAACCGCTCAGGGCCCAGATGTTGGCGAGTCCCTGGATCATTCCGAAGAGCAGAAGGGCCGATGCCCCGAAATCGATGCCGTCTCGTATGTGGCCGCCGCGGGCGCCTTCGGAAAGAAGGTTCTCGAGACGGCCGATATAGAGATTCAGTTTCTCATAGACGTCCTTGTTCAATTTTTTGTCGCCCAGGCTGATAATCTCGGCGATGATCTGAAAAGACATCCCCTTGCGCTGTTCGATTTCAGACAAATGGTGTTTCAGGACCTGGTCGATCGTTTCCAGAGAGGGTGAGTTTTCGACGGTCGTTCGCTCCACATCGTGCAGCATGGTGTCCATGATGTTGTTCATCAGGAAGGACAGGATCTCGCGTTTGCTTTTGAAATGTCGGTAAATGGCCGCTTCGGTCAGGCCCACCTCCTTGGCCATCGACCTAACGGTCAGGTGCTCGCTGCCCTTGCGCATGATCAGTTTTCTGGCGGCGTCGATGATCTGTTGTTTTCGAACGGCGGTGCTCTTGCGTCGCTGTACCATATTCGGGAGCCTTCCTCATGTCGTTGATCGGACTGTGCAAAGACGGCATGCGTCCCGGCAGCCGTTTGCCGGGGTTATTACTATCTCAGTCTTCCGAAAAAAGTCCACAGAAATTTACCCATTTTCTTTTCTTGACTAACCCCGCCTGCCATAATACAGGATAAAGTCTGAAAAATCGCCATTTAAGTTCATAAATTGAAAGCCTTGCAAACCGAACCCGGCCGGGGGGAGGGCCGTCCGTTTCAACCTTTTTAGAACACTGCCAGTCCATCAGATAGGAGGAGAGGTCTATGGAAAGGAAGAAGGTTTTATTGTCCGAGGATGAAATCCCGCGCCAATGGTACAATGTGCTGGCCGACATCAAGATGAACCCGCCCCTCGGCCCCGACGGGAAGCCGGTGAGCCCCGACATGCTCGCCCCGGTCTTCCCGATGAACCTCATCGAACAGGAGGTGAGCCAGCAGCGCTGGATCGACATCCCCGAAGAGGTCCTCAGGGCGTATACGATCTGGCGGCCGACCCCGCTGGTCCGTGCGTACGCCCTCGAAAAGGCCCTCGGGACCCCGGCGCGCATCTATTATAAATACGAGGGCGCCAGCCCTCCCGGAAGCCACAAACCGAACACGGCGGTGCCGCAAGCCTACTACAACAAGGTTTTCGGCATCAAACGCCTGACCACCGAGACCGGCGCCGGCCAGTGGGGCAGCGCGCTGGCGTTCGCCTGCTCGCAGTTCGGCCTGGAGTGCAAGGTGTTCATGGTGCGCGTCAGCTTTGACCAGAAGCCCTACCGCCAGACCATGATGCAGACCTGGGGGGCGACCTGCATCCCGAGCCCGAGCAACCAGACCAAGGCCGGCCGCGACATTCTGGCAAAATACCCGGACACCCCCGGCAGTCTGGGAATCGCCATCAGCGAAGCGGTCGAGGCCGCCGTGACCGACACAAGCGGTCAGACGCGCTACTCCCTCGGCAGCGTGCTGAATCACGTCATGCTGCACCAGACCGTCGTCGGCCTCGAAGCCAAGAAGCAGTTCGAGAAGATCGGCGAGTACCCGGACGTGATCGTCGGCTGCGCCGGCGGGGGCAGCAACTTCGCCGGCCTCGCGTTTCCGTTCGTCTACGACAAGATGCACGGCAAGCAGATCGACATCCACCCGGTCGAGCCCGCGGCCTGCCCCACGCTGACCAAGGGGCCGTTCGCCTACGACCACGGGGACACGGCCGGCTACACCCCGCTGCTGCCCATGCACAGCCTCGGGCACACCTTCATGCCGCCGCCGATGCACGCCGGCGGCCTGCGCTACCACGGAATGGCGCCGACGGTCAGCCAGCTCGTCGTCGAGGGGCTGCTCGAGCCCAAGTCCTACGGCCAGCTCGAAACCTTCGAGGCCGGCCTGCTGCTCGCCCGCACCGAAGGCGTCATCCCCGCGCCGGAAACCAACCACGCTCTGGCCTGCGTCATCGACCTGGCGCGCAGGGCCAAGGAGGAAGGCAAGGAAAAAGTCATCCTCTTCAACTGGAGCGGCCACGGCCTGATCGACCTCGGCTCCTACGAAAAATTCCTGGCCGGCGAGCTCAAGGACTATGAATACCCGGCCAGGGACATCGAGGAGGCCGAGAAGATCCTGCAGAGCTACCCCAAGCCGAAGATCTTGAAGAGCCGGTAGGGCCGGGTGCGATGCGCATCCGGCATCGGGTGGGCTTATTTGAATTGGTTTCGGATTTCGATATCAGAATGTCGGATTCAGCTTTAGAGGCAATTTCATGGTACCAAGGAAACTCTTTTGGGGGTGATCACCCATGACCCACCGCACGAACCCCCTATCCCGGCGCTGCCCGCGCCTGGGGGGACCCGTCGAATTCGGCTACTGCATGCGCTGCGAACTCGAGCAGCCCTGCTTCAAGGTCGTGGACTGCTGGTGGGAGACGTTCGACATCGTGCGGTATCTTCAGGACCACCTGCCGGAAGAGCAGTTCGCCCGCGTGATGGACGCCCGCCCCAAGCCGAAGGTGGCCTCCCTGGTGGAAATGGTTGCGCAAACCAAGGCGCGCATGCAGGAGTGACCCGGCATCCGCACACAACCTTAAAACCGTCAAAGGGGATCGGAAGATGAAAGTGCTCGTCAGCGACAATCTGGAGGACGTCGGCCTCGACATTCTGCGCAAGGAACCCGGGATCAGCGTCGACGTGCGGGTCGGGCTGAAGCCGGATGAGCTCAAGGCGATCATCGGCGGCTACGATGCGCTCATCATCCGCAGCGCCACGCGGGTGACCGAGGAGCTGCTGCAGGCCGCCCACGCGCTCAAGGTGGTGGGGCGGGCCGGCATCGGCCTCGACAACGTCGACATCCCGGCCGCCACCAAGCGCGGCATCATCGTGATGAACACGCCGTCCGGAAACGTCGTCACGACCGCCGAGCACACCATCGCCATGATGATGGCCCTGAGCCGCAACATCCCCTGGGCGACCTCCTCCACGAAAGCCGGGATGTGGGAAAAGAAAAAGCTCCAGGGCCGCGAGATCTTCAACAAGGTGCTGGGCATCATCGGCTTCGGCAAGATAGGGTCCATCGTCGCCGACCGCGCCCGCGGGCTTAAGATGCAGGTCATCGTCCACGACCCCTTCGTGACGGCCGACGCGATCGAAAAGGCGGGCTACGAGGCCGTCTCGCTGGACGAGCTCTACCGGCGCTCGGACTACATCACGGTGCACGTGCCCAAGCTGAAAGACACCGTCGGGCTGCTCAACCAGGCGGCCTTCGACAAGATGAAGGACGGCGTCATGATCATCAACTGCGCGCGCGGCGGCATTGTCAACGAGGCCGACCTGAACGAGGCCCTGCGTTCCGGCAAGGTCGCCGGCGCGGCGCTGGACGTGTTCGAGAAGGAGCCGCCGGGCGCATGCCCGCTGTTCGAGGTCGACCGGGTGATCTGCACGCCGCACCTGGGGGCCTCCACGGTCGAGGCCCAGACCAACGTCGCCATCCAGGTCTCCGAGCAGATACTGGCCTTCCTGAAGACCGGCACCATCATCAATGCGGTCAACGTGCCGGCGGTGAGCGGCGAACTGCTGGCCAAGATCGGGCCGCTGTTGACCCTGGGCGAGCGCATGGGCTGCCTGCTGGCCCAGATCTGCAAGGGGCCGGCGGGGGAGATCGCCATCGAGTATGCCGGGGAGTTCCCCGAGCAGGACCTTTCGCCGGTCACGACGGCCATCCTGAAGGGCTTCCTCACCCCGATGGTTCAGGACACGGTGAACTTCGTGAACGCGAAGGTCATGGCCGGCGAGCGCGGGATCAAGGTGTCCGAGGCGCGCGCCCCCTCCGATGAGTACCTCAACCTCGTGACCGTCAAGGCGGTGGCGAACGGCGCCCGCCACAGCGTGGCCGGGACCATCTTCGGGCGCAAGTACCCGCGGGTGGTGAAGATCGAAAACTTCCGGCTGGAACTGCCGCCCCACGGCCGGTTCATCCTGATCCACAACCACGACAAGCCCGGCGCCATCGGCAGCATCGGCACCCTGCTCGGCAACAACAAGGTCAACATCAGCCAGATGCGGGTCGGCCAGCAGGAGGACGGAGACAAGACCATGATCTACTTCCGGACGGACAACCCCATCCCGGAGGCGGTCATGGAGGAGCTCAAGCGGCTGCCGCTGATCATCGACGTCATGGCCTTCGAGCTGTGACCGCGGGTCGTGCCGACCGTGCCTTCAGAGGTCGATGTCTGCCGGAAGCGCGTGAGCGGCTGCGGGCACCCCGCTCCGCCTCTGCCTGAGATCGCGGCGGGCATCGTTGCCGAACGCATTCAGGTCAGGACGCAGGCCGGGCGGCGGCCGACGGCGGACATTCGCCGATGAGCGCCTTGCCGGCGGCCGACACGGCCGCAGCGAGCGGCAGCGAGTCGTTCCGGGGGAGCCTGGGTCCGCTTTGCCTGCTCACGCTGCTGTTTTTCATGAATTTCATGGCGCGCATCGTTCAGGCGCCCCTGATGCCGGCCATCGAGGAGGACCTGCACCTCTCCCACGCCCAGGCCGGGTCGCTGTTTTTCATTCTGTCCGTCGGCTATTTCATCGCCCTGATGGGTTCGGGTTTCGTCTCCGCGCGGATCACGCACCGGGGCACGATGGCGCTGTCCATCGCCAGCGCCGGCATGGCGCTGCTGGCGACGGCCGCCAGCGACACGCTGTGGGGAGTCCGCGCCGGCCTCTTTCTGACGGGGCTTTGCACGGGGCTCTACCTGCCCTCCGCCATCGCCGCCATCACGGAATTCGTGAGCCCGCGCCACTGGGGCAAGGCGATCGCGGTTCACGAAGCCGCGCCGAATTTGGCCTTCGTGCTGGCCCCGATTTTTTCCGAAGCGCTGCTTGCTCGGGTTGCCTGGCCGGCCGTTTTAGCCGTCCTCGGGGCGGGGGCGGTCCTCTCCGCCGCTTTTTTTCTGCGCTACTGCCGGGTCGGCGCCTTCGCCGGCGAGGCCCCCAACCTGCGGTCGATCGGTATCCTGGGCCGGCAGCCCTCCTACTGGCTGATGATCCTGCTGTTCGGTTTCGGCATCAGCGGCAGCCTGGGCCTCTACACCATGCTGCCGCTGTTCCTGGTGAGCACGCACGGCCTGGCGCGCGACTACGCCAACACGCTGCTTGCCGTCTCGCGGATCCCGGGGGTCCTGGCGGCGTTCGGCAGCGGCTGGTTCACGGACCGCATCGGTCCCAAGCGGACCATGATTGTCGTCTTGGCGCTGAACGGATTGTTGACGATGATCCTGGGGGTCGCGCCCACGGCCTGGCTGCCGTGTCTCGTCTTCATCCAACCGGCGCTCGCGGTGTGCTTTTTCCCGGCCGGTTTTGCCGCGATCGGCCGGATGGCCCCGGCCGGGGCGAGGAATATTGCGGTGTCTATGACCACGCCGTTTGCGTTCATGATCGGTGCCGGCGCGGTCCCGGCATTGATCGGCTGGTCCAGCGACCTGCACTCCTTTTCCGCCGGGTTCCTGGTGGTCGGGGGGTTGATTCTCGCGGGAGGCCTGATGTCGCGTCTGCTGACGTTCGGCCGGCGGCCGGCCGGGGGCGCACCCTGAAAGGGGCTTGTCCGGGTTCGTGAACCCCCGGTTTCAGCGTCCCGGGATAGACCATCGCGCGAACGAACCGGTCACCGGTGGGGCGCCGTCACCCGCTGCCCCCTGCGCCCCGCCGCAGCGCCTCACCCCTGCTTCAGCACCAGCGTGTCCGCCACGAGCTCCCACAGGTATTTCACCTCCAGCTCCGCCATGCCGTAGTGCTCCTTGATGCTCTCCAACTGGCCGTGGCAGCTGTGGCAGGGCACAACGATCATCTGCGCGCCGGCGGCCTTGATCTGTTCCATTTTCCGGCGGCCGTAAAAAACGCGCTCATCGTTGTAGCCGGTGGTGAGGGTGCCGCCGCCCCCGCCGCAGCAGGTCTGGTTCATGCGGTTGGGGTAGAGGTCCACCCAGCGCTCCATGCACCGGCTCAGGATCCAGCGCGGCTCTTCGAAGAAGCCGTGGCCGAACTTCATCTGGGCCTTGCGGCCGTAGTTGCACGGGTCGTGGTAGGTGGCCACCTGCGGAAAACGCGTGCGGTCGATCCGGATGCGGCCCTGCTGGATGTAGTCCGTGAGCAGATCGAAGACCGTCACAAACCGGTATTTTTTCAGTGCCTCGGGGAAGTGCTTTTCGAACCCGGACCGGGTCGCCAGGTAGGCGTGCCCTCACTCCGGCCAGAGCAGGGTGTCGATCTCCAGCTCCTCCATCTGGCGTAGAATCCGGCCGGCCATGGTTTTCATGGCCTCGTCGTCGCCGGTGAAAAAGCCCCAGCTCGTGCCTTCCCAGTTCTCGGAGGCGACGGTCCAGCTTTCACCGGCTGCATGAAAGATCTTCCACCAGTGCTTCAAGTCCTCGGTGTGGGTGTTGACGAGCTTGTTGTGGATGGTGGTCAGGACCCGGGCGCCTCTCTTGTCGACCTCCACCCGAAAACCTTCGAACCCGTGCTCTTCGCGGATCTCCCCGGCCACGTCCTCGAGGATGAAGAGATAGTCCTCCTTCGGCAGGCGCAGGTTGTTGCCGGTTTCCAGCGCGGCCTGGAGGCCCTTGTGGAGGATGCCGGGCACCCGGTCCCGGTCCCGCAGCGAACGGACCCGGCGCACCACGTCGGCGATGCGGACCTCCATGGGGCAGGCGTTTTCACATTTGCCGCACATGGTGCAGATCCAGGGCCAGCGGGATTGCACCAGCTCGCGTTCCAGCCCCATGGCCGCCATGCGGACGACCTTGCGAGGGTCGAAGCCGTCCACGCCTGAAACGGGGCAGGAGCAGGCGCAGATGCCGCAGGTCATGCAGACATCCTGTGAAAACGGCCATTGGCTGATGTCGCTGCGCCGGAGAACGGTCCTATCGGCAGGGGGGGGCATTGAAGGATCCCTTTTCAGGTTCGAGTGGTTTTGGCCTCCCGGCGCAGGCCGGTCAGGGTTTGGCTGAATTCCGTCACGATGGCGGATAGCTCGGTCGGCATGTTGGCGGCCAGCGTTTTCAAGGCGAGCCGGCCGGAGCCGATGCCGGTCCGGTCCAGAAACGCACCGGCCTGGTCCACCCGCCGCCACGCCAGGCGGTTGCCGTGGCGGGAGTGGCAGTTGTCCTCATGACAGGTAAGGACCAGCACCCCGTCGGCCCCCCGTCCGAAGGCGGACAGGATCACCTCCGTGGACAGGCCGCCCGCGCAGGGCACCTCTACCAGGTTGAGCGACGCGTCCCACCCGCGGCCCGCGTCGGCGGCGGCGCGAGCCGCCGGGCCCGAGGAGCGCGCGCAGGCAAAGGCGACGATGTGCGGCACGCCCCCGGGGTCGGCCGGCCGCCCCGACGCGATGAGGGCGTGCAGGTCCCTGCGCTCCAGGCCCGGGATGCGGATCGCCTCCCGCGGGCACTCGGCCGCGCAGATGCCGCAGCGTTCGCAGGCGGCCGGAACCACCCGCGGGCGTTCATCCAAAGCCACCGCGCCGTAAGGGCAGAGCCGGAAGCAGGTGAGGCAGCGGATGCAGCGGCCGGGTTCGATCTCGGCGGCAGGCCCGCCGGCGGTGCCGGTCGAAAGAGATTCCAAGACGTCGAGAACGGCGTTGGAGGCCTCCACGGCCGGGTCCGGCCCGAAGGCCCGCGCCGGGCCGGCCACGACGACTCCCCGGCGGTTGGTGAACGTCGGCAGGCGGCGGACATTTTCCGCTTGGATGAAACCGGCCGGGTCCGACTCCAGCCCCAGGATGCGGCCCAGCGCGACGGCCTCACCCGATGGCCGGACGGTTTCGTCCACAACGACCAGGTCCGGCGTCAAGCTGAACGCCTCCCCCGTGGGGTCGTCCACGAAGCGGACCCGCACGCGGCCGTCTTCCCCCGTATGGAAGGCGGGGAGGGTGTCTGCAAACTTGAAAAAGAGCACCCCGGCGGCCCTGGCCTCGCGGGCGAGGGCTTCAAGCCCCTCCGCGGCCACTTTCAGGTTGCCGGTGAGAACGGCGCACTGCGCGCCCTCCTGGGTTTGAAGAGTGAGCGCTGCAGCCATGACCTCGCCGGCGATGAGGGGCTGGTTCTCGGTGGCGAGCCCGCTCAGGAAGACCACCAGTCGCCGGGCCGCTCCGCTTGCGGGCGGCCGGCATCCCAGTTGGTGAAGATCCGACAGCGACAGGACGGCCGGCCCCCGTTCGAGTTGGTAAGGGGCGAAGTTCGGCCGGCGCTCATCCGCCTCCGCGACGACCAGCGCCGCAGCGGTGATCCGTTGGGCGCTTTTGCCGCCGGAGAAGGTGAGGTCGAAATGGCCCGGGCCCCCTCGGCAGGCGTCGAGTCGCACACCGGGAAGGGTTTGGATGGGCGGCGCACCTGACGGCCGGGAGCCGGCCGGGGGCGCGCAGGCCTCGCCCGGGGCGGCGAGGGTGACCTCCAGGCCGGCTTTCCCCAGCCGTGCGGCGATGTCCCAGGCGCAGGCGGTGTTCCC
Organism: Desulfobacterales bacterium; assembly: GCA_025454075.1. The sequence goes on along the minus strand of JALOPD010000007.1, from coordinate 34,055 downwards.
GAAAACGCAGATCGTTTGGGCGGTCATCATCCTACCTTGTGCAATGCGGCTGCTCAGGTTTCAATTTCAGGGTTACAAGGGTTCATGGAAAGCGCCGTGCCGCCGCGCGATCCTCGACTCCCGGGTTTCAACTGCACCGGGAAATGATCGTGCCCCGGCTCAGAGGCCCTTCGGCGGCCGGTGCGGGTCGGTGCGGGCCGCAGCGGCCGAGGAACTCGAGAACCAACCCGGCGGCGTGCCGGGCATCGGCGATCGTGTCGGCGATGGTCATCGGCCCCCGGACGGCGCCGGCGGCAAAGACCCCCGGCTCGGCGGCCAAGGCCGCAAAGCCGAAGGGGGTGAGCGGCAGCCCCAAGCCGGCGGCAGCCGCCTTCACGTCATCGGGTGGCTGCATGCCGGTGGACAGCACCACCAGGTCGAAGATCTCCTCGACGCTCCGGCGCGAGCCGTCTTCGATGTATGCCAGACGGATTCGGCCGTCGGCGGCTTGGAACGCATCCCCGGGGATGGCGCGGACGAATCGCATCTCCTGCCGGCATTGGGAATAGAAGGACTCGAAATCGCGGCCGAAGGTCTGAATGTCGATGAAAAAGACGGTGATGTCGGTATCCGGCCGGGCGGCCTTGATCTTGCGCGCCGCCCGCAGCGCCGCCCCGCAGCAGAACGCGGAGCACCACAGGTGGCCGATTTTCGCATCCCGGCTGCCCACGCACTGAATGAACGCCGCGCGGCGCGGGGAGGCGCCGTCCGACGGTTTCACGGCCGCGCCGCCGGTGCGCAGCATGTCCTCGAGCTCCAGGTTGGTGATCACGTTCGGGAAGATGCCGTGGCCGTAGGCCTTGTCCTTTGGGTCGAACACCTTGAACCCGGTGGTCAAGACGACGGCATCGGCTTTGCCGGCGACCGGGGTCCCGGGGGGATCGGTGCGCGCCGCGCCGGGGGTCGAAGCCGCTTGGGCGGCGTGCCGGTGTATCGTGAAGGAAAACCGCTGCGACGGCGTGCGGGCGGCTTCCACGCGGCTGCCCAGGTGGACCGTGATGCGCGGGTCGGATGCCGCTGCGGTGAGGGCTTCCGGCACGAGGCAGGCGCCGCACTTGACGCAGCGGTCCGTGGCCTTGCAGGAGAGCCGGGCGGCGTGGCCGCCGAGAAACGGGTTGCGCTCGACCAAATCGACCCGGACTCCGAAGGGTGCCAACGTCCGAGCGGCCGTCAGCCCGCCGATGCCCCCGCCGATGATGAGAACCCGGTGTTCCGTCATGCGCGTTTTTCCACGGGCCGGATGGTTGCTCCGCCGGTCGTCATTCATTTGAGGATCTTGAGTATTTCCTTGAAAAGCGGGCCTTCGGCCACCTTCAGAAGCTCAAACAGGGCCGTTTCAACACTGGTGACCGCTGCGCCTGCGTCCCGCATCTTATCGAGGCCGATCTGCTTGTTCTGGGGGGTGCGCGAGGAGCAGGCGTCGGCCGCCACTTCCACGTGATAGCCCTTTTCGAGCAATTCCCGCGTGGTCTGATAGACGCACACGTGGGTCTCGATCCCGGCCGCGAGCACGTTGCGCCGGCCGGCGGCCTGCAGGGCGTGCACGAAGCCCTCGCAGGCGCCGCAGCCGAAGCTGAACTTGCTGATCGGTTGAACCCCCGGCATGGCGGCGGCGATCTCCGGAACGGTCGGCCCCAGGCCTTTCGGGTTCTGCTCGGTGCACAAGATCGGGAGGTTGAGGGCACGGGCGCCCTGAACCAGCTGCCGGGCTTTGAGGATCAGTTCCTCGCGCGCGTGCATCGCCCGCACCAGTTTCTCCTGGATGTCAACGACCACCAACACCGTATCCGCGCAGTCAAGCATGGCGCCCTCCTTTGGATGCGAATTTTATATGAGGTGTGTTCGGTGCTGTCAATCAGAAAAAACGCCCTATCATCCGGTAATAATTATCGCTGAATATGCTTCGCCACGATAGAAGCGGTAGAGCGTACTGGATCAATCTGCGGGTGGCCAACCGGCTACTGCTTTTCAACGACTTCGAACACCTTCTGCGCTATGTGGCTCACCCGGCTGAGATTAGAGCCCCATCGTGGCTCAAAAACCCCAACACTAAAAGGTGTTCAGCGATAGTTGCTGAACTATCGGGCATTTCGTTGACAATCAAAGGCATTCAAGGTAAAAAAATTATTGCCCGAAAAATCCAGCATGAAGGTTCCCGAATGATTCGTAAAGATGTCAACTCATGGCCGCCGCCACGCTTCCTGCGCAGGTTGCATCGAAAAATCCTTGAGTTAAGAAACCGGCTCACCCGTGAATTGGAAATTACCGACCAGGCCGGTGTCTATAGATTCCGATGCGGAACCGTGAGGGAATTCAACCGCTGCCTCAAGCTCTATGCAAAGGAACCGGGAACCATAGAGTGGATTGAGTCTGAAATGAAACCCGGCCAGGTCTTTTTCGACGTCGGTGCGAACATAGGCGTATACACTATTTTTGCCGCACGGCGGGTTTCGCCCGGCGGTAAAGTGTATGCCTTTGAACCCCACGGGCCGAATTTTTCAAGACTGAGCGACAACATTACCATCAACCGTCTGCAGGATGTCGTGGTCCCATGCAGCTTTGCATTGCACAATTCGGACGGCTACCTCAAGTTTCGCTATCGCTCCCTGAACGCCGGTACATCCAACAGCCAGTTGTTCGAGGGTTCAAACGGCGAATTGAAGCTGGCGGATGATCAGATTGTAGAGCTCAAGAACACCGTGCGGGTGGATACGCTGATCGCCTCGCGCCGTGTGGCCCCGCCTCAGCACGTTAAGATCGACATCGACGGCGACGAGTATCTCATTTTGCAGGGCATGACTTCGCTGCTGAGGTCCTCCGATGCCCCTTTGAGCATTCAAGTCGAATTGAACGAACCCCATTCGGATGCCATCATCTCTTTTCTGCAGGATCACCATTACCGCCTGGAGAAAAAACATCTCACCCGCTCCGCGGCCAGGCGCCTGGGTCGATCGGCCGACCCCCTGCATACCGGATGCAACGCGATCTTTAAGCGCTCGAATTGACGCGGCAAATGGAGAACGTCCCATGATTGAGGGAAAGACCGTTTTTATCACAGGGGGAGCAGGGTTCATCGGCTCAACATTGGTGGGCCGGCTGGTCGAAAGGAACCAGGTGGTAATCTTCGACAACTTTTCGCGGGATTCCATCCAGAGCCGTCCATACCGGGATCACTCCAATCTTAAGATCCTCAAGGGAGACGTCCTGGATTTCGAGTCGTTGTGCCATGCGATGACAGGTGCCGACGTCGTGGTTCACTGCGCGGCCATCGCCGGCATCGACACCGTTATCAAAAGCCCGGTCACCACCATGCGGGTCAACATGGTGGGTTCCGCCAACGTCTTGGAGGCGGCCTCCCGCCTGCCGAGGGTCGATCGAGTGGTCTGCTTTTCCACCAGCGAAGTCTTCGGCCAGCACGCCTTCTGTTCCTCCGAGACGGACAACACCGTGACCGGAAAGGTCGGCGAGGCCCGCTGGACCTATGCCGTCAGCAAACTGGCGGAAGAACACCTTGCCATCGCCTATCATCAGGAGAAATGGCTGCCCACCGTGGTGGTCCGGCCCTTCAATGTTTATGGGCCGGGCCAGGTCGGGGAAGGGGCGCTCAAGACGTTCATCCAGCGGGGAATCAAGAACGAGACGATCGAAATCCACGGCGACGGAACACAAATCCGGGCTTGGTGTTACGTGGACGACATGGTCGACGGCCTGCTCTTGGCGATGGCCCACCCCAGGGCCGTCGGCGAATCCATCAACATCGGCAACCAGAAGGCGGTGGTTACGATTTACGGTCTGGCCAACACCGTTGTGCGGGTCCTCGGCTCCACGTCCGCCATCCTGTTTACGCGCAAGGATTACGCCGACGTGGAACTGCGTATCCCGTCGGTCCGCAAGGCCCACGACCTCATCGGCTTCGAGGCCAAAATCGATCTGGAAGAAGGAATTAAACGGACGGCTGCCTTTTATCGTGAGGCGGAAGGATGATCCGGCTGACCATCCCGTCCATCGATGAAGAGGACCTTCGTGCCGTCCGGGAGGTTCTGGCCTCCGGGCATTTGGTTCAGGGGAGCCAAGTGGCTGCCTTCGAGGCACTCGTCGCCGAGCGGGCGGGGACCGGCTTTGCCGTCGCGGTATCCAACTGCACGGCGGCACTGCACCTGTCGTTGCTCGCTCTGGGTGTCCAAGCGGGAGACTTGGTCATCGTCACCGCCTACTCCTGGGTGGCCACGGCCAACGTGATCGAGTTGTGCGGGGCCCACCCGGTCTTCGTGGACATCCGGCCGGACACCTTTAACATGGACCCTTCGGTCCTCGAATCCGTCCTGAAGCGGCTCATGGGAAACCGTGAAACCGCCCGCCGGGTGAAGGCGATTCTGCCGGTCCATGCCTTCGGTTTGATGGCAGGCATGACCGAGATCATGGATCTTGCCGATCGATATGGAATTCCAGTCGTCGAGGATGGAGCCTGCGCGCTGGGTGCAAGTCTGGAGGGACGACCGGCAGGTTCCTGGGGAAGATTGGGATGTTTCAGCTTTCACCCCCGCAAGGCCGTCACCACCGGCGAAGGGGGGATGATCGCGGGGAACGATGGCGAACTGATTCGGCGCCTGAAGGCCTTGCGCAACCACGGGCAGGACCCCCATTCCCCGTCTCCGGATTTCATCCTGCCCGGCCTCAACTATCGCATGACCGAATTTCAGGCCGCTCTCGGCATCACCCAAATGAAAAAGCTGGATCACATTATCTCGAGTCGAAAAAAGCTGGCACAAGATTACGAGGAATTTCTGCGTGAAACCTCCCTGACGCTTCCGGTCGTCCCGCCGGGCCATTCGCCGGTGTTTCAATCCTATGTGGTGTTGCTGCCGAAAGAAGATTCCGCCTTCAGGAACGATCTCATCGCACGCTTGAAGGAGGGGGGAGTCGAAGCCGCCATCGGCACCTGGAACATGCCCATGACCTCTTTTTTCCGGGCGCGCTACGGCTTCAAGAAGGGGGATTTCCCGGTTGCCGATCACGTCTTCGCCCGATCGCTGACGCTCCCCCTCTACGCACACATGACTCGCTCCGATCAGGAAAAGGTGACCGGCGAACTGAAGAAAAGCCTTGCCGAACGGAAAAGGTAGCTGTGGCGCCATGTCGGAAGATAAGGGAAAACCACCGCCCATTCGAAGCAGCCACGGTTCCGGTCGATTCCAACGATCTCAGTTTGCACGCATCGGCCAGAACGTCGTCCTTGAAGCGGGGGTGTTGGTGTTTCACCCCGAGAACGTGGAGATGGGAGACGGGGTCTATGTGGGCCACGGCACCATCCTGAAAGGATACTATCGCGGTCGGATGGTGATTGGAGACGGGACGTGGATCGGACAGCAGTGCTTCTTTCACAGTGCCGGCGACCTCAGCATCGGGCGCAACGTGGGGATCGGGCCGGGGGTGAAGATCATCACTTCCTTTCATGCAGAGGAGGGGATTTCCAAACCGATACTCCATAGCCGAATTCAATTCGCACCCGTGATGATCGAAGACGATGCCGATCTCGGCGTCGGTTCCGTCATCCTGCCCGGCGTCCGCGTCGGGCAGGGCGCCCAGATCGGGGCCGGCGCCGTCGTCGCCTCTGATGTCCCGCCGTATGCGGTCGTGGCGGGGGTGCCGGCCCGACTCATTCGGATGCGGGCGCCGGATCGAGCAACCTGAGGTAGACCCTTCCCTCTTTTTCCATGATCGCTTTCTTGTCGTAGGCCACGCGCGCCAAGTCCCGGCCCCGCCGGCCCATCGCTCTGGCGGCCCCATAGTCCTTCGCAGCGGAGACGATGGCCCCGGCCATGGCGTCGACATCCCGGAACGGCACCAGAAAGCCGGTGTAGCCGTCGATCACCGTCTCGCTGTGGTTCTCGACGTCGTAGGCGATGACCGGGACCTCGCACAGCATCGACTCGGCCAGGGTATAGCCCGAAAACGGACAAAGGGCCAGCTTGGCATGGGCGGTCCAGTTGAAGACCGCCTCGCTCGAGCACGGCCCCAAATAAAGAATTCGATCCCGATATGGGCTGGCCGATATCCTGCGCTCCACCTCGCTCCGGATGGCGCCGTCCCCGATCATGACCAGCCGGTATTCCGGCAGGCGGCCGGCCGCCTTTTCGAAGGCCTCGATCACATCGAAGGGAAATTTGATCACGACCAGGCGGCCGACGAAAAGCACATACGGGCGGTCGGTGGGCGGCGGCGGCAGCTTTTCGGGGTCGAAGTTGTTGAAGGCGTGGTTGAAATTGCTGACCCTGAGCAATGACATGCGCTCCACCGCGGCGCCAAGGGCGAAGGCGTGTTCGTAGTTGTTCTTGTTGCGTCCCAGCACGTAGGGGGCATGTTTCAGGGGAATTCCGAGCAGCCAGTTGGTCAAGGCGGGCGCGAAAAACCGTAGAACGGGGATTTTGGTCAACTGCCTGAAGTAAAACGGCTTGCCGTTGAGCCTGCGAATCAGCTCATAGTTTCCGGTGATGTCGACGAGGTAGGGGACGCGGATCAAACGGGAGGCGAGATAGACCCGCAGCGCCGGAAAGTTGTGCTTGTAGGCTCGAAGGATCCCGATTTTTTCTTGGACGCAAAAATCGGCTATGGCATAGGCGCAGTAGCATTCGCGAAAGATCGTCGAAGTGGCCTTCAATCCGACGCCGGTGAGGACGGCCATCGCCCTCGGCAATTTTCGGGCCACCAGCACCAGATCGTCGCTGACCGGGATGTCTTCGTTCACGGTGTTGGCCGGGTCAAATATTCCAAACCAGCTGATCCGGTGGTTGCGGAACGGCAGCAGAAATTCATACCCTTTTCTTTTCAACTCATTGGGTTTGAACCCGTGCACCATGAGAACCTTAGGGGTCCCCTTGACGGTCGACTCCCAGCGCTTTCTTTTCTTCCAAACCCAAGGCAGGGAAATAAAATAGAAGAAGAAACACAGGATCACCGCCAGAACGGCGGCCAGGCAGTCGATGAAGCTCAACACGGATTTAAAAAATTTTTTCATGCGGGTCTGCGATGGGTTCGGTTGGTTTGTCGGCTTATAAAAACCCTATATGTTGTTGTCAATCTATTCCGCACGTGCGACCACGTTTTCTCGCTTCACCCGCGGCATGCAGGGGCCTTCTATGATTGCCAACGGGCCGTCGCCAGGCACCGTTTCGGGACGCGCCTCGGCTGCTGGGCGCCTTTTACCGGCGGCGCCGGCAGCCATCAGCCTGAATGGGGCGCTTGAGCGATGGGATGCAGTCTTGCGCTGCCGGAACCGACAAGGTGTTCGGCCAAGTCCCAGTCATAAGGCTTGTTCACGTCGAAGCCCTCCGCATCCCGGGTGAGGAAAGGCATCAGCACGGTGCCGGCGATGGTGCGGGTGTCGAACACCACCCGCGACCAGGCGATTTCGAGGCTGGCGTTCTGAACGAAGACTTCCGGGAGTGCGGGGTACTGGCTGCTGTGCCAGGGCTGGTCGGCAGGCCCGATCGGCAACAGCGGCAGCATGCGCCGGCCGCGCACCACCCACATTTTGCCCGGGTGCTGGCTGCATTTTTCGACTGCGCGAAGGGAGTCCACCCCGGTTTCCGCCAGAAACTCCGACCAGGCCCGCTGAATGGTCTCCGGCAGGCGAAAGGGGCTTGTGGGCCTCAGGATGCTGAAGCAGTCATAGCTCCGGCCCTCGGCTGCCAGCCGCTTGAGCGTGTACTCCACCCACTCGATGTCGGGGGAGGTGTCTCCGGAATACTCGGCCGGGCGCATGAAGGGCACTTCGGCGCCGTAGTAGCGGGCGACCTCCGCGTAGCGCTCGGAGTCGGTCGAGACGATGACCGCAGCAAAAACACCGCTCTGGAGCGCAGCCGAAATGCTGTAGGCGATCAGCGGGTGACCGGCCAGCGGCCGGATGTTCTTGTCGGGCACACGCTTGGAACCCGAGCGCGCGGGGATCAGGGCGACACAGGATGGCGTGGGGTTTATTGAGTTCATCGGGTTTATTGAGTTTAATGGGTTTTAAGATGGCACGCGCTCACGCTTGGTTCGGGTCGAACGTCATGATGATGTTTTTCAGGTTCGAATACACATCCAGCGCCTCGGTGCCGGGTTCGCGCGTGCCGTTGCCGGAAAATTTTACCCCGCCGAAGGGCATGTGAGGCTCGCTGCCGAAGGTTCCGGCGTTGACCACGGCCACTCCCGCCTGGACCCGGCGCGTGAATTCCAAGGCGCGGTGCACGCTGCGGGTGTGGATGCATGCCGTCAGGCCATAAGGCGACCGGTTGGCCAGGCGGAGGGCCTCGTCAAAACCCGATACCCGGTACAGACATGTCACGGGCCCGAACAGCTCGGACACGGATATCTCGGCGTCCGGGGCTGCATTTTCGATGATCGTCGGCGCCATGTAGTAGCCGGCCGCGTGGTCGGGGTCGTCCATGCGATGTCCTCCGGTGAGGGCCGTCGCGCCGCCCTGCCGCGCGCGTTCCACGGCCGCCAGCATATTCCCCAGTTGCTCCGCGTTGATGACCGGGCCAAGATCGTCTTCATTGCCGGGGCCGACCTTCAAGCGTCGCGTGCGCTCGAGCAGCATGTTCCGGAAATTCTCGTAGACGGCATTGAAAACGATGATGCGGCTGCCGGCGGCACAGCGCTGGCCGGCGTTGCTGAACGCCGAAAGAATCGTCCATTGGGCCGCGTGTTCGAGGTCGGCGTCGTCGCAGACCAGGAGCGGGTTCTTGCCGCCCAGTTCCAGGGAGACCCGAGCGAGCCGTGAGCCGGCGATGCGCGCGATTTCGCGGCCCACCGCGGTCGAACCCGTGAAGCTCACCACGGGAACGCGGGCGTCCGCGACGAGCGGCGCGCCGGCTTCCTCCCCCAGACCCTGGACGATGTTCAGCACGCCGGGCGGAAGGCCCGCTTCATGGGCGATGCGTCCGAACCACCAGGCGGTGCCCGGGGTGTCCTCGGCGGCCTTGAGAACGGCCGTGTTGCCGCAGATCAGAGCGGGGAAGACCTTCCAGGCGACGTTGGCGATCGGCGTGTTGGCGGCGATGATAAGCCCGGCCACCCCCAGAGGCTCGCGTACGGTCATGGCATGCCGGTGGGGCGTGGCGCTCGTGGTCGTTCGGCCATACAGTCGGCGCCCCTCGCCGGCCATGAACTCGCCGAGCACAACCGCCCCTGCGGTTTCGGCGAGCGCGGCCTTGACGGACATCCCGGTTTCGGCGGCGATCATGGCTGCGATCTCATCCCGATGCCGGCGCATGCCGTGAGTGATGGCCATCAGCAGATCGCCGCGGGCGGCAGCTGTCTGATCCGACCAGGCCGGAAAGGCGTTCGCGGCTGCATCGATCGCGCTGGAGACATCGGCGGAGCGCGAGCGCGCCACCCGGCACATCTCCTTGCCGGTGGCGGGAGAAAACTTCGCCAATGTTTCGCCCTTCAATGGTCCCGACGCACGGCCATCGATCCAGTTCGGTATCGTCTGCGGGAGGTCAGGCTGGTTCATGGAGACAGACGTAGTTCTTTTTTGACGCTTCAATGAAAAAATCAAGTATCCGGCCGCAGGCCGGGATACTTGATTTTTTACCAGACCGTGAAGCCGCCGTCGACCTTCAGGTTGATCCCCGTCACGTAAGCCGATGCCGGTGAGGCCAGGAACAGCAGAGGGCCGCGCAGGTCTTCTGCCGTGGCCATCCGGCCGAGGGGGACGCGGGCGCAGAACTTGCGCTTGAAGTCCTCGTCCTGTCCGCCCAGGACTCCGCCCGGGGAAAGCGCGTTGACGCGCACGCCGTGCGGGGCCAAATGGGTCGCGAGGTATTTCGTCAGGTTGACGACCGCCGCCTTGGATGCACCGTACGCCGGAGGCTTGATGAAAGGGGGATCGCTCGGGATGTGGTCGTAGAATCGCGCGTCCGGCGAGACGCTGGCATAAAGCGAGCCGATGTTGATGATGGTCCCTTTGCGGTTGGCCGCCATGGCCGCGCCGAACACCTGGGAAACCAAAAACAGGCCGGCGGCGTTCACTTCGAAAATCCGCAGGTTCACGGCCAACGGAATCTCTTCCAGGCGGTAGCCCTTGCCTCCGGCGGCCGGCGGCGCATCGATGCCGGCGTTGTTGACGAGAATGGTCGGGGAGCCGAACAACTGCTCGCATCGGGCGAGCGCCGCTTCGAGTTCCGGGCGGCTGCAGACGTCCGCGAATGCCAGCGCCAGACGTTCGGGCCCGAAGTGTTTCTGCAGGTGCTTGAATTCCGGCGACGCCGGCTGCCCGGGCCGGTCCATGGCCAGGACCCGCGCGCCCGCGTCGAGCAGTGTCTCCACCCACACCGGGCCGAGCTTCCCCAGCGCCCCGGTGACGACACCGATGTCGCTCTCCAGGTTGAAAAGCCCCATCAGCTCGCTTTCTTCCAGCTTTCAGCGCCGTTGAGCACTTCAAAAACGACCGCGTCATCGGCCTTGAGGGGTGTGCGCGTGGTGCGGCCGATGACCTTGTCGATCTCATAGGGCTGCAGCCCGCCGCCGGGCGACTTGATGGCGATGTCCTCCCGCCGGATCGCGTGCCCCGCCGGCAGGTCGCGCGCCGCCACCAGCTGCTTGCCCATCTTCACCATCGGGGTCACCTCGCTGTCGTAGACGCGCTTGACCCCGTCGCCCATCGCCACCCGGACCCGACGCAGGTCGCGCACCATCTTCTGAAAACCGATGGGCTCCAGCGAAAACGCATGGTCGGTCCCCTTCCAGGTGTGGTTCAGGGTGAAGTGCTTCTCCACCACCCGCGCCCCCAGCATGTAGGCCGCCACCGCCATCGCGATCCCGTTGTCATGCGAAGACAGCCCCGCCACCGTCTGCGGGAAACGCTCCCGGAAGGTGGTGATGACCTTCAGGTTCAGCTCTTCGAAGGCCGCCGGGTAGCCCGCCGTGCACTGCAGCAGGCACAGCTGCGGGTTGATCGGCATGATGGCGTCGTAGGCCCGGTTCACGTCCGGCATCGCACCGCCCCCGGTGCTCAGAACGATCGGCTTGCCCACCTGGGCCATGTAAGTCAAAAGCGGTATGTTCTTCAGGTCGCCGGAGGCCACCTTGAAGGCCGGCATCTCCAGCTTGGCCAGAAAATCCACGCTGGGAAAGTCGAAGGCGGTGGCGAACATCGTCACCCCGATCTCCTTCGCGTAGGCCTTGAGCTCCTGGTACTCGCTTTCGCCGAACTCCAGCGCCTCGCGGTGCTCGCCGTAGGTCGCTCCGTAGCTGTTCTCGTTGTCGTAGGGCTTCTCGTAGCCGGCCTTGGTGTAGAGGCTCCGGTTGTCGCGCTTCTGCAGCTTCACGGCGTCCGCACCGCACTCCTTGGCCACCTTGAACATCTCCATGCAGGTCTTCAGCTTGCCTTGATGGTTGTGCCCGATCTCCGCGATCGCATAGCAATCGGTGCTGTCGTCGATCGTCTGGCCGTTGATGACTAGTCTGCGCATGGTATTTCCTCCTTGGACGTGAAATCGAATAGTGGCTTTCAATTTTTCCGCATCCGCGCCGGCCGCCCCCTGCCGGTCATTGTCGCGCGTCAGAAGGTCAAATTCCGGCGGCGATGGGCTCCCGGAGCCGGAGCAACCCGGAAGGCTGTTTGATCAGGGTGACCGCCCCCTCCTTCAATTGATAGGCCCAGTCCGCGCATTCCAACAGGGTCGGCTGGTGCGAAATCGCCAACATGGTGATGCGTCCCCGAAGCTGCTGCAGGGTGGCGCAGATCTCCTTTTCGGTCTTGGGATCCAGCGCGGTGGTGGCCTCGTCTAGAATCAGCAGCTTGGGATGCTTCACCAGCGCGCGGGCAATCGCAATGCGCTGCCGTTGCCCCCCTGATAACACGCTACCGCGCTCTCCGACAACAGAAAAAACGCCCTGCGGCATCGCCTGAACGAATTCCCAGGCACCGGCGGCTCGCAAGGCTTCTTCCACGTCCTGCTGGGTGACGGTTTTCTGCCCGAGGCTGACGTTCTGCAGGACGCTGTCGTTCAACAGCAGGCTTTCCTGAGTGACGTAGCCGATCATCTGCCGCCAGCGGTGAATGTCGACCTGGGACATGGGCAACTGATCGATCCAGACTTCCCCCTGCTGCGGCCGGAGCAGGGCGATCAGCAGGTCGGCGATGGTCGTCTTGCCCGAACCGGAGGGCCCGCACAGCACGGTCAGCATCCCGGCCGGTATTTCAAGAGAGGCATCCGTCAGCACCGGCCGCTCATCGTAGGCGAAGCCGACACCGTCCATGTGAATGGAGACCTTGAGTTCCGGCGCAACGCTTCCGGTCAGGACCTCGCGCGCCCGGCCGGCGGTTTCGATTTTACCGATGAGGGACCAATAGGCGGAATCATACTCGGCCAGGTTCGCGTATTCATTTTGGATCTTCTGGACCTGTTTGAGTATTTTGCCGATGAAAAAGATCATCGCCATGATGGAGGCGAGTGAGAGGTTCCAGTACGACAGGGCGGCGTAAAGGCACAAAACCAAAAATGCCATGATGAGCGGTTCTTGAAATGAGCCCAGCGCAGCCTTGCTGAGAACCTGTTTCTGAAGCGCCCGGTTCAGTTTTCGGGTGCGATCGGTGAGAACGGCGCTTGCCGATTCCTCCCGGGCCATTGATTTGAGGGGCTTGATCGATATGAGAATATCCGTCATCTGGGCGACCAGGTCCTGCATGTGCGTGGTCTGACTCCGGCCGGCCCGGCGCGTCTTCTTGATCAAGCGCCTCAAAACGACGAGAATGAAAAATCCGCCTCCGCAGGCCAGCAAGGTCGCTTTCCATGACACCATGAACGCCAGGGTGATGTAGATCAACGACTCGATCACCATGGCCGCCATTTTGGCGCCGAAGTGAAACGCGGTGGATGCGCGATGGGCCTCGAAAGCGATCCCGTTGGTGAGCTGTCCGATGGGCTGGCGGATGAAATATTCCCACCGGCTGGCAAAAAGCGACCGCAGCAGGGTCATGCGCATTTCCGTGGCAATCAGCGCGACCGTATAGCCGATCTGCTTGTTGGCCAGGAACAGCAGAACGCATTTCAGAATGATGCAGCCGACAAACAGCGACAGCAGGGCTGCCACGGTGGGGCTCAGGCCGACGGCTGCCAGCACGCTGTGCACGACCTGGTCGAGAAGCGAAGTAAGTTCCGACGAAACGCCGCCGCCGCTCGCCTGAATTTTCTGATTGAAAACCGTATTGAGCAGCGGCAGCAGGGCCGAAACGCCGAACCCCTCTGAAATGCCGGCGAAAGAAATGCCCAGCAGGGTCAGCAGGGTGCGCCATGGATATTGCCGAGTCAGCGTGAGTAATAGCTTCATGGGAGGTGCGGGTTTGTCGTTTCAATGATATCGGGTTGAATTCAGAAGCAATGCCTCCGCCCCGTTATGACAGGCCGCCCGCCGTTTGCAGGTCGGCAAACGCGTTGCCGATCGTGTCGATCTGCTCCGGCGTGTGTCCGGCGCTGACGCTGCAGCGCAGCAGCGAACTGCCGTCCGGCGAGGCCGGCGGCAGCACGAGGTTGACATAGACCCCGCGCTCGATCAGCCCGGTCCAGCCCGCGAACGCCTTTTCGCGCTGATCGAATCGGACGGCGATGATGGGGCTCGGTTCAGGGCTCAGATGAAGGCCCAGCCCGCTCAACCGGGCATAGAGGCGATGGGAGTTCTCCCACAACCGGTGCCGCAGGTGCGGCTGCGAGCGGAGAATCCGCAAGGCCGCACGGGTGGAGGCGATGATGGAGGGCGAGGAGGACGCCGTGAACACATAGGGGCGGTTGGCATACCGGATGAGGTCGAGCTCCGGGTGGTCGCTGGCGCAGTAGCCGCCGATCGCGCCCAGGCTCTTGCTGAAGGTGCCGATGACGAAGTCCACGTCGGCCTCGACCTGCGCTTCCTCCGCCATTCCCCGTCCCTTCTCGCCGAGCACGCCGAGAGAGTGGGCCTCGTCGACCACGAGAAAGGCGCCGGGGTAGCGGCGCTTCACCGCAGCGATGTCGGCCAGCGGCGCGCGGTCGCCGAGCATGCTGTAGATCCCCTCCACGACGATGAGGGTGTTTTCGATGCGGCCGCCCAGCCGCCGCAGGCGCTTGTCCAGGTCGGCGGCGTCGTTGTGGCGGAAGCGGATGATGTCGGCGCCGCTCAGGCGGCAGCCGTCGTAGATGCTGGCATGGCAGTCGCCGTCGATCACGAACACGTCGCCCGGCCCGGCCAGCGTGGAGAGCATGCCGAGGTTGGCCACGTAGCCGGTGGAAAAGACGATGACCCCCCGGCGGCCGAAGAAATCGGCGATTTCGCTCTCGAGTTGAACGTGAACGGCGTAGCTGCCGTTGGCCGCGCGCGATCCCGTGGTCCCTGTGCCTTGAGTCCGGGCCGCATGGCAGGCGGCTTCGATGCAGTCGGGGTCGAAGGTGAGCCCCAGGTAATTGTTCGTGCCGGCTAAAATAAGCGGGCGGCCGTTTACGATCGCTTCGGTGGCCGAGACCACCCGGTCCATCACCACATGGATCGATTGAATGCCGCTTTCGGCGAGCGTCCGGCGAACAGACGCCAGCTGCTGAAACTTGTCGAAGATGGCCATGTCTAATTTTCCCCGAGGATGCGTTGCAGCTGAACCGTGAAATCCCGGACCGTGCGGATATCGGGCAGGATGTTCAGCGGGACCGAAACGTCGAAGCGGTCTTCCACCTGCTCGATGAGGGTCATCACCTTGAGCGAGTCGAACTCGAGGTCCGACACCAGGTCGGTGTCCTCGCGAACCCCCCGGCCTTCAGGGGCCAGCGGTTTGACGAGTCCGATCACGATCTGCAGGATACTGTCGTAGGTGTGCATGGTCGATCCTTTAAGACTTGTATCGCCTTCGGCCGATGGAACGCTTCAGCGCATGACGTGAAGGCTCATGCCGCAGGGGCCCATCTTCCATCCTGCAGACGCTGCAGGGTTTGCCGCATCCCGTCTTCAAGAAGAACCCTCGGTTTCCAGCCGGTCGCGGCCCGTAACGGCGCATCATCGCACACCCAATCGGTGTGAGTCAATTCCCGGACCTTGCCGGGCGTCAGCATCGGGCGGTAGCCGAAGACGCGCGCGCCGGCGAGGTTGACGCCGGCGGCGATGCGGAGCAGTCCGCGGGAGATTCTCAGCTGTCGGACGGGTTTGCGGACGATGCGCGACACCGTGCGGATAAGGTCCCCCCAGGCGTATCCTCCCGGCCGGCCGTCATGGACCTCGAAGGGGCCAGGGGCCCACTCCGGCATTTCCAGCAGGTGCCGAACGGCATCGGCCAGATCATCCACATACAACAAGGAGAATCGCGCCGTCGGAGGCCCTAAAACCGGTGCGAAACCGTGCTGCATGCACCGGACCAGGGGCAGTGTTTCCCGATCCCCCGGCCCGTAGACGGCCGAGGGACGCAAGGCGGCCCACATGAGGCCGGGCGAACCGGACCGCAACACATCCTCGCCGGCGCGCTTGCTGGAGCTGTAATGCGACAACTGCGGTTCTCGGGCCGCCAGAGACGATATCAACAAAAAGCGCGGCAAAGGGTGCAATTCCCTTGCTGCTTGCACCAGCCGCGCCACGCCTTCGACATTGACCTGGTTGAATTGGGCTGCCGTCGCCCCCCGCACGGCCCCGGCGCAGTGGACCACCGCCGTCACCCCGGAAACCAGGCGTTTCAGGCTCTCCGGATCCTCAAGGCATCCTTGAAACCACCGCAGCCTGGAATCGCCTTCTTCCGCCCGCCATCGCGGCGGGAGTGAACGGCCCAGCGCGTTCACGGCCCATCCGGTCTGCAGCAGGCGGTTGAGGAGTGCGGCTCCGATGAAGCCTGTGGCCCCTGTAAGGGCCAGCGTTCGGGGCATGGGTTTCATAGCAAACCGGCGAACATCCCTTCCACGGTCGGTGGGGATGATCGCCGGTGAAATATCTCTTCAAAAGGCACTTGGAGTCCTGCGCGAATGACGGCGCAAGCCAACCCTCAACCCTCAGCCCGCCCTGCGCCGCCGGATATAGAGCTCGTCGCTTGCCCCGGGCTGTTCGGTCTTTCCGTCTTCGACCCGCTGCAAGAAGTCCTTTTTGGCGCCCGACCGGGAGAGTTTGCCCGAGGTGGTCCGCGGCAGGGTGTTGCGGACCACCAACTCGATGAAGCATTCGATGCCCAAGTCCTGACGGATCAGGGCCTGGATGCGGGTCGAGAGCTCCGTCCGCTTGACGATGTTGGATTCCCGGCACTCGATCACGAGCACGGCCTTGTCCTCGCCGTCCGGGGCCGTCACTGAAAACGCGGATGCATCGCCGGTTCTGATTTCCGGCTGGCTTTCGGCAATGTATTCCAGGTCCTGCGGCCAGATGTTGCGGCCGTTGATGATGATCAGGTCTTTCTGCCGGCCCGTGATAATGAGGCTGCCATCGACGATGTAAGCCAAGTCGCCGGTGTTCAGCCACCCCTCGGGGGAAAGCACTTCGCGAGTCA
The DNA here is from genome assembly GCA_025454075.1 of Desulfobacterales bacterium. Next base: position 17,548 of record JALOPD010000007.1, on the reverse strand, counting down.
GGGCTTCTTCGCCGAAATACCCGGACATGACGCTGGGGCCTCGTACGAACAAGGTGCCCACATGCCGCTCCGGCAGCGCTTGCCCGTCGGAGCCGCGGACTTCCACTTCGAACCCCGGCAGCGGGAAACCGCAGGTGACGAAATTTTTTGACTTGCCGGAAGAATACCAGTCGGTTGGGGTGACCGGCTGGGCCTTCTGTTCTCTCGCCAGGAGTTCGGGGTCGACCGTGTCCAGCTGAATCCCCAGGTCCAGTTCGGAGAAACTGACCGCCAGCGAGCACTCCGCCATGCCGTAGCAGGCGGCGAAGGCTTTCGGGTTGAATCCGCTGGGTGCGAGCATGTCCGCGAACCGGGCCATCGGTTCCGGCCGGATGGTCTCCGCGCCGACGCCGGCCAGGCGCCACGATGAGAGGTCGAACTGACCGGCCGTGTCTTCGCGCAGCCGTTGAACGCAGAGTTCATAGCCGAAGGGCGGGCCGAAGGAAACCGTGGCGTGGTTTTGTGAAATCAGCGACAGCCACAGCCGCGGTCGCATTCCGAAATCCCTGGTTTTCAAGTAGTCGACTGATGTCTGGGCGGCCATCGGCGAGAGCACCAGGCCGACCAGCCCCATGTCGTGGTAATACGGCAGCCAGGACATGCTGCGGTCGCCGGGGCGCGCCTTGACCCCATCGCGGATGATGCTGGCCAGGTTGCTCATCACGGTTCTCTGGGTGATCATGACCCCGCGGGGGAACCGCGTGCTGCCGGAGGTGTACTGGAGATAGGCCAGTTCGTCCGGGCCCGATGGGGCCATGGGGGCGTTTGACTTTGGAAATTCCGAAAATTGCTCGGGGGTTCCGACGAACGCCAGCGGCAAACCGTCGGCGGCCTCGCCTAAAAATGATAAAAACATGCCGGGTGCGACGGCCACCTGAGCCCGGCAGTTCAGGAGCAACCGCCGGAGCTGTGCCACATACGACTTGTGTCCGCCCAGATGGATCGAGGCGGGCAACGGTACCGGTACCATCCCGGCGTACTGGCAGGCATAGAAAAAGCGCAGAAAGTCGGGGTAGGTCTCGGCAACCAGCGCCACCCGGGAACCGCGCTCCAGGTTCAGCCCCAGCAGCTGGCGGGCGATGCCGACGGCATCCTCCCGTAACACCGCGTAGGGCAGAACCGCTTCAAGCTGCCCCCTTCCGTTGTAAAAATTCGCCCCCGTCCGACCCCCTGCGGCGTAGTCCAATGCGTCCGCCAACGTGGCGAAGTCGCCGGGTCTCAGAGGTAAATTATTTTCGGTCGGTGTCGCCTCCATAATAGTCCACTATCCTTTTAGGTTTCTAATCAGGATTCGAATTCCGTTTCGATCCAATCCGCCTTATCCGCCGACGATACAACACTCCGATTGGACTATTTCATCCACCGGAGCCGAAACCGGAAAATCAAATTTCATAAGATTTATCTCAATTGGTTTGGAATGTCAAATCCCAGAACTTTTTTACCCTTTCAAGAGAGTGATTATAAACCGAGCACCTTGAAAATTCTAACAAAAAAAGCGAGCAACTAATAAACCATGTTTTTCCGAAATGCAAGGGAATGTTTGAAAAAAATAAAATCAGCTTGAAAAACAAATCGACTTGTGAAAAAGTCATTTCTCCCTTTTGTTCGCAAAGCACCGTCCAGAGCGGTTTTACCGGAAACGACCTTTCCGCAGACGGCTTCGACGGCCACTCGGTTCGTGCGGGTGAAGGCCCCTCAACGTGGCCCGGCACCACCTGTTGTGGGGTGCCCCATCGGAGCCCCAGCCGGGAGGATACAGCCCTCCGCCGGTCCATATTCCAGCGGGGTCTGTTTTCATTAAACCGAGGGTGCTGTTTTCCGGCCATGCTTTCGACATCAAAAATGAGGTTATCGGCATTTCAACCCGGCAGGTCTATCCTTCACGATTCCAGGCCGGCTGCCTATCCTTAATATATATGTCGCATCGACAACCACTATGACGCCCCCCATCCACCAACCGTTTACAGCGGTGGTTCTCGCGGCCGACCGAACCGGCGGGGATCCGGTGGCGCGTGCGGCAGGAGTGCCCTGCAAAGCACTTGCTCCCATCGGAGGGCAGCCTATGCTGTTTCGGGTGCTGGACGCCCTGGCGGCGTCCCAGCACGTCGGCACCTGTTTGCTGTGTGGGCCGCCGGCAGCCATTGTCGAGCGAGCGCCGCTGGTCCGGCAGCGCTTGGCCGCGCCCGGCATAGACTGGCTGGCCCCCCAGGCCACCCCCAGCACCAGCGCCCTGTCGGCGCTCAATTCCATCCACGATGGGACGCCGGTGCTCCTGACGACGGCAGACCACGCCCTTCTGACCCCTGCGATGGTCGATCATTTCTGCCGGGAAGCCCTCGCGACCGGTTGCGACGTGGTGGCGGCCCTGGCCCCCTATGCATTGGTCATGGCCGCTTACCCGGGAATGCGCCGCACCCGGACGCGCTTCAGCGACGGGGCGTTCTGCGGGTGCAACCTGTTTGCCTTCCTGACACCCGAGAGCCGCGCGGCGGCGGACTTCTGGCGGCAAGTCGAGAATGATCGCAAGCGGCCGCTCAAAATGATCGGTCGGTTGGGCTGGCGGGTGGTCCTGCGCTACCTGCTGGGGGTGTTGTCTCGCGAGGATGCGCTCCGGCTCGTCTCCGAGCGCATGGGGCTCAAGGTCGGAGCGGTCGTCCTGCCGTTTCCGAATGCGGCGGTGGACGTCGATTCGGTCAGCGATTGGCATTTTGCAGAGGCCATCGCCGCCCGGGACGGGCGCTGAAGGTGGGGCCAGGGGTAAGCCGGTGATCCTTAAGCGGTACATCATTTCGGAGATTCTCAAGCCGGCGGCGGCCATTCTCATCGTGCTGGTCATCATTTTCGCGAGTTACTGCGCCGTCACCTACCTGGCCCAAGCCGTCGCCGGGTCGCTCCCGCCGGGAACGGTGGGGTTGCTGATCCTGCTCCGGATCGGGATGGCCCTGGAAATCCTGCTGCCGACCACCTTCTATCTGTCGGTGATCATCGCCTTGGGACGCCTCTACAAGGATTCCGAGATGACCGCCCTTTCCGCTTGCGGCGTGGGCATTGTCGGCGTGTTGAAGCCGGTCTTCATGCTGTCCCTGCCGCTGGCGGTCCTGGCCGGATGCGCCTCGCTTTACATCCGCCCGGAAGCTTATGAAAAGATCTACCAGATCCAGGACCAGGCCCAGGCTCAATTCGACATCTCGCGCCTGGAAGCCGATCATTTTCTCGATGTCCAAAAAGGCAAATACGTCTTTTTTGCCGAAGAGGTCGGCGGCAAACGCGAAGGGGCCCGGCAGGTGTTCATCCGGATCGATGGGGGCGCCAATCGTCAGGTGATCCAGGCGCAGGAGATGATCCAGGGCGAAGCAGGGCGCGACGGACAGCGCACGCTCTATTTCCGCGAGGGGATGCTCTACGAGTTTCCGGTTGGCGACCCGGGCGGGAAAATCACGCGCTTCACCCAAGCGGAATACCCCATGCCGACGGAGGACACGACCCGCTATCGGCGCAAAGCGGCTTCCACGCTGCAGCTCATCGGCTCCCCGCGGCTTGAAGACATCGCCGAGCTGCAATGGCGGCTGTCCACGCCGTTGTCCACCGTGCTGCTGGCGTTGCTCGGCGTCCCCTTGAGCAAAAGCAATCCGCGCAGAGGGAAATATGCCAAGCTCGGGCTCGCCATCCTCATCTTCGCCATTTATTACCAGATGTTCGTGATTGCCAAAACCTGGGTGGAAAAATCCCTGGTGCCGCCGCTGATCGGGATATGGTGGGTGCCCCTGCTGCTGGCGCTGCTGGCCGTCTTTTTTCTGTGGCGGACGGGGGAAGTGTTCTACCGGAAATGAGTGAACAGCTCAAAATCATCGATCGCTATTTGGGCCGGAACACCTTGCAGGGGTTTTTGCTGGTCCTTTCGCTGCTGGTCGTGATTTTCAGTTTTCTGGAGTTGTTGATCCAGATCAACGACCTCGGCAAGGGAACCTACCGCCTGCCGGACGCATTCATGTTCGTGGCGCTGACGATCCCCAAGCGCTGCGTGGACCTCATGCCGGTCGCGGCTCTGCTCGGCAGCATCGTGTCGCTCGGGCTGCTGGCCGACCACCAGGAGCTCACGGCCATGCAGGCGGCCGGCATGTCCGTTCAGCGCATCGCCTTTTCGGTGCTGGGGACGAGTGTCGTGCTCATGCTGGCGGCCGTCATCCTGGCCGAGTTCATCGCCCCCCCGCTCGACCAGAGCGCCCGCTTCATGCGATCCCGGGCGGTCTACGGCAAGGCGGTCATCATGCAGAAGGAAGGCTTCTGGGTGCGCCACGGCCAGTCCTTCGTTTATGTGGGCCGGACCTTCGGCGGGGGGGGCGCCGCGGACATCGAAATCTACGAACTCGACGAATCCGGCCGCCTGCGGCGATTCATTGCGGCCAAGCAGGCGTCCGTCCAGGATGGCCAGGATTGGCTGCTGACGGATATCCAGGCAAAGGTGTTCGACGGCGAGAGCGTCAGCGTGTCCCCCATGGACCACTACCGCTTGACGTCTTTCCTGACGCCCGCCCAGGTCTCCACTCTCGAGCTTCCCGCCGACAGCCTGTCGCTTTCCGATCTATGGGGCCTCATCCGGAGCCTTAACCAGCGCTCCGAAAACTCGAAGGCCTATGCTCTGGCGTTTTGGCAGAAGGTCTGCCTTCCGGTGACCACCGGCATCATGGTGCTGCTCTCCCTCACCTTCATCTTCGGCTCCACGCGCATCCGCAACGCCAGCCAGCGGATTTTCATCGGAATGCTGGTGGGGGTGGTGTTTTATCTCGCCAACCAGATCGTCGGGAACCTGGGGTTGATTCTCGACCTGCCCCCCCTTTTCACGACCCTGGCCCCGGTGAGTGTGATCCTGGTGGTGGCGTTGAAACTCCTTCGCAAAGCTTTTTGAAAAGCATCCGCGCCGGAGGGCGCGGATGCTTTACAGGGCAATTTTGGGCTCAGAAATGAAGAGGCCGCTGTCGTGATCGTAGGCGTGGTCCTGATAGGTGGTGGTCCAGCCGGAGGCGGTCGGTGTGATTCGGAAGACACGGAAGGCCGCCCGGTGGAGAGGGTCGCAGCTGTTCGCCGAAGCCGAGGACACGCTCAGCACCGGCACGCTGCCCGAAGGTCCCGGCAGGGCTGTCCGGGACCGGCGGTGAGAGTGGCCGTGGAGGATGAGCTCGGCGCCGTGCCGGCGGAGGAGCGGCAGAAAGGCGTCGGCGTCCGTCAGCCGTTTGTGGTGGGAAACGGCGTTGGACACCGGCGGGTGATGGATCAGCAGGATCCGGTAGAGGTTGCGCCCCGCGGTTTCCGTCAACACCTCGGCGCAGCGCGCGAGCTGCGCGGCGCCGATGCGGCCGGCGGCCGACAGGGGCCGGGTGGGCACGGCCGTGGAGATGCCGATCAGTGCGACGGGGCCGCGGACCCTGAGGGTCGGGAAACCTGGAGAGGATCCGGTTTCAGCGTCATCCGGCGCCATGTAGTCGGCCCAGCGTGCGAACCCGTCCTCCCATGCCGTTGGAACCAGCGCGTCATGGTTGCCGGGAACGACGAACACGTTTTGCGGCGGGCCCAGGCCCTGCAGCTGCTGCCGGGCATCTTCAAACTCGGCCGGCAGGGCCAGCTGCGTCAGGTCCCCCGTCACGGCGATCTGGTCGCAACCCGTCGCCTGCACCGCCTGCGTCAGAGCCCGGAGGACCGCCGTGCGGTGCCCGTGCCGGCGGCGAATCTTCCAGCTCAGATAGCTGAACGCGCGCTTGTTCAACAAGCGAGAAAACCCGATTCCTGCCGGGCGGCACAGGTGAAAATCGGAGATGTGAACCAGGGTGAACGTGCGGCGCGGAGATCCTGACTTTACAAACCTCATACGGGCATATATAAACCACGACGCTCTGCATTTCAACGCCGGAGGCGTTGACCGTCAAAGAAATCCGTCGCCGTCGGGGCGACCGCGCGGCTTTGATGCTGGGCGCGCTTTCAAATGTCGACCGAACCCTGCCATGAATTTGCCATTGTCCACATCCGGCGCAGAATCCGACGTTGCCGGGCGGCCGGGAGATGCCCCGGCCGGCCGGGGGCCCTGGCGAGTGGGGGTGATCAGCAACCCCCTGAGCGGCGGGAACCGGCGCGGCGGGCTGGACGGCATTCGCCGCTTGCTGCTGAACCACCCCGACATACCGCATCGCGAGGTTCGCAATGCGGAAGAGGTCCGGGCGACCCTGGCCGACTTCGCAGGCAACGGGTTGAACCTGGTGGTGCTGAACTCCGGCGACGGGACGATTCAGGCGGCGCTGACCGCTCTCTTCAATCACCGCGCGTTCCCGTCGTTGCCGTTGCTGGCGCTTCTGTGCGGCGGCACGACCAACATGACCCACCTGGACCTTGGGCTGCCCGGCCCGAGGGTCGCCGCCCTGCGGCGGCTGGTGAACTGGGCGCATCACGGCGAGGGAGAGGCGCTGGTGCGTCGGCGGTCGATCCTGAAGGTGCAGGCCCCCTGCTGCCCGCATCCGCTCTACGGCTTATTTTTCGGCGCCGCCTGTATCTTCAAAGGCATCCAGTTTTTCCACTCGAGTGTTCACCGGATGGGGCTGAGCGGCGACCCGGCCCACCTGGTGATCCTGGCGCGGTTTCTCTGGGCGCTGGCTCGCCGACAGGACACCCTGGTGGCACCGGTGTCCACCGCCATCCGCGCGGACCGCTGCAGGGTCGTCTCGAAAGACCTGCTGCTGCTGCTGATCACCACGCTCGACCGGCTGATCTTAGGCTTGCGGCCCTTTTGGGGCCCGGGCGGGGGGGCGCTGCGAATCACCGCCGTCAGCGCCGGGTTCCGGCGCCTGCCGTTCGCGCTGCCCGCCCTGATCCGCGGCCGCGGCGCTGCATGGGCCACCCCCGACAACGGGTATCTCAGCTGCACCGCCCGCGACATCCGGCTGGAGATGGACGGTGGGTTTGCCATTGACGGCGAGCTTTTTTCCGCCGATCCGGGTTCGGGCCCGGTCCGCATCCAGGACGGCGGCGCCGCGGATTTTCTAAGGGTGTGAGCATGCCCATTCCCGAAGCGATGCTGCGCCTGATCCGGAGCAAGGCCTCCCAGCCCGCGGCGGATGCGGTGAAGGCCTTGGCGGAGAGGGTGCTGGCCCGGCACGGCGAGTCCGTGCAGGCCATTGTCTTCTATGGATCCTGCCTGCGCTCGGGGGATGACCGGGGCGGCATGGTGGATCTCTATGCGATCGTGGACCGCTACCGCAGCGCCTATCGGTCGTGGGTGTGGGCCCTTCTGAACCGGCTTTTGCCGCCGAACGTATTCTACCTGGAAATTCCCGCCGAAGGCCGCGTGGTGCGGGCCAAGTACGCCATTCTTTCCCTGGGCGACCTAGAGCGCGGGGTATCGCCCGCCTGGTTTCATTCCTATTTGTGGGGCCGGTTCGCTCAGCCCACCGCGGTCCTGTATGCACGCCGCCCCGAAGCGTGACCTTTCTGACCCGCGTGATCCCCTGCCTGCCCGCGCCGTTCACCGTCAAGGATCTCTGGCTCAGGGGGCTTTCGTTGAGCTACCGCGCCGAGCTGCGGGCCGAGCGGCCTGAAAAGGTGGCCGGGCTGTTTCAGGCCTCCTCCGGCTATTACGAGGAGATCACCGCGGCCGCGCTGCCGGCGTTGCCGTTTCCCATCGATCGCGTCGAAGGGCGCGCGGGCAGCTATGAATCCCGCATTTCGTCCGCGCAGCGCACGATCTGCCGGGCCGGGTGGAAGGTCCGGTCGCTTCAAGGCAAGGCGCTTTCGCTGCTGCGGCTGCTGAAGGGGGCCTTCACGTTCGCCGGGGGGCTGGACTACATCCTCTGGAAGATCGAGCGCCACACGGGAGTGGCCGTGGAGGTGCCGCCGCGCTTGCGGCAGCATCCGATCTTAGCCCTCTGTGTGCTGTCCTGGAGGCTCTACCGCAAGGGCGCTTTCCGATAAACGGCATGCGGCGACCGCTGGGGATGCGGCCCGGCAGAGAGAGTGGTCGGGTACAGGGTGTGCGGCGCTAAGTCGTCTCTATCCGGGTGCTGTTGATGAAGGCGAGGATCGCTTTCTCCTGATCGGCCGGAAGGGATTTCAAGCGGATGCCGATGCCGGAGGGCTCGCTCCGGAGGATCTCGCCGTTAATGATCAACGGCCGCTCCCGGCCCGGCAGGCGGCAGCTGATGCGGATCGGTTTGCCCGCGGGAAAGGACCGGTCGGTCTTGATGAACATGCCGAAGGTGCTGATGTCGGTGATGACGCCGTCAAAGGTGTTGGCGTCGAGCACGCACACGGCGCGCAGCCGGCAGGACGTGCGCTGCATCTGGCGGATCAAGGCGTCATCGTCATCCAGCGTGAGGGTCGTCACCACCGCATCGCTGAAGGGAAAATCGAGCATCTGCTCCATCAGCCGGACCTGCTGCTCTTCCGGCATCTCTAAAACGAGCTTGAATAGATGGGTGGTGATGCGGTCCCCCAGCAGCTGCTTCAGGAGGATCAGTTGCTGGTCCCTCGGCAACTCATCCACCAGGGTGAAGAGCCGGGCCGTGGTGCTGAACCGCCCCAGCCGCGCAGCCATCTCCTCCATGCGACGCCTCCTACAGGCCGGCCCGCTTGAAAAGTCCGGTCAGGTCCATCTGGTTGATCGCGTCGCTCACCAGTTCACCGATCACTTTTTCGGCATCGGCCTTTTTCATGAACATAACCCTTTCGGCGTTGCCTTTGACCGCCTGCATGCTAAGCAGGGTTCCGTTTTTCAGCAGCCGGGTCTCGTATGCGACCGATGCACTCCACTTCCGGTCTCCGAAATCCAGCTGGAATTCTTTGAGCACCAGGTTTAATTCCGCGTCGGCGTTGGCGCCCGACGGCACCACCTTCACCCCGGAATCCTCCAGCCGATAGCGCAGGATTTCCGTGAACAGGGGGCCGAGGGCGTAGGCCCCCTTGAGTTCGCTGCCCCGCCCGGGTCTTGAAACCGTCAAGGCGTACACGTCGGAAAACCCCTCCAGCTCCTCCCGGGCGCTCCGGGTGAGAAACGCGCTGCTCTTGCGGTCGTCCTCGAAGACGATCACGACGCTGCGCGGGATTGGGCCTCCGGCCAGCGCCGGCAGCTGATACTGGACGTTCATCACGTTGGAGGAGGCGCAGGCGGCGGTGAGAATGCCGATGGCGAGCAACCCCACCCCTTCACGTTTTAGAAACCGATGCATCATCATGGTTCGGGCCCTTTCACCCCTATTGGCACTGGAAAGCGTTGCACTCGCCGCGGCCGAATTCAAATTGGGCCTTTTTTTTGACCGACTCAACGATGGGAAATTATGGCGGAAAGCAATGGGTCTGTCAAGCCGGGGCAGACCGCGCATTCAAGGGCCCGCCGCGGCCCACGACATCATGCCAGGTTCATCACCTCAATCACGCCGTCGGTCAGATCGGCCACCAGCAGTTTGTTTCGAAAAGGGCTGCCCTTTTTCAGGATGATTTTGGCGACCTCTGCGCATTCCAAAGAGGCCAGAAAAATCACCGAGAAGGGCACCGTCCCCAAGGCGGTCTCGGCGCCCTTGAGCGGAAGGTGTTGCGGTTCGCCATAGATCAACCGCAGGCCGCGGTCTTCGGGGAAAATGGTGGTGACGTGGCCGGATGTCCCGGCCACCGCTGCAGAAACCATGGGTCGGCCCGCTTGCCGGCAGGCGTCTTCCACCATGAAGCGTGCCGGCAGGTTGTCCAGGCAGTCCACGACCACATCGCAGGGTGCGAGCAGTTCGGGGGCATTTTCCGGGGTGAGAAACTCAGCCGACCCGCGGCAGCCAACCGACGGGTTGATCTGGTCGACCCGCTGGCGCGCGGCCTCCGCCTTGAGATGTCCCAGGTGGGCGATGGAGCTGAGGAGCTGGCGGTTGAGGTTGCTGTCCTCGAACCGATCCCCGTCGACGAGCGTCAGACGTCCCACCCCCATGCGGGCCAGAATCTCGGTCACTGCACCGCCCAGGCCGCCCAGGCCCACCACGGCTGCGTGCGCTTTCAGCAACGCCGCCTGGTCGGCGAGGGAGAATGTCCGCATGTTCCGCGCATAGCGTTCGGGGACGATGCCGTTTTCAAGCGCCGCAATTTCAATTTCCCGGCCGGGTGCGCCCGACCGCCGCGAAATGTCGAGAATGTGATGGACGGAGAGACTCTTGTAAGGGGTTTTGTCCGGAAAAACCCTGGCCTCTGCCAATCGTTCGAAATCGAGAATGGTGTTGGGCATCGAGTCCCTCCGCCTCTGCGGGAGATGATGGTATTAGATATATTTGCTTGCCGGAGTAATAGCAACCCACCGCTGCCGCTGCAACTGTTCCTTGAAGCCGCGTCAGGAATAGGCACCGGCGGTAGCGTTTCTCTACGGCATCCGGTTCGGCGCCGTATTCGCCAAGTTGACAGGCTATCGCATATATCATAGAGGTTTTCGGAGAGATTACTCGGACCCTATGCCACTCTTCGTCAAAAATTAAAAGGAATTCTCCAATGCAAACCACCTTAGAGAAAGCGGCGGACATCGGCCTGGTCGGCCTGGCGGTGATGGGACAGAACCTGGTGCTCAACATGAACGACCACGGCTATACCGTTGCCGTCCACAACCGGACCGTCGCGAAAGTCGACGAATTCCTGAACGGCCCTGCCCGGGGCACACGGGTGGTCGGGGCCCATTCACTGACAGAGCTGGCGGCAGCGCTGAAGCCTCCGCGCAAGGTGATGCTGATGGTGAAGGCCGGCAAGCCCGTGGACGATTTCATCGACCGGCTCCTGCCGCATCTCGCATCCGGGGATCTGATCATCGACGGCGGCAACTCCCAGTTCACCGACACGAGCCGCCGGACGAGAAATCTGGAGGCCGGGGGCATTCTCTACATCGGCACCGGCATCTCCGGCGGCGAGGAGGGCGCCCGGCGCGGGCCGTCCATTATGCCGGGCGGAAACCCCAAGGCCTGGCCGCTCGTACGGGATCTGTTCCGGGCGATTGCCGCCAAGACCCCCGACGGCTCGCCCTGCTGCGAGTGGGTGGGTGAGGAAGGCGCCGGGCACTATGTGAAGATGATCCACAACGGCATCGAGTACGGGGACATGCAGATCATCGCCGAGGCCTATCACCTCATGCGCGACGGACTGCGGCTGACGCACGAAAAGATGCAACGGGCCTTCGATCGCTGGAACGCCGGCGAGCTGCAGAGCTACCTGATCGAGATCACCCGCGACATCATGGGCGTTGCGGATGCCGACGGCACGCCGCTGGTGGAGAAGATCCTCGACTGCGCCGGGCAGAAGGGCACGGGCAAGTGGACGGGCATCAACTCGCTCGACCTGGGCATCCCGGTGACCCTCATCAGCGAGGCGGTCTACGCCCGCTGCCTGTCGGCCCTCAAGGGCGAGCGTGTCGCCGCTTCGAAAATTCTCGGCGGCCCCAGGGCAACATCGGCGGCAGAACAGAAAATGCTCGTGATCGACCTGCGCAATGCGCTCCTTGCTTCCAAGATCGTCTCCTACGCCCAGGGGTTCATGTTGATGCGCGAGGCGGCCCGCGAGTACCGGTGGAACCTCGACTTCGGGAAGATCGCCCTCCTGTGGCGCGCGGGCTGCATCATCCGCAGCGCATTCCTGGAGCCGATCAAGGAGGCCTTTGCCCGGAATCCCGATCTGCCGAACCTGCTGTTGGACGATTATTTCAGCGGCATCATCCGGAAGTGCCAGGCCTCCTGGCGGCGCGTGGTCATCGAAGCGGTGCGGCGGGGGATCCCGGTACCCGCCATCTCGGCCGCCCTCTCTTTTTACGACGGCTACCGCAGCGGCCGCCTGCCGGCCAACCTGATCCAGGCCCAGCGGGATTACTTCGGCGCCCACACGTATGAGCGGATCGACCGCCCGAGAGGCGAATTTTTCCACACCCAGTGGGTCAAGGAGTGACCTCTGGAGGCCCCCCCTCCTTTTCCAAAAAGGGGGGGTGGGGGGATTTCAGAATCGACTCCCTCGGAAGGAGCATCCCATGACATCCGGTGAAGGAAGTTCGGATGCGGTTCTGCTGGAAAAGGATGTGGAAACCATCATCCGGGAGGGCACGCCCGCCCATCTGTACGAAAACAAGCGGGTCCTCGTCCTCACGCCGGATGCCACGCGGACCTGCCCGCTGCCGATGATGGTGCAGGCGATCCGCAAGACCATCGGCGAGCGCTGCGACCGTCTCGATTTCATGGTCGCCCTGGGCACCCACACCCCCCTGCCGCCGGAGAGCATCCTGGCGCTATACGGCATCACCCGCCCGCAGCGGGATTTCCCCCGTTCGGCCTTTTTCAACCACGAATGGGACCGGCCGGACACCTTCCGGTGCATCGGGACCCTGGCGCCCGCAGAGGTCGAGGCGATCTCAGGCGGGCTGGTAAGCGAGAGGGTGCCGATCGAGATCAACCGGCGCATCTTCGATTACGACCTCGTGCTCATCGCCGGGCCGGTTTTCCCGCACGAAGTCGTGGGCTACTCGGGCGGTGCCAAGTACCTTTTCCCGGGGATATCCGGAGGGGACTTCCTGCATTTTTTCCACTGGCTGGGCGCCGTCATCAGCTGCAAGAAGATCATCGGAATCAAGGACACCCCGGTCCGGCGCATGATCAACCGGGCACTCGACCTGGTCGGCGTTCCCGTCCACTGCCTGGCCATGGTGGTCAACCGCGGGGCCGGGCTGTGCGGGCTCTACTCGGGGAACCCCCGCGAGGCCTGGTCGCGCGCGGCGGACCTCTCCTCGCAGGTTCACATCGTGACGAAGCAAAAGCCCTTCAAGCTTGTGCTGGGCGCCGCCCCCGCCATGTACGATGAGATCTGGACCGCCGGCAAGGTCATGTACAAGCTCGAGCAGGTGGTGGCCGACCATGGGACCCTCATCATCTACGCCCCCCACATCCGCGAGGTGTCCCGGACGTGGGGCCGTCACATCGAGGCCGTCGGCTATCACATCCGGGAGTACCTTCTGGCCCACATGGACCGGCTCAAGGGTGTCCCGAGGGGCGTGCTGGCGCACCTGACCCATGTCCGCGGGACCGGCATGTACGCGGACGGCGTCGAGAGAGCCGATGTGAACCTGGTTTTCGCGACCTCGATCCCGCAGGAGGTCTGCCGTCGGGTCAACGTCGGCTACATGGACCCGAGCCGCATCCATCTCGCGGACTACATGAACAGGGAAGACCAGGGGATCCTGTTCGTGGACCACGCCGGGGAAATTCTTCACCGGCTTGCATAGCGGGCCGCGGATAAAGGAATCACAAATGGAACCCTCACGCAGGACAAGCGCTTCCTTTTTCGTCGGCATCGACTTGGGGACCGGAAGCTGCAAGTCGGTCGTGGTGGATGAAAACGGCAGGGTCCTCGGTTTTGGATCGGTCGCATACGGGGGTGTCGAGGCCCGCAACCGCTGGCAGGAGCAGGACCCGAGGGATTTGATGAAGGCCGCGGTTGCCTCCGTGCGCCGGGCGGTGAGGCAAGCCGGCGATAGCCCCATCCGGTGCGGCGGCATGAGTATCGGCGGCGCCCTGCACAGTGTGATGGCCGTGGACGGCCGTAACGAGGGCTTGACGGGCGTGATCACCTGGGCGGACGGGCGGGCGGCCGAGCACGCCAGGGCAGTCGCCGGCACGGAGACCGGCAAGCACCTCTACCGGGAGACCGGATGCCCGCCGCACGGGATGTACCCGGTTTACAAGATCCTATGGCTCCGCGACAATCGGCCGGAGGTTTTTAGACAGGCACGGCGTTATGTCTCCGCCAAGGAATATGTCGGCTTTTGTTTGACCGGCACTTGGCAGGTCGACTACTCGCTCGCGGCAGGGTCCGGTTTTTTGAACACCGACACCCTCCGGTGGAGCGATCCGGCCCTCGACCTGGCCGGCCTCCGCAAAGACCAGCTCTCTCCCCCGGCCGCACCCTCCGCCCTACTGGGCAAGTTGCAACCGGGCGTCGCCGCCCAGATGGGGATTGCTGCGGACACACCGGTCGTCATGGGGTCCTCCGATGCGGTGAATTCGAGCATCGGCGCGGGCGCAGTGGCCCCCACACAGGCTACTTTGATGATTGGAACCAGCGGCGCGCTGCGGGTGGTATCCCCGCGACCGGTATTGGATCCCAAAGCCCGCAGCTGGTGCTATGCCATCGATGAGAGGCACTGGCTGGTAGGCGGTGCGATCAACAACGGAGGCGTAGCGCTGTCCTGGCTGCGGAACTGCCTGAATCAAGCCCACCCGGGGCGGCCTCTGACTTTCGAAGACCTCCTCGCGCTCGCCGGGCGCGCCCCGGCAGGATCCGGAGGCTTGATCTGCCTGCCGTTTTTTGCAGGCGAACGCAGCCCGAACTGGAATTTGAATGCCCGGGCCGCGTTTTTCGGAATGAGCCTTGAGCACGAGCTGCGGCATATGGTCCGGGCGCTCCTGGAGGGAATCGGGTTCCGGTTCAAAAGTCTTCTGGGGGTTTTGTCCGAAATCGGCTTGGACGTGCAACAGATCGTCGCATCAGGGGGCTTCGCCCAATCCGAGCTGTGGCTGAAGGTCATGGCCGATATCCTGGGGCGGGACCTGAACGTGCCGACATGGGGTGAGACGTCGGCGCTGGCGGCGGCCTTCTGGGCGGCCCTTGCCGCAGGTTGTGCCGATTCAATGGAAGACATCCAGAGATGGGTTCAAATCAGGCACGCATGTCGGCCTCTTTCCGGGAACGCAGCCGTCTACGAGCGGATCTATCCACTTTACGCGAAGCTTTACCGGGCGGCGGCCGGCTCCTTTGACGAAATCGCCGGGCTTCAGAAGGATCTGGCCTCGGACACGGTTGTACGTGTTTGAACAGGTTGCATCCGAACGTTAAGTTCCAAAAGGCACACGGACTTCCGGCAACCGGCAAGGCCGATGACGCCACTCTGAAGAAACGGGGGGTCAAATTGAATTAGACCCTCTCAATCTCCGGCGGGCCGTTCAATCGAGCAGTGCCTTTCTACCAGCAACAACCAATCTGCGTTTGCCACTGCGGTCGGCCCACAGCCGCTCACTTGGCCGACCAGCCGCCGTCGAGAAAAATGGTCTGGCCGGTGATATAGCCGGAGGCCGGGGAGGCCAGGAAGACGGTCAATCCGTAAAGGTCCTCGATCATGCCGTTGCGGCCGATGAGGGTCTGGCGCGCCAGGGCGTCGACAACTTTTTCATCCTTGAAAAGCGGTGCGGTGAGCCCGGTTTTGAAGAACCCCGGGGCGATGGCGTTGCAGGTGATCCCGCTTGCGTTGCCGGACCAGGCCTCGGCCATGGAGCGGGTCAATTGGACCACTCCTCCCTTCGAGGTGCCGTAGGGCAGCCCGTTGGGAAATGCCCGCACCGACTGCAGGGAGGCGATGTTGATGATCCGGCCCCAGCTCTTCTTCTGCATGTCGGGGATCAGCAGCTTGGCCAGGAAAAAAGGCGTGCCAAGATTCAGCATGAGCGTATCCTGCCAAATTGCAGGCGTGACCTCCTGCCACGGTTTGCGCGGGTTGACGCCGGCAGCGTTGACCAGGATGTCGGGGGGACCGAAGAAAGCGCGGGATGCAGCAACAAGGCGAGGCAGGGCATCGGTCCGGCTCAAATCGCCGCCGGCATAGGCCGCCCGGCCGCCGCCGGCGAGCACCTCCGCGGCCGCCGCCTTCAATCCCTCTTCGCTCCGCGCCACATGGACAACGGCCGCACCGGCGCGGGCGAGCGCCATGGCCATGGCCCGGCCGATGCCGGAGCTGGCCCCGGTAACCAGGGCGACCTTGCCCTTCAGGCTGAAAAGACCATCAAGGAAGCTCATCCCGATCGACTACCACCATCGGATCGTTTCCGTCACGTGTTCCCTGATTTTGACGAACTCCGGGTCGTCGAACTTGCGCGGCCGCGGAAGATCGACGACGATCTCCTCCTTGATCTTGGCCGGCTTGTTCGACAGCACCAGGATGCGCTGCCCCAGGTAGACGGCTTCCTCGATGTTGTGGGTGACGAAGAGCACCGTGCTTTTCAACTCACTCCAGATCCGGATCAGCTCGTCCTCCAGGTAGTAGCGCAGCTTGATATCGAGCTGGCCGTAGGGCTCGTCCATCAGGAGCAGGTCCGGGTTCAGGGCGAAATTGCGCGCGATTACCACCCGCTGCTCCATGCTGGAGGACAGCTCCTGAGGAAAATTCCTTCGGAAGGGCTTCAGCCCCACCAGGTCGAGCATGGCTTCGACCCGGCGCTCGATCTCGTCGGCGGGAAGTTTTTTGATTTTTAGCCCGAAACGGATGTTGTCCTCCACGCTCAGCCACGGAACGCTGGAGATTTCCTGGAAGACGAATGCGATGTTGTGACGCCGTGGGTCGGATGGCACCCCATCGACCAGGATTTCACCCTTGGTGGCCGGGATGAAGCGGGCCAGGGTGTTTAAAAACGTCGTTTTTCCACACCCGGTGGGGCCGACGATGCACAGCAGTTCGCCATCATAAATATCGAAATTGATGTCGTCCAGGACGAGCAGCTCGTCGTAGCACTTGGTAAGGTCGGTTACGCTGACCTTGACTTTTTTCCCGCGGGCATACTCTTCTTTTGTGGTCATTTCCGAAGCGGGCCTCCTAGAGGGAAAGTTCGGTGTCGTCGGATATCTTCCTGCGCATCTCCAGGAATCTGGGGTCCGTGTACTCCCGCGGCTTGGGAATGTCGATCGGGTATTGCGACTTGATGCGGCCGGGCATGCAGGAAAGGACGATGACGCGGTCGCCCAGGTAGATGGCCTCCTCGACGTTGTTGGTGACGAAGACCACGGTGCGCTTGTCCTTCTCCCAGATCGACAGGGTCTCCTTTTCCATGGCATAGCGGGTCTGCGCATCCAGCGCCCCGAAAGGCTCGTCCATCAACAGCACTTCGGGGCCGTTGGCCCAGGCACGCGCCAGCCCCACGCGCTGTTTCATTCCCCCGGAGAGCTGGTGCGGGAAGGACTTCTCGAATCCCTGCAGGCCGACGAGGTCGATGTACTTCTGGGCGACTTCGTTGCGCTTGGACTTTTCGACGCCCTTGATATAGAGGCCGAAGGAAACGTTGTCCATGACCGTCTTCCATGGGAAGAGGGCATACTGCTGGAAGACGACGCCTCGGTCCGGTCCGGGGCCCGCGACCGTTTTTCCGTCCAAGAGGATCTGCCCCGCGTCGGGCATGATGATTCCGGCCATGCAGTTGAGCAGGGTGGTCTTTCCGGATTGCCCCGGCCCCAGCACCACCAGAAACTCGTTTTCCTCGACCTGCAGCGAGATGTCGTCCAGAACGTTGATCGTGTATTGTTCGGTGACGAAGCTCTTGGAGACGTTCCGGCACTCGATTTTTATGTCAGGTCTCTGCGCCATGGGCAAACCACCCTTTCGAACCGTCTAAGAATTACCGCCAGCGAAGCGCCGATGATGCCGATGATGATCATGCCGACCATGATCATGGGCGGCTTGTACATGTCCATGCCCTGGATGATCAGGTAGCCCACC
>JALOPD010000361.1 GCA_025454075.1 Desulfobacterales bacterium | reverse complement strand
TGTCGGGCTTGAGGTCCAGGGCCTTGCGATAGGCCTGGATGGACTTCTCGAACTGGTCGCTGTCGAAATAGGCGTTGCCCAGCTCGACCCAGGCGGCCACGTTCGCCGGATTCTGCTGGGTCTCCTTTTCCAGGGCGATGACCTGGTCCTGAAGCTCCTTCTGGGCGTTGGGTGGCATGCCGGCCGGCATGCCCTTCACGCTCGGTCCCGACTTGTACACCCCGAAAAAAACCCCGCCGAAAAAGCCCACGGCCAACGCCAGCAGGGCAATCAACAGGGCGGTTTCCTTGCGCATGTGGTTTTTCAGATCCGGTGCTGCGGTCTTGGCCATTTTTCGATTCGCTTTCTTTTTTCGCTAGGTCGATGGGTTTTGTGGGAGCGGCATTTCATGGTCGCCCCAGCCTTTGGCGAAGGCTGACTGCCGCGATCGAACCGTAAGCGCCCGCGGTTTCCGCCAGCTTGGCGGCGAGAGGTTGCCGACGGCTTCGGCGATGTTATATAGAGAAAGCTCACGCCGGGCAAGCGGTCCTCCCGCCGGCGGCGGGAACGCGCAATCCGCCGAAGACGCAAGATTAGTCTTTTTTGGAATCCGGCAACTGTGGTAGACATTGAACTCGCAATGAACGGAGCTATATTCTAAAAACCATGTTCGAGTTCCCGAATATAAAGCGATGCCTTCCGATGCCGAACCTGTCCGCGGCCTTTTGGATCTGCCTTATCGCATTCGTCGTCGCGGGCGCCTGCCGGCCCGCTCACGCCGCCGGCCTGCAGATAGCCCATGAGCTCTCCATCGAGCTCGTCCCCACCGCCCATCTGCTGTTGGGTCGCGACCAAATGAGCATCCAGGTCGACGACCGCCGCAAGCTGGTGTTCTCGTTGTCGGACCGGGTGACCCAGATCCAGGTCGAGGTCGAAGGCAAGCCTCGCACTTTCAAGTTTTCGAGTTCGGAGCTGGAAATCCCGCTTGAAACGGACGAGCGCCGGCGCACGCTCGAAGTCTTCATCGCCTACGAAGCGGTCTTCAACGATCCCCTGCCCGTGGATCCGCTCAACATCGACAATCCCGGCTTCGGCGTCACCGCCTCCATATCGGAGGCCGGGACCTTTCTGCTTTCCGGTGCCGGCTGGTACCCGGACCTGGTTGACAGCCAGGACACGTTCGTCCTGAGGGTAAAAGCCCCCGAAGGCATCCTCGCCGTCACGGCCGGCGTCGGTCTCGGCCACACCACGGAGGACGGCAAAACCATTTCCGAGTGGCGCATCGACCATCCCCTGCGCGGGCTGGCTCTCTCGGCGGCGGCCTACCGGGTGAGCGCGCTCAAGGTCGGCGAGGTCACGGCTCTCACCTATTTTATGCCGCAGAGCCAGGACCTGGCCCCGGCCTACCTGGAGGCCACCGCCCGATACCTGCGGCTCTATTCGGACCTGTTCGGCCCCTACCCGTTTCCCAAGTTCGCCGTGGTCGAGAATTTCTTTCCCACCGGCTTCGGGTTCCCCTCCTACACGCTGTTGGGCAGCACCGTGATGCGCCTGCCTTTCATTCTGACCACCAGCCTCGGCCACGAGATCGCCCACTGCTGGTGGGGCAACGGCGTCTTCGTCGACTTCGAATCCGGCAACTGGAGCGAAGCCCTGACCACCTACGTCTCCGACTACCTGTACAAGGAGATGGAGTCTCCGGCCGAGGCCCGGAACTATCGGCTGAACGCCCTGCGCAGCTACGCCGAACTCGTGCCGCCGGCGAGGGATTTTCCGCTCGTGCGCTTTATGAGCCGCACTGACACGATCACCAAGGCCATCGGGTACGACAAGGGCGTCATGGTGTTTCACATGCTGCGACGCATGCTCGGCGAAGAGGCCTTCTGGGGGGGCTTGCGCGATCTCTTCCGCGAAAAGCTGTTCCTGCCGGCATCCTGGGGCGATCTGTGCCAGGCCTTCGAGCGGCGGTCGGGCCAGCCCTTGAATGCCTTTTTCGACCAATGGGTACAGCGCAAGGGTGCTCCCCGGGTGCGCCTGGAAGCGGTCGCGGAGGAGTTGGCCCAGGACTCGGGGGCCGTAACGGGCCGGTTGGTTCAGGAAAAGCCTTTCTTCACGGCCGATTTCGAGCTGGCCCTCGAAACTCGCGCGGGCCGCAGCGATAAAACCGTCCGCCTCAGCGATGCATCCAGCCGTTTCGAATTCAGCGGGGTTTCGGAGCCGAAACAGGTCTCGATCGATCCGGACTGCCATACCCTGCGCCGCCTGGATCCTGCCGAAATTCCGCCCACGGTCAATTCGCTGAAAAGCTCGTCGTCCGTTCTGCTGGTGGTCAGCGCGCAGGCGTCCGGCAACGGCCGCCGGCTGGCGGACGTGATCGCCCGGGCGCTGGGGATCCGCAGCCCCAAGGTCGTCGCCGAGGCCGAGACCGGCTCCGCCCGCCTCGAAGACCGCGACCTGATTTTCGTCGGCCTTCCGCGCGACCGCAGCCTTCTGCGCACGGCGCCGGCCGGTCTGCGCTTGAGCGACGGCGGCTTCTCCCTGGAAGGGACCATGCCTCCCGGAGACGCCGACACGTTTTTCGGCGTTCTGAAGCACCCGATCGACGCTCAGCGGGTCATGGCGGTTTTCCTTCCGGGACCGCCCGCGGCCGCGGAAACCGCCGCCGGCAAGATCACGCATTACGGCCGCTACAGTTATCTCACGTTCAAGGACGGCCGGAACCTGGACAAGGGCACGTGGCAGGTGACGCATTCGCCGGCCATCCACCGCTGGGAGTGAAACTGATGCTGAAGCTATTTTTGTTTGCGCTGACGGCTGCTTTGACGGCCGGCTTGGGCCCGACGGCCGCCGGCGAGGCGCAGCCGGTTTACGACCTGCGCCGGTCGCAGTACACGACCCTTGCCGATCTCGTCCCCGAACTGCTCAAGAGCCGGATCGTGGTCGTCGGTGAACAGCACACCGACGAGGGCCACCACCGCGCCCAGCTGCGCGTCATCCAGGCGCTGCACCAGGCCGGCGCCAGGGTGGCGGTCGGCCTCGAGATGTTCCGCCGCAACAGCCAGGACGCCCTCGACCGCTGGGTGTCCGGCGACCTGGGCAGGCAGGCGTTCGAAAAGATCTTCCAGGAAAACTGGGGCTATCCATGGGCGGCCTATCGGCCCATCTTCGAGTACGCCCGCTCCGAGAAGATCCCCATGATCGGCCTCAACGTCCCGCGCGAAATAACCCGCCAGGTGGCGCGCAGCGGGTTTCAGTCCCTCTCCGAGGAGCAGCGCGGCCAGCTTTCAGACGTGACCTGCCAGATCGACGAGGAGTACATGCGCTTTGTCCGGGAGGCCTACGGCGGCCACGGCCAAATGAATTTCGTCTTCTTCTGCGAAGCCCAGATGGTCTGGGACAACGCCATGGCCGCGCATACCCTCGATTACCTCCGGTCCCGCCCGGACGCCGTCATGGTGGTCCTCACCGGGGTCGGCCACGCCCGGAAGGGCGCGGTGCCGCGCCAGATCCGCCTGCGGTCCCCGGTTCCGGTCGCGGTGTTCCTGCCCGCGGTCCCCGGCAGCATCGACCCGCAGACCGTGGACTCCCAGGATGCGGATTTCCTGTTGATGGGTGTGAAATGAAGTTCTGCAGCAACTGCGGCAATCCCCTGCAATTCGCCGTCCCGCCCGGGGACGACCGCGGCCGGTTCCTCTGCCCGGCCTGCGGCGCGATCCATTACCAGAACCCGCGGG
>JALOPD010000107.1 GCA_025454075.1 Desulfobacterales bacterium | reverse complement strand
CGCCTTGCAAGCGGCCACGTCGCCGCGGACCAGCGCGGTCACGAAGCCGCCCCCGATGCGCTCATAGCCCACCAGCGTCACGCGCGCGGCCTTGACCATGGCGTCCGAGGCCTCGATCAAAGCGGTCAACCCCTTGGTTTCGATCATTCCTAAAGCGTCTGCCATGTTGTCTCTCCTTGTGTCCCCCGTCAGGGGTGTCGATGCGCCGGATCCCGGCGGGTTGATGTTCACGCCTTACCGCCCCGTCCCTTGGGTGCAGCCTTGTCCTCGCTGCCGCGCCTGCGCGGCAGGATCACGTCGATGCGGTCGGCGACCAGCGCCGCGGTGTCGTCGTCGGGCCGGGGAATCAGGTTGCTGCCGACGAAATCGCCCACGCGCGCGGCGGCCGCCTTGCCGGCATCCACCGCCGCCGCACAGGCCGCGAGGTCGCCCTCGCAGATCACGCTGATCAGGGCGGCATCGGCGTTGCCGACGGTTTTGATCCTGACGCGCGCGGCCTTGACCATGGCGTCCGCCGCCTCGATGGCCGCCACCAGCCCTCTCGTTTCCACGAACCCCAACGCTTCGTTTTCTGCCATATGGTCTCCCGACCCCCCTCCCCTGACCCCTCCCGCAAAGGGAGGGGAAACTGTTATCCCTGATCCCTCGAAACCTGGACCCCTCGGCCCCTTGAACCCTTTATTTTCATAATATATGCCGCAGCACTTCCTGAGCGACACCGGGGATCACCACTTTGCGGACCAGCAGACCCCCCTCGGCGGCCTTTTCCCCGCCCGCCGCCACGGCCTGCTCCACGGCCCCCACGTCCCCGGCCAGCAGGCAGAAGGCCTTGCCGCCCAACCCCATGGCCAGGCGCACATCCAGCACGTCCACCTCCGCGGCCTTGCTGGCCGCATCGGCGGCCACGACGCAGGAGGCCGCGGAAAAGGTTTCGATCACTCCCAGGGCCGCGCCGCCGCGGAAGTCGCCGATGGAGCCGCCGATGGCGTTGATGACCTCCATGCGGATGTTGGGGATGACGAAGTGGTCGATGATGGCGTCCTTGCCGAATTCCAGACCCGCGCCGACCGATGCCTGCACGGAGGCCACCTCCCCGTGGATGGCCACCACGAACTTGCCCGGGCAGATGGTCTTCATCATGAAGGGCTCGACCTGCGCCGCCTTGACCATGTAGTCGGCGCCTTCGATGCCGCCCGCGATGCTGTTGAACTCGATCATCCCCACGGCCTGGAGTCTTTTTTCCATCGTCATTTCCCCTTGATCGAAACGGAGCTGCCCACGTCCGTCACCGTGCCGGTCAGGGAGGCGTGCACCCGTGCCCCCAAGGCGCCTTCGGGGATCTCGCCGATCAGGTCGCCGGCCTTCACGGCCTCGCCCGGCCGCACCCGGGCCACGGCCGGCGCGCCGGTGTGCTGGTGCAGCGGAATGCGCACCGATCCCGGGGTGAGTTCGCCGCCGTCCTCCGGGTGGATCTCCATGTACCTGAGGAGGTCGAGCTTGATGGCCAAACGCGCCGTCGGCACCTTGCGGAAGGAGTTCAGGATCGACTGCGAGTCCACGATCTCTCGCGGCCCGTCGTATTTCAGCCCCTCCTGCTTGAACTTGTCCTTGAACATGGCGTTGATGCGCCGCGGCGAAAGCCGCATGGGGCAGGCAAAGAGCTCGCAGACGCCGCACTCGCTGCACATGGAGGCCTGCAGCACCCCCATGGCGGTGTCCACCCCGCCGCCGAAGGCCCGCATCACCCGGTGGGTCTCAAACCCGTGGCCGATGTTGTGGCGCGGGCAGAGGTCCGTGCAGTAGCGGCACTGGATGCAGGCGGCGCCCGCCTGCTTCTGCATCTCGTGCACGGTGAGCGTGGCCATCCGGTGCAGGTAGTGGCCGCGGGGGAGCACGATGAGCCCGCCGCCGGTCTTGGTGATCACCGTCCGGCGCATCTCTTCGGGATCGCCCACGAACCGGCCCATCATGGGTCCGCCCAGCACATAGACGGGATCGGCCACGACCGGGCCGCCGCAGGCGTCGACGCACTCGGCGGCGGCCGTGCCCACCGGGACGGTCAGCACGCGCGGCCGGGCCACCTCGCCGGTGACGGTGACCACGCGGTGGGTCACCGGAAGACCGTTCATGGCGCGGCTTACGGAGTGAAGCGTGCCCACGTTGGAGACGACGGCCCCCACGTCCTTGGGCAGCCCCAGGGGTGGGATGGCGCGGCCGAGCAGTTCGTGCACGAGGACGTGCTCGTCGCCGGCGGGATAGAAGTTGTCAAGCTGCGCCAGCTCGATGCCGGTTCCGGCGAGAACCTCCTCCATCCGGCTCGCGATGGCGGCGTACTTGCGCTTGATGGCCACGATGCCGCGGCCGGCGCCCATGGCCGCCATGACGGCCTGGAGGGCGGCCACGATCTCCCCCGCATGGCGGAGCATGATGTGCTGGTCCGTGTAGAGCAGCGGCTCGCATTCGCAGCCGTTGGCGATGACCGTTTCCACCTGTGCGTCGTATTTGACGTGCGCCGGGAAACCGGCCCCGCCCTCTCCGACCACTCCGGCCTCGCGGATCCGCTGCAGCAGGGTCGCCTTGTCCATGGCCCGCTTGCCCACCTTCCGCCGGCCCTTACTTCCTGGCCTCGATCGGGAAAACGTTCTCGAGATCCCCGTGCGGCCGCGGGATGACGTGCACCGCGACCACCTCCCCGATGCGCTTGGCCGCGGCGGCGCCGGCATCGGTGGCGGCCTTGCAGGCGGCCACATCGCCCCGAACCAGCGCGGTGACGTAGCCCGCCCCGATCTGCTGGTAAGCCACCAGCTGCACACGGGCGGCCTTGACCATGGCGTCCGTCGCCTCTATCAGGGCCACCAGGCCCTTGGTTTCGATCATGCCCAATGCGTCCACTCTGGACCTCCTCCTTGGTACCGCCTACCGCTCAATTGAGCAGATTGCCGCGCTTCATGCAGATGCCGAGCACGGCCACCTGGTAAATGTCCTTGGCGCTGCAGCCCCGCGACAGGTCGTGCCAGCCGCCTTCGAAGCCCTGCAGAAACGGCCCCATGGCGGTGTAGCCGGCCAGGCGCTGCACCATCTTGTAGGCGATGTTGCCCGCCTCCAGCGACGGGAAGACGATCACGTTGGCCTGGCCCTCGATGATGCTGCCGGGCGCCTTGAGCGCCGCCACCTCGGGGTCCACGGCGGCGTCGAACTGCAGCTCGCCGTCCACCTTCAGGTCCGGGGCGCGCTCGCGCACGAGCTCGACCGCCTGGCGCACCGTTTCTGCCCGCGGGTGCCGGGCGCTGCCTTTGGTGGAAAACGACAGCAGGGCCACCCGCGGCTCCTGCTTCAGCAGGTTGCGGGCCTGGTTCGCGGAGGCGATGGCGATGTCCGCCAGGGCCTCCGCCGTGGGTTCCGGCACCACCGCGCAGTCGGCAAAAACGAACTGCCGCTCGAAGTCCGGAGAGACCATCAGGAAAAAGCTTGATATGGTCCTGATGCCCGGCTTCTTCGGGATGACGCTCAGCCCCGCGCGGAGCACGGCGGCCGTGGTGGAGAGGTTCCCGGCGACGCCGACCTCCACCTCGCCGCGCCGCACCATCATGGCGCCGGCGGACAGCGGGCAGGCCACGGTCTTGCGGGCCTGCTCCTCGGTGACGGGCTTGCCGGCATCCTTGCGGATCGCTGCGTACATATCCGCGTTCTTCGCCAGCAGGCTCGGGCTGGCATGGTCGACCACCACGAAACCGGCCGAGCGCAGCGCCGATTCCCGCATTTTGCTGCGGACGGCAAAGGGCGACTGCACCAGGACCGGCTCGGCCAGCCCGTCGCGTTTCAGCTGCGCGGCCGCCTGCAGGACCCGTGGATCCAGGCTGTCGGGGAAAGCCACCGTGCCCGGCTGCCTGCGGCAGGATTCTGTACAGCGCTCCAGGATGTCCACGCCTCGTCGCTCCCGGTCCGTGTCAGCGGATGCAATTGACGCAGGCGACCCGGACCCGCCCGGGTGCGCTGTAGCCGACCTGGGCGCCCTTGGGGAAGTACACCATGTCCCCGGCCTTGGCAACCAAGGTCCGGCCGCCGACGGCCAGATGCAGTTCGCCCTCGATCACGACCCCGATTTCAGGAAACTCCACGGTGCGGTTGAAGGCGGCCTTTTGCCATTCCATGTAACCGCCGGCCAGCTGGACGTCGCCGCCGCAGCGGATCGCCTCGGCCACCAGTACTTTTTCCGCCACCGGCACCGGCCCGGAACCGCCCTCGAGCAGCCGCGCGCCGCTGATGAAACAGACCCCGTCGGCGCACGAGACGTGCTGAGGGGCATCCGGTGCGGCTGAAGGAGCGGAGCCTTCGAGCCTGGCCGCCACGGCCGCGCGCACCAGGCGCTCCAGATCCTGTGAGGCAACCCCGGCAGGAAGATGCTCCCTCATCCGGGCGCACACCTCGCGCACGAGTTTTTCGCTCTGGGGTGAAACGGTTTCGGTTGGCCCGGCAGGCGGTGCGGAAGGGGAATCAGGGCCTTCGCTGATGACGATGCCGAGCTCGGCCGCCTTGTCCCTGGCTCCCGGGGTGACGATGCACTCTGAAGGGCGGGCGACCAGCGTTTTGTTCCCCTTTTGAGCGGCGTCCAGGACATCGGTCACCGCTATGATGCATTTGCCCATGCTGCCACCTCCACCATCAGGCATCGCTTGCGTTTTTCGTTCCACCAAAATAAGGAAGGGCGCACGGCGCGCTATTGCACCCGTGCGCGGTCAGCTACCCAACGATAGGTCCCGCGCATCGTTGCACCGATTTTGCAACTATCGCGCCAGTGAGCCGGCACCCCCGCAGCACCTCGGCAGATGCTGGACCCCAGTATTTCAAAGGTGTTGGGGCCTTCATTCACTACCCGGACGACAGCCGGAGCCGGCCAGAGCGGGGGGCTGTTTGTTGCAAAATGGAAACTGATGCCGCCGGCGGCGAGTTGCCTCTTCAGCGCATTCTGAAAATTTTTTTCATACTATTACAGTTTATTATAGCTGCAACGCTCCGGGCGAAAAGGGTGGCCTTAACTCGCATGTGCAGTTTTGCACAAATCGGCGGCTTTAGTCAAATTTAAAATTCTTGAAATAATGGCAAGTTATTGGTAGATGCTGCAACATTGCAACCATGGCCGGTCATGAAACAGATTTGTATCAATTGCAAAAGCGCTTCCCTCGGCAGCCGATACATGCGGCTGTCTGCATGGTTGGCGAGAACAGATGGCCGCCACCGAAGCCCCGCAGGCAACTGAATCCCCCAAACCCCCTTCCGCAAAGGGAGAGAAGGGGGTTTTTTCAAGATCAAGGCGGTCAATTCCGTCCCATGCAGCATGGCGCAGCGTTTCTTGCCGGCTTTTTTTAGATGCTTTTTTCATGTGGCACCGTGTTTGCTTTCAATTTTTCCCGCAGCGGTCTTTCCTAAAAAGAAGCGTGATCTCAGGAGAGGATAGGAAGGGGCTTTCGTGATGAAGATAATAGATTTCCGGTTCAGGCCGAATACGGCCGCGGTGCTCACCGGCATTCAGAACAGCAAAATGTTCAAGGGGCTCTGCGAAACCATCGATTTTTCGAAGATGAAGCCCCAGACGGTTCCGGAAGTCGTGGCGGACCTCGACCGGCACAACGTCGAGTGGGCCGTCATCACCGGCCGGGACTGCGAGACCACCTATGGCTCCAAGTCCAACAACGACAGCGTGATCGAATTCATCAAGGAGTTCCCCAACAAATTCATCGGTTTCATCGGGCTCGACCCCCACAAGGGCATGCGCGCCATCAACGAGCTCAAGGCGTCCGTGAGCGACCTGGGCATGCGCGGGGCGGCGGTCGACCCCTACCTGGCGCAGATTTATGCCAACGATGCCAAGTACTACCCGATCTACTCCAAGTGCTGCGAGCTGGACATTCCGATCATCTTCACCACCGGCCCGGCCACCCTGGTGCCCAACGCGATCATCGACCACGTGGCGCCGCGCTACATCGACTTCGTGGCGAGGGACTTTCCCGAGCTGAAGATCGTCATCAGCCACGGCGGCTACCCCTGGGTGAACGAGGCCATCACGGTGGCCCAGCGCAACCGCAACGTCTACATCGACCTCTCCGAGTACGAGTTTTCGCCCATGGCCGAGGCCTACGTCGAGGCGGCCAACACCATGATCGGCGACAAGATCCTCTACGCGAGCGCGCACCCGTTCGTGGATTTCAGGATCGCCCTCAAGAACTACGAGAAGCTGCCGTTCAACCCGGAGGTGAAGCAGAAGATCATGTACGACAACGCGGCGAAGCTGTTGGGCCTGCGGCCGGCCGCCGCCTCGGGAAGGACGGACGCCCCGCCAATGCAGGACCTCGTGGGCGAGATCGTGCGCGAGGTCATGGCGCGGTTGGGGCGTTAGCCGGAAGGACCGGCTCTGCACGGATCAACACTTCCAATATTTCCGCCGCATCCTGAACCATTCTGGGGCAGACGGTTTTGTAGAGGCCGCGCTCCTTAGCCGCCCGCAGGCCCTCCTCGGTGCGGATGTCGCAGCCGAGCAGGTCGCGGCAGATCAATGTGCGGTTGCGCCGCTCGTACTCGGTCATGAATTGCTGGACCGCCATGTAGACCGGCTCGCGCCGCTTCGCAGTGGTGGATTCGGCCGTGGCCCGGCAAAGGCCCAGGACCATGATGGCGCCGGTGATGGCGCCGCAGGTCTCGGCGATGCGCATGCCGCCGGCAAACCCCGCACCGATCCGCAACGCGGTCTCCCGCCCCAGGCCGAATCGCCGGCCGTACACGGCCAGTATCGCCTGCGATCAGGCCCACCCTGATATGAACAGATCGACAGCTTCCTTCACGTCGCTCATGGTAAAAACTCCTCTCCAGGTTCAGCGCAAGATCCCGTAAACGGCCACGCAGAGCAGCAGCCCCAGGGCGACCTGCCGGTAGCGCCGGTCGGTCGACATGTAAAAATACTTCGCTCCCAGCCACGCGGAACCTGCGAAAACAGGCACCAGAAGCCCCGTGCGCAGGACCGTTTCGGCATCGATCAGCCCTCTGGCCGTCATCATCGCCAGCAGCGTGGCCAGAGTGACGGCGAAGTAACCGGTGAAGTTCGCCCGGTTGACGGCGGCGGTGTCCGGGCCGGACAGAAAATAGACGATGACCGGCGGGTTGCCCATGCTGGTGGCGGCAATCAGGACCCCTGAAATCCCGCCGACCCCGAGGGTGATGCCGAGCCGTTTTGGGCCGCGGTAGCGCCAGCCCGTCATGAGCAGCAGCACGAACACCAGCACGATACAGGCAATGCACCGGGCCATGACCTGCGGGTCGATGGTCACCAGCAGCCAAGTGCCGACCGGCATGAGCAGGGCCGCCGCACCTGCCATGGGGATGATGACCCGCCACTCGATCAGCCGGCGCACCGAAGGCAGCAGCTGGGCCGTGACCAACGCGTCGAGCATGATGACCATCCCCACGGTCTGCAGCGGTCCGAAGAGGATCGCAAACACCGGCGCCATGAGCATCCCTGAGCCCACGCCCACGAACCCGCGCATGAAGCCTGCCAGAAGCGCCACCGCCGCCGCAATCCAAAAACCGGTATTGCCGACAATTTCGGAAAACCCCATCCGGACAGCCCCTTGAACATAGGCGATAGACACGCCGCCTGCGTGCGATCGAAGCGTGCAATTATAAAGGACTTTGTTGTGCACCTCAACCCATTTTCACACGTCGGCACCGCACCCACGGATTGACAGCAACAGCCGGATGTGGTTTTGATCCTCAACTTAAGTGACCGCCGGAGGGTCACCCATGAAAAACATCCCCCTCTACGACGTGCGCCGCATCAGCGACCTGAAGGACATGCTGGCCGGCAGTGTCGCTGAATTCGGAGACAAGCCTGCCTTCCTGCGCAAAAAGGACCCCGCCGCCGCCTATGAACCGGTGAGCTTTCGGCAGTTCCAGGCCGACGTGAACGCCTTCGGCACCGCGCTCCTTGACCTCGGTCAGCAGGGCCGGCGGATCGCCGTAATCGGCGAGAACCAGTATGCCTGGGTGACCACGTATCTGGCGGTGGTCAACGGGGTGGGCATCATCGTTCCCATCGACCGCGAGCTGCCCGAGGAGGAGATCGTCCGCTGCCTGGAGCGGGCGCGGGTGAGCACGGTCGTCTTCGCAGAGAGCAAACGCGAGGTCATACGCTCGATCGCCGGCAAGGTCGACTTCGTCGAGCACTGGATCGACATGGGCTTGGCCTCGGATGAGAACGGCTTCAAGGCGTTCGCCGGCCTGCTCACACGCGGCCACGACCGGGTGCGGGCCGGCTTCCGGGACTACGTGGACGCGGAACCGGACCCTGCCGCGGTGAGCGTTCTGCTGTTCACTTCGGCGACGACTTCGGAGTCCAAAGCGGTGCAGCTGTCGCACGGCAACCTCTGCGAGAACCTCATGGCGGTGATGTCCACGGTCCGCCTGGGGCCCGGCGACATCGCCCTGTCCATCCTGCCCATCCACCACACTTACGAGTGCACCTGCGGCTTCCTGTGTCCCGTCTACAGCGGCGCCGCCATCGCGTTCTGCGACGGGCTGCGCCATATCCCGCGCAACCTCAAGGAGTCGGGCTGTACGATGATGGTCGTCGTGCCGCTGGTGCTGGAAGCCATGCACAAGCGCATCTGGGCCGAAGCCGAGAAGAAGGGGGCGGCCGGCAAACTGCGCCTGGCGCTTAGAATCAGCAACGGCCTGCGGCGCATCGGCATCGACCTGCGGCGCCGGCTGTTCAGGGCTGTTTTGGAAAACCTGGGGCCCCATCTGCGCCTGTTCATCTGCGGCGCCGCCGCGCTCAACCCGGAAGTGGCCAAAGGCTTTCGCGACCTGGGCATTGCCACTCTCCAAGGCTACGGGCTTACGGAATGCTCCCCGCTCGTTGCCGGCAACCGAGACCGGGCCTGCAAGAACGACGCGGCCGGCCTGCCGCTGCCGGGGGTCGACGTGCGGATTCACCAGCCCGGCCGTGAAGGGGTGGGGGAGGTCGTGGTGAAAGGGCCGAGCGTCATGCTCGGCTACTACGAGCAGCCGGAAGAAACCGCCCGGGTCTTCACAGCGGACGGCTACTTTCGCACGGGCGACCTGGGCTATATCGACCGCGACGGCTTCCTTCACATCACCGGTCGCGCCAAGAACGTGATCATCACTAAAAACGGCCGGAACGTCTACCCTGAAGAAATCGAGAGTCTGTTCAACCTCAGCCCTTACGTCCTTGAATCCATGGTCTACGCCAAACCCGACCCGCGCGAAGGCGATGACGCGGTGGTGGCGGCTATCATCGTGCCTGCCGTGGAGTACATCCACGCAACCCACGGCCAGGGCACGCTGACGGCCGACGACATCCAGGGGCTGATCCATAACGTGGTGCGCCGCGTCAACGAGAGGCTGCCGAGCTTCAAGCGCGTACGCGATGTCTCCATCCGCGAGACGGAGTTCATCAAGACCACCACCCGGAAGATCAAGCGCTACCTGGAAAAGCCGGCCTGAAGCCCAGCGAGGTGAGGACCATGGCCTCGGCATGGATGGCCGTGGTGTTCAGGAACGGGATCCCGAACTCGTCTTTCGTCAAAATCAGGGGCAGCTCCGTGCAGCCCAGGATGAGCGCTTCGATACGGTGGCGATCGATCATGCGTTTGGCCACGGCCAGCAGCTCCTGCCGGGTCGAATCCTTGATGATCCCAAGCTCGATTTCGGTGAAAAGCCTGCGGTGGATCAGCTCTTGGTCATCCGGCTCCGGCACGACCACGCTCATCCCCTTGGCGATGAAGGGTTTCTGGAAAAAATCGGCCTGCATGGTGAACGCCGTGCCCATGAGCCCCAGGCGCTTTACGCCCATCTCCTGCGCCTTGTTGCAGGCTGCCTCGACGATACTCACCAGCGGCAGGGGCGCGCGGGCTTTCACGGCATTGAAGACCACGTGCGGGCTGTTGGAGCCGATCGCGGCAAATTCCGCCCCGGCCTTCCGGAGCGCCTCGATCTTGTGGAGCAGCCATTCCGCCAAATCCGCCCAGCGCTTCTCCTCCATCAGTTTCAGGAGCTCGCTGAGGTTGGCGCTGTAGACAAGAATCTCCGGGTAGTCGGCCGATTTTCGATCCTGGAAGGCGCGGATGATCAGCCGGTAGTAATCCAGCGTCGACTCGGGGCCGATGCCGCCGATGAGCCCGATTTTTTTCATCTAAGACCTCCACGGCCGTTCATTCGACGGCAACCTTCATCACGATTTTGCGAACCCGACGCTTTCCCAGCAGGTGGCATCCCGGACGATGGATGTCGTGCGGGTAAAAAACAGCCAACCACCCGGGTCTCATCGGCAGGGATGCTGCGTGCTGGGGCGAATTCAGGAACATCACATCTCGTTTCTCGTCGTAGGCTTCGAGCGTGGGGAGGTCCCTGTCCAGCGACACATCGATGCACTCCTCGCCCTCCAGCAGCACCTGCACGTCGATGTACTTCCTGTGGGCTTCGAAGCGGCGCTCCTCCCGCGAGCCGGTCTCGTAGGTGGAGACCGACGCGTACAGCCGGTCGCCGTCGATATCCATGCGGCCGTCGGCAACGCTGCGCGCGACATCGCGGGCATGCACCAGCGCCCGGTGCAGGCGCGTTCCCGGCTGGCAATAGAGATGCAGGTTCTCAAATCGATCGTAGATCATGTCGTCTTCCCTCCTATTCACACCCCTGCGATTTTGCTGCGGCGCTCGGTGATGATCGTGTCGCGCCAGGCACCGTGGCGCTGGGCAATGCGTGCGCGGCGGCCCATCACCCGGAACCCGCAGGCCGACTGCGCCCGCAGGCTGGCTTCGTTTTCAGGAAAAGTGCTGCCGTAGAGGGTCCAGATGCCGTGGCGCTCGGACGATGCCATAAGTTCGTCCAGGTAGATCGCGCGCACCTGCTCCCAGTCGCTGTGCTGCGTGGTGTCGATGATGATGTCCAAGCGGATGTCCTCCCGAAGAGAAAATATCTCTTCGATCATCACCCAGCGTTTCATGGACGTCCCGGTGGCATCAGTCCGGGCTCGGCGTCACGTCCGGTTCGACCTGGTAGGCGTTGGCGATCCGGTTGGTCCCGTTGAAAACGTCCACCACGGCCACGATCTCGCCGATGGCCTCGTTGTCCAGCCCGAGCCGCTTCACGGCGGCGCTGTGGGAGTGGATTCAGTACTCGCAGTTGTTG
>JALOPD010000360.1 GCA_025454075.1 Desulfobacterales bacterium | reverse complement strand
ATTAAAGGTTGCTGAGAACGAAACAGAGGCGTTTGAGCATTGGCTCCGCTCCGGCTGGCTGAATGTGGCGCGCATTGCAGATTTGCTGGAGTTCGAGCTGACCAGATGACATTAGCTGAAATCGTTCAGAACAACCTTGAAGATTTCAAGCAGTTTGAAAAGAAAATTGTGGAGCTCCTCTGACGAACGGTTCATGCTTGGATGCGCAAGGGGGAAACGATGCAATTCATTGATCTGGCGGCGCAGCAGCGCCGCATTCGAACGCAGATTGAAAAGGGGATCATGGGGGTCCTCGATCACGGCCAGTACATCATGGGGCCGGAAATCAGGACCCTGGAAAAGGAGCTGGCCGGCTTTTGCGGGGTTTCGCACGCCGTGTCGTGCGCCTCGGGGACGGACGCCCTGCTGCTGGCGCTGATGGCCTGCGGCGTCGGGCCGGGCGATGCGGTCTTCACCTCGCCGTTCACGTTCATCGCCACGGCCGAGGTCATCCAGCTGCTGGGGGCCACACCGGTGTTCGTGGACATCGACCCGCACACCTTCAACCTCGACCCGCGGCAGCTGGCGGCCGCCATGGCCGCCGCCGCTGACGGGCGCCCCGGGGAGCACCCGCTCCCGACCAACGGCGCGGGCGCTCTGAAGCCCAAGGCCGTGATCGGGGTCGATC
The DNA here is from genome assembly GCA_025454075.1 of Desulfobacterales bacterium. The sequence goes on along the minus strand of JALOPD010000360.1, from coordinate 3,276 downwards.
TGTTCGGGCTGCCGGCGGACTACGCCGCGATCAGCGCGGTCGCCGGCGCGCACGGCGCCGTCGTGATCGAGGACGCGGCGCAGTCCTTCGGCGCCGAACTCAACGGACGGAAGGCCTGCGCCCTGGCGCCCATCGGCTGCACGTCCTTCTTCCCGGCCAAGCCGCTCGGCTGCTACGGCGACGGCGGCATGTGCTTCACCGACGACGCGCAGTTGGCGGCGGTGATGGATTCGCTGCGCGTGCACGGAAAGGGCACGGACAAGTACGACAACGTGCGCGTGGGCATCAACGGCCGCATGGACACGCTCCAAGCTGCGATTCTGCTGGCCAAGTTCGCGATCTTCGGCGAGGAGATCCGGCTGCGTCAAGAAGTCGCCGAGCGCTACGGCCGGCTGCTCGGCGCCGTGGCAAGCGTGACGGTGCCGCGGGTGCCGGCGGGCTACACCTCCGTGTGGGCGCAGTACTCGGTTCTGGCAGCGTCGTCCGCGCACCGGCAGCGCCTGCAGGAGGGGCTCAAGCAGGCCGGCATCCCCACGGCCGTGTACTACCCCAAACCGCTGCACCTGCAGACCGCCTTCGCCGGTCTCGGCTACCGCGAGGGTGATTTTCCCCGCAGCGAGGATGCCTCGCGCCGGATCTTCAGCCTGCCGATGCACCCCTATTTGAAACCCGAAGACCAGGAAGCCGTCGCGGCGGCCTTCCAGCGGATAGCGATGTGAGGTGAGAGCCATGGAACCGAACGTGAGCAAGGAGTTGCCGCCGGTGGCGGTGATCGGCACCGGGTACTGGGGCAAGAACCTGGTCCGGAATTTTCAGCAGATCGGGGCGCTGAAAATGATCTGCGACAAGAACGAAAACGCGCTGGCCGCGCTGCAGGAGCAGAATCCCGGCGTCGAGCCGGCCTACGCGCTCACCGAGGTTCTGAAGCGCGACGACATCCAGGGCGTCGTGATCGCCACGCCGGCGGAAACGCACTTTTTCCTGGCGCGCGAAGCGCTTCTGGCCGGCAAGCACGTGTACGTGGAGAAGCCGCTCGTGCTGAACGAAGCCGAAGGCCGCGAGCTCATCCAGATCGCCGACCAGCGCGGCCGGGTGCTCATGGTGGGCCATCTGCTGCAGTATCACCCGGCCTTCATCAAGCTCAAGGAGATGGCCTCCTCCGGCGAGCTGGGCCGGATCAACTACATCTACTCGCACCGGCTGAACCTGGGAAAAATCCGGCGGGAGGAAAACATCCTCTGGTCGTTCGCGCCGCACGACATCTCCATGATCCTGGCGCTGGCGGGGGAGGAGCCCGAAAGCATCCAGACCACCGGGGGCTATTACCTGCATCAGCGCATCGCCGACGTGACCACCACCCACCTGGAGTTTTCGAGCGGGCTCAAGGCGCACATCTTCGTGTCCTGGCTGCACCCGTTCAAGGAGCAGAAGCTCGTGGTGGTCGGCAACCGCAAAATGGTGGTGTTCGACGACACTCTCGACTGGCCGGACAAGCTGCAGGTGTTCCCGCACCGCATCGAGTGGCACCACAACCTGCCGGTGCCGGTGAAGGCGCAGCCGGAGCCGGTGGACTACCCCCGGGAGGAGCCGCTCCGGCGCGAGTGCCTGCATTTCCTGAACTGCATCCTGAGCGGCGAGCGGCCGGCCACGGACGGAAGCGAGGGCCTGCGGGTGCTGCGGGTCCTGAACGCGAGCCAGGCCTCGATGGACCAGCAGGGCAAGCGCATCCGGCTGGACGGCAAGAAGGAGCCCCCGTCGGCCAGGGACGCCGGCCCGCCGCCCGCGGCGCGGCACCGCCCGGCGATGACCGCCGGCGCGTTCGTTCACGAGACCGCCATCGTCGACCCGGGTGCGGTGGTCGGCGCCGGCACCAAAATCTGGCATTTCTCCCACGTGCTGCCGGGATCGACCATCGGCGAGCGCTGCAACATCGGCCAGAACGTCGTCATCGGGCCGGATGTCAGCATCGGCCAGAACTGCAAGATCCAGAACAACGTCTCGGTGTACAAGGGCGTCACGCTCGCCGACGGGGTGTTCTGCGGCCCCTCGATGGTGTTCACCAACATCTACAATCCGCGCGCGGAAATCCCGAAGATGGACCAGGTGCGGCCGACGACGGTCAAGAAGGGCGCCACCATCGGCGCCAACGCCACGATCGTGTGCGGTACCACCCTGGGGCGGCGCTGCTTCGTCGGGGCCGGGGCGGTGGTCACGCGCAACGTGCCGGACCACGCGCTCGTGCTCGGCAACCCCGCCAAGCAGATCGGGTGGATGTGCCATTGCGGGGAGCGCCTGAGCGACGATCTCGAGTGCGTGGCCTGCGGCAACGCCTATCAGAAATCGACCGACGGGATCGCGCTGAAGCCGCGCGCGGCCGAAGCCCCCCTGGACTAGCGGACGCGGCATGGGCATCCGGATCGCCACGATCGTCGGCGCCAGACCCCAGTTCATCAAGGCGGCCGCCGTTTCGCGCGTCATCCGCAACGACTACGCCGGCCGGATCAGCGAGGTGCTGGTCCATACCGGTCAGCACTACGACGCCCGCATGTCGCGGGTTTTTTTCGAGGAACTGGACCTTCCTCCGCCGGACCACCACCTGGGCATCGCGGGCGGCCGCCACGGCGCCATGACGGGGCGCATGCTCGAGGCGATCGAGACCGTGCTGCTGGCCGAGCAGCCCGACATCGTGCTGGTCTACGGGGATACGAACTCGACCCTGGCGGGCGCGCTGGCGGCGGTCAAGCTGCATGTGCCGGTGGCGCACGTGGAGGCCGGGCTACGGTCCTTTAATCGGCGGATGCCCGAAGAGATCAACCGGCTGCTGACCGACCGCGTGTCCAGCCTGCTGTTCTGTCCGACAACCACGGCGGTGGAGAACCTCGCGGCCGAGGGGATCACCGCGGGCGTGCATCATGTGGGCGACGTGATGTACGACGTGGCGCTGTTCTACCGCGACCGCGCCCGGCAGCGCAGCGACGTCATGGAGCGGTTCGGCCTGCGGGCCGGCGAGTACGCCCTGGCCACCTGCCACCGCGCCGAGAACACCGACGACGCCAACCGGCTGCGGGAGATCTGCCTCGGGCTTGCGGAAGTCGCCTCCATGTTGCCGGTGGTGTTCCCGGTGCATCCACGGACGAACGCGGCTCTTGCAACGCATCGGCTGAAGCCATGTCTGACCGGCGTGACGCTGGTCGATCCGCTTCCGTTTTTGGACATTGTCGCGTTGCAACAGGCCGCCAGGGCCATCATTACCGATTCCGGTGGAATGCAGAAGGA
>JALOPD010000359.1 GCA_025454075.1 Desulfobacterales bacterium | reverse complement strand
TGAACCGCGATCGGTTCGGGCCGGCTGTCTGCGGATCGGGGTTCTTCCGGCATGCTTTCTCTCGCACCTGTCTGCCGCGGCCGCAGGCCGCTAGACCTTTACCCGGCAGATGAGCGTGACGCGGATCGGGTCCGGACCGGGTTTGACGACGAGCTCCAGGCGCTCATCCCGGTAGCCGTCGCGCGATCCTACCAGGATGTAGGTTCCGGGGCGGAGGCTCAGATCGCGCGCGTCGAAACGGCCGAGTTTGCCGACGCGATAGACGGACACATCGGTCAGCTGGTCGGACTCGATGGTGATGCGCACCGGGGTTTTCGCGGTTTGCACCAGGGCTTTCAGTTTTTCCGCCTCGGCCGCGAAGCGCGGCCCGGCCGGCGGCGCCGCCTGGATGTCCTGGAGCAGTCGCACGGCTTGGTCCAGCTGAGTGTCGGAGCCGAGCACTTCCGGCTGCCCCACAAAAAACGCCATGCGGCGCTCCAGCCCCGCGAGCGCCGATGCGTGCTCCTTGCCCTGCAGCGCGAACTGCAGGTTGGGCTCCAGCGCCAGGGCCTCTTCATAGGCCGCCAGCGCGTCCGCCCAATCCTCGCGCTGCACGCCGGCAGACGCTTTCCGGCGCAGGGCTTCGATCCGCGCCGAACGCAGCCTGCCTTCGGCCTGGGCCAGGGCCTCTTTCACCTCGGCGGCGTCCGGCCGCAGCGCCCTGGCCTTGAGAAGCCGCGCCTGGGCGGCGGCGGCGTCGCCCGCATTCAGGGCCGCTAGGCCTTCCGCCATCCAGCGCCGAAACTCCTCTTCGGCCATCCGGGATTTCACCCGCTGCAGCCCGGCACGGGCCTCGCGGGACTGAGGGTCCAGCCGCAGGGCTTCCTGAAAGTCGGCCTGGGCGGAAGAAAGGCTGCCGGCGGCGGCGAGGCGGTCGGCCGAGGCGATCAGCCGTTTGACGGCCTCGGCCTTTGCGGGGTCCGGCGTGAGGACCGGGGGTGCCGGTGTCTCAAGCGGCGCCGGAGCCGGCGGCGGGGGTGAGGCGCTTTCGGCCGGAGACTCGGCCGGCGGCGGCGAAACGGCCGAGACCTCTGCCGGCGGCGGCTCAGCGGGCGCCTGGGCCGGGTGGCGGGACAGGTAGTCGATCCACCAGAACCCCGCTGCAGACAGGGCGACGAGCAGCAGCGCTCCGGCCATCGCCATCCGGCGGCCGCCCCGGCCCGGAGGCATTTCGCGCCTGGAGCCCGAGGCCTTTAGGCGAATCGGGGCGATGATTTCCTCCCCCGGCGGCGGTGTCGTTTTATGGATGTCCATCGAAGGTTAAACGATGCGACGCGCTGAAAACCGCATTGGATGCCGCCCTCTCACCCGCCGAAACCGGTTTCGGCCCGGTAGATTTCGCGCAGCAGTTCGCGCCAGCGCTTGAACTGCTCCTCGGCCGGGCCGGTCAGTTCGTACTTCTGCCCCTCGAACTCGACCAGGACCGGCTTCATCTCGCTGCCGAAGGTTTCACTCAGTTCGCGGATGGCCTCGGAGTGCATTTCGGCCTGCTTCGAGATGTTATAGCCGTTGACGATCACTTGGCCGCCGATGACGGCCATGCCGATTTCAAGCGGTCCGATCTCCCTTCGGCTGGCGCCCATCGCGATCGCACCGGCCAACAGCAGCGCGCCTCCGACCTGGCGGATGAGCGCATCGCGTTCGATCTTGGTCCGCGCCAGCTGCTCGTCCAGGCTGGTTTTGCGCCAGTTTTCATAGGACGGCCACATCCGCAGGTAAAAGCCTTCGTACTGCTGGTTGAGGGTGTCGGTGAACAGATGCTCCCGCTCGCGGATCTGCAGCAGCCGGCTCATCATGGGGTCGCCTTCGGCCGGCAGGCGGTTGACGGCGAGGCTGTCGCCCGAACCCTTTTTCAGGTAGCCCTCGTAGGTCTCGGGTGCAAACCGATTCGCGAATTTGAGCTGAGCGACGGTGCGGATGGTTTTGACCTCTTCGGGGGGGGGCTTCAGGCGCTGTTCGGCGAGATCATTGGCGATGCGGTTGTAGAGATCCTGGAAGGCGTCTTTCTCCCCCGGCTGGAGGGCGGCGTAAGAGGCGGAGGCGGCCTCGGCTTCATAGGCCTTGTCCAGCCAGACTTTTCCGGTGGCATCGCGGGCCTCGATCCGCAGGGCGAGCGTTTCGCCGGTGGATTGCAGAATCCTGCCCTTGATCAGGAGATCGACGCTTTCGGTCTCCCCGGGCAACACCCGGATGGCGCCCCATTGGCTGCTTTGCTGCAGAGTGGCCTTGAGGTGATAGGGAAGGAAGTTCTGCTCCGCCTTGCGAATCTCGCTATGGGTGCCTTCCTTGCGGGCCTTTTCCGCGGTCATCGGCTCAGAGGAAAAAACGACAATGCCGACATCCAGAAGCTGTTCCTCGGGAATCTCGCGCGGCGCCTGCAGAATGGCGGTCGGGCCGACCTTCGTCGTGGCGCACGCCATCGTCAACAATGCGCAGCAAAGCAAAACCAGCACCGCTGCAAAGCCATCAAGGTTTGGCCTGGCTCTTCTTGTACTCTTCATATTCCTTCCACAGCTTGGCCTTGAGCTCGGGATCCGTTTCCCTCTCGGCCGCCTCACGCAGCTGCCGGGCCACGATATCGTCATCCGCACTCGGCGTATAGGTGCTGGGCGGCGCCCCCGTGCCCCCCGACCCCCAACCGCCAGCCTCCTGGGAAGCGCCGGCGGCATCGCCGGGTTTGCCGCTTCCTGAGGTTTTGGCCTGGTCGCTGCCGGCGCCGGGCCTTTCATCCTTGGCGGCGCCAGGAGAGCCGCGCTCCCTGCCTTCTGTCGATGAACCTTTCTCCGCGGCTGCGCCCCGACCCTTTTCTCCGGCCTGCCGGCCCGCTTCCGCCGCCGCTTCGGCCAAGCCCTGCATGCGTCTGGCTGAAGCGGCCTGCAGGATCCGCAGTTCTTTCAACAGCATATCGTCGAAGGCGGCCAGGGACTCATTGAACTGGCGGTCGAGCGCCTTGAGCCGGTCCTCGGGCTCCGCTCCGGGTGCCGGCACGGTCGCAGCAGGTGACGGGATTGGGTGGGCGCTGTAGGCCGTTTCCATCCGGGCCACCAGATTCTGGTTTTCGACGACCATGTCCTGCACCCGGGCCAAATAGGTTTCGTAGGCCGTTACCACCTCGGGCGAGGCCTTGCCGGATGCTTTGAGAGCTGCCACCTCAGATGCGATCCGGTCGCGGGTCTCCTGGCTGAGTCTGAGGTCATCCCGGGCCTTTTGCAACTCAGGAGGCGGCATGGCCGGGGTTGACGCGACGGCGATGGCCGCAACATTTAGAACCAGGATGGCCGCGCCTGTTGCCGTTAGTCGCTGTAGTTTCAAAGGAATGCTGTCCACTTTAGCTAGATAAAAGCTAACCGTTTGATATGATATAAATTACTGGAGTTAGAGTAATAGCTTGGTCTGCGGCTGTCAAGCCTAGAAAGTTTAGAATGGAAAAGCCACTTTGAGGAATGCAAAGTGGCTTCAGCGATCGATGTGGCGGAGAGACCGGGATTCGAACCCGGGATACCCCTTTCGGAGTATACTCGCTTAGCAGGCGAGCGCCTTCGACCTACTCGGCCATCTCTCCGTAAAACCTTTAGTGCCAAAGATTGTTTTTAAATACAAATATTGTGATTTTATGGCGGAGGGAGTAGGATTCGAACCCACGTCCCGTTGCCGGGAAACGGTTTTCAAGACCGCCGCTTTCGACCACTCAGCCATCCCTCCGGGCGAATTTATATTTTTAGCACCTGCCGGCGCTGGAGGTCAATAATTTTTGCAGCATGGGATCCGGCCGCTTGAAATGCCATGCCGGAACGGCGCGCCTCTTCATGCCGGGACCAGGTGCAGCGGCTCCCGCGGCTGTTGACATATGCAAAAGTAAGCGATAAAAATAAAATCTTATTAGATTGATGTGATTCCCTGGAAGGAAGCCATCGCTGATGAAACAAAAATACGAAATTGTTAGAGACGATGACAACAAACGCGTGATCATCCGCGAATTCGCGGAGCTCGACAAGGATACCATGTCGCT
>JALOPD010000358.1 GCA_025454075.1 Desulfobacterales bacterium | reverse complement strand
GACCTGGTACCCGTTGTTGATCATGTGAAAGATGGACTGGATGACCTTGCGGATCTTGTCCGCCTTGGAATAGGTGCGGCCCATCCGGGTCGAGACGATTTCCATGCTGACGTCCCCCTTGTCCAGTTCGGCCGATCCCAGCACCCGGACGCCGCGCGTCCGTTCCAGCACGTGCCCATCGAATGAAAAATTGACCTCCCGGACGCCCCAGCACTCGGCCTGCCTGCCGAATTCGGACTCCGCCCCGCGATGGGCGCCGCTGTAGAGCGTAAACTGCGAACGATCCGCCATTTTTTTCTCCTTGAATTTATGTGAAATTTTAACTGCTAACCAGGCTTCAGCCGGGCGTTGAAAACAACACATCCCGCCGCTGCCGGCGGGATGCGCACGCTATGATAAGCCTGATCGGCAAAAATGCAACCGGCATGATTTCGCAGGAAACGGGTTGTGGCTTGTCGGCTGTTCTTTGTGGGAGCGGCTTCCCAGCCGCGAAACATCCACTGCCCGGAGATCGCGGCCGGAAAGCCGCCCCCGCAAAAATATCAAAGCGCTTCGCCGCCACCCAGATGGCCATGCGGGTTCGCCTTTTCCGGCGCAGGAACGCTAAGCCGAAAGCTCTCTTTCGACCGCGTCGAGGGCATCGGATAGAATCGAAACGACATCGTCGACCTGGTCCGATGTGATCACGAGCGGCGGCCCGATCAGCAGATGGTCGCCGGCGGCGCCGTCCACGGTGCCGTGGCCCGGGTAGACGATCAGGCCCCTTTGCATGCAGGCGTCCATGACGCGCTCGGCAACCTTCCAGTCGGGCGGAAAAGGCTGCTTCGCGGCCCGGTCCCTCACGAACTCCACGCCGCACATCAGCCCGCGCCCGCGCACATCCCCGACCGACGGCCGGCTGTCTTTAAGCACCGCGAGCCCCTACAGCAGGCGCTCGCCCTGCTCCCTGGCGTTGCGCACCAGATGGTGGCGCTCCAGGTACCCCAGGATCACGGTCGCCAGCCGGCTTCCCAGGAGATGGCCGCAGCAGGTGTGGATCCCTTCGAAAGCCGCCCCTCTGGCCTGCATCGTGTCGGCGACCGAGTCGGAGACGAGGCAGGCGGCCATGGGGAAATACCCGCTGCCCAGACCCTTGCCGGCGGCGATCAGGTCGGGCGCGACCGCCCAGTGGTCGATCGCGAAATTGGCGCCCGTCCGGCCCAGGCCGCACATCACCTCGTCGGCGATGAAGAGCACATCGTATGCGTCGCAGATCGCACGGATTTTCTGGAAATAGCCCGGCGGCGCCGGCGCGCCGCCCAGGGCGGCCCCCACCACCGGCTCGGCGATGAAGGCCGAAACGTTTTCCGGTCCCTCCTGGAGGATCGCAGTCTCCAGCGCACGGGCGCATTTCAGGCCGCAGGAGGGATAGCTCAATTCGAAGTGACACCGGTAGCAGAAGGCCGGCGGGATGTGAACCGCGTCCTTGAGGGTCGGCGCGTGCTTGCGCCGCCGGCCGGTGTGCCCCGAATAGGCGAGCGCGGCGAGGGTGTTGCCGTGATAGGACTGCCAGCGGCTGATGACGAGGTGCTTCGAGGGGACGCCGCGGGCCACCTGGTACTGGCGGGCGAACTTGACCGCGTTCTCGACCGCCTCCGACCCCGAGCTGACCGCGAAGACCGTGCCGAATCCCGGCGGCGCCAGCCGGACGATCCGTTCGGCCAGGTCCTCATAGGCCCGGGAGTGGGAGCAGTGGAAAGGGTTGTATGCCAATTGCGCCGCCTGAACGGCCATTTCGGCAGCCACCTCCTGGACGCCATGGCCGATGTTGCAGACCAGCGAGGAGCCGCTTGCGCCGTCGATGTAGCGCCTGCCGTCGGAATCATGGAGATAGATGCCTTCACCGCGGACCATGCATGGGTTGGCCGCGGTCAGGTGACGGTGCAGGGCGTGGGTCATGCCGGAACCCTCCTTGTCGGACCAGGATCTCTCCGCGAAGGCGTTTCAGACCCTCCTACAGGATTTCACGCGCCAGCTCAATCATCAAGCCGACAGGGCCCATTGAGGCGACCCTGGCTGCACCGCACATTTGACTTGCGGCCGAATGGCGTCTGACAGGGTTGAGCAGGAGGTCCGGGGAGGAGCCCGGTTGAAAATCATCGGCGACGCCAGAGGGACAAATGCAGCGATTGGCAATCATTTTGGCGGCGGCCGGGCTGTTGTCGCTGATCCTGCCGCCGGCGGCGCCGGCTGACGAGGTCTATCTGAAAAACGGCAACCACCTTTCGGGCCGCATCGTCTCCATGAACGCGGGCAAGCTGGTTCTCGACACCGATTTCGCTGGCCGGCTGAGCATCGACTGGGACCATGTCGAGCGGCTTTTCTCGGATGCGCCGATCAACCTGGTGCTCCTGGACGGATCGACGATCCGGGGCGTTCCGGTGCCGGCCGACACTCCAGGGCTTCTCAGGCTCACCGCAGAGGCCGGGGCAGAGCCTGTGCCGGTCGCACGGGTCCTTGTGAAGGCGGTCAATCCCCCTCACGAGCCTCCGATAAAAGTCAACGGACGGATCAATGTGGGTCTTAACAAGGCGACCGGCAACAGCGACAGGGAAAGCGGCCATGCGGACGCCGAAATGATCGCCCGCGCAGCAAATCACCGCCTCTCACTGGGCGGGGCCTATAACCGGGCCAAGGACGACGGGCGCGAATCGGAGGACAACGCCAGCGGCTTTTCCAAATACGACTACTTCCTGACCGAGAAGCTCTATTTCTATCTGAACGGCATGGTCGAGAGAGACCGGTTCAAGGACCTCAACCTGAGAACCACGCTGGGTCCCGGCCTCGGCTATCAGGTCTTCGAGGGCGAACCGATGAACCTGGCGCTGGAAGCTGGCCCGAGTTACGTGAGGACCGACTACGACCAGGTCGATGACCAGGATTCCGCTTCGGCCCGCTGGGCGCTGAGGTTCGACCGCTATTTCCTTGAGAAGCTTAAACGGAAAGGCCGGAACGCTGAAATACTTTCAGCCTTCCAGCCTTTCGCCGGATGAATCGATTGAGTCAAGCAATCAGACGCGTTCCAGGCCGAGCCCGTCGACTCGCGGTGCCCGCCCTTGCCTAGTGCGCGAACGCCTCCGTTTCCCTGTCCGGAGAAGCTTCCACGCGCGTGAGGATGTCCGCGACCTTCGCCTGGGGCAGCCAGTTCACCTTGCCGGTGGCGAGGTCGTAGATCGCGCCGGTGACCAGCACATCCCCCGACTTTGAAAGATCGCGTACGGCCGGGCTGCGCATGAAAATGTCCTCGACGGCCTGCCACACGTTTTCTTCGATCGCCAACGGCACGATGGCGTCTCCGTGCACATCCTGGTGCAGTTCCATGGCGCGCTTGACTGCTGGAACGATGTTGTCGACCAGCGGCGGAATGTTGCGCTCCAGCTTGTGACCGTGGCCGTTCACCGCCTGGGTCACCGCCGTGACGGCGCCGCACCGGGTGTGGCCCAGGACGACCAGCACGGGCGTCTTCACGTGAGCCAGGCCGTATTCGATGGAGCCGATCTCATCCGTATCGGCCACGTTGCCGGCCACGCGGACCACGAAAAGATCCATGATGCCGGCGTCGAAGATCAGCTCCACCGGGACCCGCGAGTCCGAGCATGACAGCACGGTGGCGTAGGCGTAAAACCCCTGGTCCGACCTGCTGGCCAGGCCGATGCGCACCGGGTCGCAGGTCTGATAGGCCGACTGGCCGACCGCAAAACGCTCGTTGCCTTCCTTCAGCGTCTGCAGGACCTGATCCGGCGTCGGCTTTATCGAAAACCG
>JALOPD010000357.1 GCA_025454075.1 Desulfobacterales bacterium | reverse complement strand
GCGGCCGAAGCAGAGCCCCAGAAACCCGGTCAGCAGGTCGTTGCCGAACCGGTGGCCGCGGCGGAAGGCCTCGCCTTCGTAGGCCGTCAGCCGCGAGCCAACCACCATGTCCAGCTGCTCGGCGACGAGCTTATCGACCAGGGCGGGCGAGCTGCCGGCGTCGTAGGTGCCGTCGCCGTCGGCCAGCACGTAGATGTCGGCGTCCACGTCGGCGAACATGCGCCGTACCACGTGTCCCTTGCCCTGGCGGGTCTCCCGGCGCACCACGGCGCCCGCGGTCCGGGCGCGCTCGGCCGTGCGGTCAATGGAATTGTTGTCGTAGACGTAAACCACGGCCTCGGGCAGCGCCGCCCGGAAGTCGCGCACGACGTCGGCGATGGCCGCCTCTTCGTTGAAGCAGGGCAGAATCACAGCCAGGCGATAGCTCCGGGAGCGGGCGGAGGTCATGAGAGGATCCCTTCTCACTGCGATATCCGCGGGGTGACCCGGCACAGGTAAAACGGATGCTCCTGCTGGGGTTCCACTCCGGGGACGAAGCGCTGACAGCTGGAACGGTCCAGCTGCAGGCCATAGAAGTCCAAGGCGTTCAACGCATGCCACTCTTCGTAGGACCGGTACAGGATCAGTACCGGTCCGCGGTGCTCCGCCAGGGCGCTCGTCATCAGGCGGTCGGTTGCGTTGAGCGCGGCCGACGGGCCGGTCACGAAGCCCTGGATTCGCAGAAACCGAACCTGCGGCGGAAAAAACGGAATCATGTAAGCCACCGGGTCGTGGCCGGTGACCAGCACGATCGAAGCCGGATCGGCCGCCAGCGGGGGCAGCTTCACATCGAAATAATCGGAGGTCCAGGGCCGTCGGCCCCAGTGGCCGGGATCGAGCGTGACGACCAGAAAGACCAGCGCGGCGAGGGTGGCCCGGACCTGCCGCCGCGGGTTTCTGAGGAGGGCCCCCAGGACCAGAAAAAGGGTCAGGGGCGCCATGAACTCGCACACGACCGCGTAGCGGTAGACGGCGAACATTTTCATCCAGAGGAGGAATGAAACCACCATGAAGACGACGAAGAAACGGGTCATTGCCCGGCTGTCGGCGTTGCCGGCTCTGGCGTCCGGACTTGCTTTTTTTCCAAACATCTTAAGTAAGTTACAGACAAGCAGCGCCAGCAACAGGACATAGAGCAGGGGAAAGCGCAAGTCGCGGAAGCCGACTTCGCCCACCTGGGTCGGATCGACCGTGAACCAGAACGGGAACAGCAGCCACATCGCCAGGGTCTTGGGGATGAAGCGGTCATCGCGGTAGGAGCCGATGTGTCCCCACGGTGATTGAAAGATTTCGTTGAAGTAGGGAAACAGCGGGTTCTGGAAGCGCTGCCACATCTCCAGGAGCCAGAATCCGCTGGTGAGCGCCGTTCCGGCGAGCACGGCCAATCCGAAAATGAAGGCCAGCGCAAAGCGCCGCCAGAACGGCGCCGGCAGCGCGAAAAAGGCGATACACAGCCCGACGCAGTAAACGGCGAACGGCTGCTTAAGGCCGAGGGCGGAACCGGCCAGCAGCCCGGCCGCAGCCGCTATCGGCCAGCCGCAGCGGACCGCGGCGCATAAGCGCTGTCGAAAGCGTACGATCAGCCAGAGCGCGCCGAGCACCGGCAGGCTCAGGATGTTGTCTCCGAAGCTCGTGCCGATTTCGGCCAGGTTGATCATCCCCAGCATGGCCGTCAGGGTCAGCGCCAGGCAGAACCATGCGGTTTTTACGGGATGGCCGAGGTCGACCACCTGGCGGGCGATGGCGAAGACCGGAAAAACGTTCAACCCGGGGAGAAACCCTAACATGAACCCCATGGCCTTCGGCGGCAGCGAACTCACGGCATAATAATAAGGGATGTACATCAGGGGGTTGTAATAGGTCGCCACGTGCGAAACCGCGACGTCATGACCCATGCGGCCGGTGAGAAACGCAAACGGGTTGTAGAAATGGTAGTTGCGCAGGTCCCAGGAAACGTCCTGGCCGAGCCACAGGACGCTCACGCCGAATACCAGGGGGGTCAGGCCCAGCAACAAGCGTACAAGGATCGGGCTATGGCGTGCTTCGTCGGTTGCAGGCATCGGGTGTTTGGAATGTAACTATTTGTAAATACTAACTATAAAATAGACATCCATACACTACGGAAAGTTGCCTGTCAACCTAAAGTTCGATCAGGTCAGCCGGGCAGCGCCTGGATGCGGGGCGGGTTCGACATCACCGCAACGCGAAGGCCCCTGCCGACGGATGGGGCCAGCCCCGAAGCCGGCGCTCCTGCGCAGAGGCTACAGTCCAGGCAGAAATTTTTAAACGCCGCCTCGGCCAGACAGCTTCTGTAGTCCGGGCAGGCGACCTCCCGGTGGGGAGGGTTTTCTTCACGGCTGGAATTCATCCTTAAAAACTGAGGTTTTTTCTCTCGCATGGTCCGGCGCTCCGGGCTGGTGTTCGGGGTCTACACCGTAGTATCGGACGCCGGAGCGCAAAACATTAGCCGAAGCCCCCCCCCGCATGGCTCGAATTCCGGATCGCGGGTCAGCAGAAACCCAGCCGATTCTGCGAAATCCCCCAGCCGCCGAATCCCATCGGCCGCGTGCCGCCGGATCACGCAATTTCCTTGAAAATTTGAGCGATAGCGGGCATGAAGAAACTGTCATCTTCGCTGAAGCCGTATTCACTAAAAAAGGAGGGAAAATGAAAAAGACGGCGCTGGTCGGATGGGCAACGGTGTCTGCATGGCTGCTGGTGGTGGCTGCCGGTTCCGCGGCGGCGGACCCGACACAGATCATGTCCGCGATCGACGAGGCGAGCCGGAGCTGCCGGGGCGTTTCGCAGCAGATCTGGGAGCTCAAGGAGCCCGGACAGCAGGAGATCAAAAGCGCTGCGCTGCTGAAAGAAGAACTCGCCAAAATGGGCTACACGGTGGCCGGCGACCTCAAGGTGCCGGAGGACCTCGTCAAGGACGGCGTCGCCAAGACGGCGTTCAAGGCCGAGATGACCGGCAAGGGGCCCGGCCCGACGGTGACCCTCATGCTGGAATACGACGCGCTGCCCAACGGGCATTCCTGCGGCCACAACCTCATCGCGACGTCGGGGCTCCTGGCGGCGGCGGGCCTGGCCAAGGTCATGAAGCAGACCCCCGGGCGGGTCCTGGTCATCGGCACGCCCGACGAGGAGCGCGGCTCATTGGGCGGTGGCAAGGTGGCGCTTCTCGAAGGCGGCCATTTCGACGGCTCGGACGTGGTGCTGATCACCCACCCGGCCGACCGCTGGAGCCTGGACCAGCGTTTTCTGGCCATGAAGCGAGCCATGTTCACATTCAAGGGCAAGGCCGCGCACGCGGCGGCCAGCCCGCACAAGGGGATCAACGCCCTGCGCGCCGTGCTGCTCACCTTCAACTGCGTGGATGACCTTCGGGAGCATCTGCGCCAGGATGTCCGCATCCACGGAATCATCCTCAAGGGCGGCGAGCGCGTCAACATCGTTCCGGAACTGGCCCAGGCCGAGTTCGCCTGCCGCGCCCTCGACACGGCCACCATGGAAAACGCCTACGCCCGGATCGTCAATTGCGCGAAAGTGGGGGAGCTGGGAACCGGCGCCACGCTCGAGTTCATAGAGCCCCGGGTCGCCCTCAAGGCACCGGTGACCGTTCAGCCCCTGCTCGATTCGGTGGAGACGCACCTGGTGGCCCTCGGCGTGGCCAAGAACCAGTTCCGCAGCTCGGATGAATTCGGCTCATCCGATCTCGGCATGGTGAGCTATGCCTATCCCACGGTGAACCTCACCTTCAAG
>JALOPD010000356.1 GCA_025454075.1 Desulfobacterales bacterium | reverse complement strand
GCTGCCCTCGATGATGATCGCCACCATCCTCTCCGCGGTCGTGGCCCCCTGGGCGACGCGGGTGTTCCCGGAGAAGATCTGGCAGTTCGTGGTGCCGGCTTACAGCCTGATCCTGGCCTTCTACAGCACCTACAAGGCCTGGCCGGACATCAAGAAGGCGCTCGGAGTGTAACGAACCACCGGCTTCACAAGGAGGAACCCCCGTTCTCTGCCTGCTGACCTCCTTGCGGAAGGGACCCCGGCAACGGGGTCCCTGATTCAAAAACGAATGACGCAGAAAAAGAAAGAGGATCGACCGATGAATCCGAACCAGAGAAGCAGCTACGCCCAGCGTTGGAGATTCGGCTTCGGGATCAACATGATCGTGATGGCCGTCAGCTTCGCGCTTTACTATCTCGGCTTTTTCGGCCGCGTGGACGGCCCGCTTTCCATGCCGAACATCGGCCGGTCCCTGGCCGACATCGGGTTCACGGTGACGAGCTTCCAGGCGATGCTCGTGGCGCTCTTCGTCATCGCCCTGACCTGGAACTGGGTCCTCAATCTCATCGCCCACCTGACCGCGCAGCGCCTGACCTGCACCAAGGGCAGCCCGCAGGAGGGGTTCTGCGGCGAGCTGGTCGAGCGCCGCCGGGACGAGTCCGGCAGCGGCTGGTCGTACATCTGCCCGCGCGGCCACTGCCGGAGCGACGCTCACTTCCATCCGATCCGCAAGGGCAAGCTGGCCAACTCGATCCTGATGGCCAGCCTGGCCGCCGCGATCATGTTCTATCTGGCCTGAAGGCGGCCGGCACCCAGGAAACCCTCGGCCCCGGAGAGCTTTCTCCGGGTTTGCGTCCACCCCGGCTGCATGGTAAATCCGCCATGAGCCGGGGTGTCTGTTCCGGACCCGACGCACCGGGAGGCACTATGGACGGCCCCATCCGTGTGTTGCTGGTAGACGACGAGGAACGCTTCGCCCTGAACCTGGCCAGGCTCCTGCGCGGCCGCGGCCTCGAAGTGGCGACCGCCTTCGACGGGGCCGCCGGCGTGGCCGCCGTGGAAACCGGCCCGGGGTTCGATGTCGTCGTGCTCGACGTCAAGATGCCGGGCATGGACGGGATCGAGGCCCTGGACCGGATCAAGGCGCTCGCGCCCGACACCGAAGTCCTGATGCTCACCGGGCACGCCAACGTGGAAACCGGCATCGAGGCCATGCGCGCGGGCGCGCTCGACTACCTCATGAAGCCCTGCGACATAGAGGACCTGGTCGCCAAGATCCAAGAAGCCCGCGAGATCGAGGGCATCCGCCGCCGCCCCGTGCTCTGGCCCCGCCAGGTGGTCAAGGAAATCACCTGGCCTTCCTTCATCCGCCTGGACGTCGACGACCCTCTGGAAAAGGCCCTCGAGGTATTCATGCGCGAGCCGGGCATGGGCGCCAGGGACGACCTTTACGTTCTGGACGCGCACGACCGGTTCCAGGGGGTGGTCGCCCGCCGCGACCTGATGAGCGCCGCGCAGCGCCGGCAGCCCGATCGGCCCATCGCCTGGGGCGAGTTGGCCGGCCATCCGGAACGGCTGCCGGCCGAGCCCCTTCGCAGCGTCATGCGGCCGGGTCATCCGGTGGCCACCGACCCGGAGGCCAACCTGGCCGAGGTCGCCCGCCGCATGCTGGACCACAACGTGCGCTGCATGCCGGTCCTCGAGGACGGCCGGGTCACCGGAATCGTCCGGCTGACCGACGTCCTGCAGCATCTGGCACGGTAAAGGGCAAAGAGCATGGAGCATAGTGCATAGAGCATAGAGCAAAAAAACCATCTTTTCTTACCCTATGCCCTATGCGCTTTGCTCTATGCCTTGTGCCCTATGCCAACATAGGAGACCTCGCCCATGAGCGCCAACGGCATCGCAAGGGGTTCCACCGGCAGCGGCGACTACCCCTACTTCCGCAGCCTGTGGAACCTCGTCGTCGTCTCGCTCCTCGCCGCCGCGTTTCTGCCCCTGCTGCTGTTGGGCGGCGCCATTTACGTCTACACGACCGGCGCCCTGAAGCGCAACGCCGTCGACACCCTCCGCATCCAGGTTCAGGACCACCGCACCGTCATCGATCAGTTCCTGGCCGAACGCGCCTCCGACCTGCGACTGCTGGCGGCCAACATCGGATTTGATCAGCTGACCGCCGGCGGCGGCCTGGGCCGCGCCTACCGCTCCCTGCAGCGGGAGGGCGCCTTCTTCAGCGACCTGGGCGTCATCGATTCCGAGGGCAACCATCGCGCCTACGTCGGGCCCTACGACCTGCTGACGCGCAACTACCGCGAGCATTTCTGGTTCCGGCCCACGGTCGAAAAGGGCCTTTATATCAGCGACGTCTACCTGGGATACCGTCAGGTCCCCCATTTCATCATCGCCGTGAAACAGCAGGACGCCGACCGGTTCTGGATCCTGCGGGCCACCGTGGACGCGGATTTCTTCGAGCGCTTCGTCGCGGCGAGCGCCGGCGCTTTCAAGGCCGATGCCTACCTGGTCAACCGCGAGGGGGTGTACCAGAGCCGTCCGCCCTCCGCCGGGACCGCCATGGAGCCGCCGCCGATCGCGCCGATCGCCCCCTTCGAGGGCATCCGCATCGAGGAGCACGGCGAACGCATCCTGGCCATGGCCTGGCACCAGACCGTGCCCTGGGTGAGCATCGTCGAGATGAACCGGGCGGACATCTTCGCCGAGTTCGACCGCGTGCGCTGGATCTGCCTGGCCACCTTCGTCCTCGGCGCCCTCCTGATCATCCCCACCGTGCTGCTCACCACCAACAAACTTGTGCGCATGCTGGAGTCCAAGCGCCGGAACCTGAATTTCCTGGACCAGCAGCTGCGGCACGCCAGCCAATTGGCGTCCAGCGGCCGGCTGGCCCAGGGCGCATTGGAGGACATCACCGACAGCCTGGCCAACATCCACAGCGCCTCTCAATGGATGCGGGAGCTCTGGAGGCAGCGCCTTCAGGCCGAGCCCGACCCCGAAGAGATTTCGGGCACCCTCGACCAGATCGACGCCGAGATCCACCGCAGCGAGAAGGCCGTCCAGCGCGGCCTGAAGCTGGCGCGGCCCTCGGCCGGTCCGGTCCGCATCGATCTGAACCTCCAGGACCTCCTCGCCGAGATCCTGGACCTCATGCGGCGCGAGCTGCATTTCAAGCGCATCCGGGTGACCCGCGATGCCCCCGACCCGGCGCTCACGGTGTGCAGCGACCCGGACGGCCTGCGGCAGGTGCTGCAGAACCTCATCAGCAACGCCGCCGCGGCGACGCCGGACGGCGGGGACATCGAGATCGGCTCACGGGTCGCCGGCGGCCGGCTGCAGCTGACGGTGATCGACAGCGGCCCCGGGATCCCCCCGAATGACGTCGAGAAAATCTTCGAGCCGCTCTACACCACCCGGCCGGAAGGACTGGGTCTGGGCCTGACCATCAGCCGCAGCATCGTCGAGCGGCTGGGCGGAACCCTCAGCGTCCGCAATGTTCCTGGACGAGGCGCGGCATTTACGGTGGAGATGCCCCTTAAATGAATGCGGCTGAGAATAGTGTTGGGGCTTTGGGTGGAAGTGGCATCCTTCCGCAACCTGAGGGGTCTAGGGTCCAAGGGGCCGAGGGTTCAAGTGAAAAGAAAGGCCCAGCCGTGCTTAGTCCCTTGACCCCTGGACCACTTGAATCCTTGAACCCTTTCACCTTCCCGTGATCAAACGCGAGCACATAAAACAGGCCATCGACGCCATCGCCGGCCGGACCCCCGAGATCGGCCGGGCGCTGGACGAGCTGCTCGGAATGGGCCGCATCGAGGCCGCCGCCCCGGCGG
>JALOPD010000355.1 GCA_025454075.1 Desulfobacterales bacterium | reverse complement strand
GCTGCGGCAGCCGATTGCGCTCCAGGACCAGGTTCATGGAATCCGCCAGATCTGCGAGCGTGTTCAGAAGGGTCCCGTCCAGGTCGAAGATGGCCGCTTTGAACTTCACCGCTCCTCCCCGATGAAAAGGTTTTTCTTGAAAAGCGATTCTGGAGAAAAAGAGGCGGGTTGTCAAAAGGAATCACCGCCGCTGATTGACAGGCTGAATCGATTCGAATAGCGTTGACGTCTCCATCTGGATGCAGGGGGGAAAGACGTGGGCGAAACCGATCGGCCATCCCCGGAAAGCACCGGGATCGCACAGCTGGATCAGATTCTGGGCGGGCTCTTCATCGGCGACAACGTCATCTGGTACGACGACGCCGGCAGCCTCGCTCCGGTGTTCTGCCTCAACCTCATCGAAGCCGCCGCAGCCCGCGGCCAGCCGGTGATCTACGTCAGCGTCGACCGCTCTCCCAAAAATCTCGTGGACAAGCTGGGCCGGCTGGCGTCATCGCCGTCGCTGACCGTGCTGGATGCCTTCACGCACGGCAAGGGGGCGAGCGAAGACGTCTTCCTGCAGTTCTACCGGCGCCGATCGGATGCGCCCCCTTCGCGCCTGATATGCCTGGAGCAGCCCCACCGGTCGAAGCATTTCTCGGACGCCCTTTACCAGGCGGTCCATGCGGCCCAGGGCGGCGTGCGCCTGATCTTCGAGAGCCTGACGGGCATGCAGGAACTCTGGGGCGGGGAGGAGCACGTCATCCGCTTCTACTCACGCGCCTGCCCGCGATTGTACGAGTTGAACACCATCGCCTACTGGCTGATCGAGAAGGCGGCGCACACCCCGCGCCTGAAATCCAGCATCAACCAAATCGCCCAGGTGGTCGTGGACCTTTCGGTCAAACGCGGCAAGACCCTCATGACCATCGTCAAGGCCGAGCGCCAGGCCACGGCCGCCCTGAACAAGCCGCTGGCCTATCTGACCCGTGATACCGACGTGCGTTTCGAGTCCCAGGACCGCGCCTCGGGGCCTTACGATCTCGGGGATCGGCTGAAGGTCCTGCGCCTGCAGAAGTCCTTTTCGCAGGCCGACCTCGCCCGCCGGGTGGGCGTGACGCCGAGCACCATTTCGCAGATCGAAAGCAACTTCATCTTTCCGTCGCTACCGGCCCTGTACCGGATGGCCGAGATCCTGGGTGCGGAGGTTGCGGCGCTCCTGGGAGATCCGCCGCGCAAAGCACGCCGGGTGGTCTTCCCGAAGTCGGAAGCCCTGCCGACCCGGCTTACCGGGCCGGCTGCCGGCGACTGTTCCGCATGGGTGCTGATCCCGGGCAGGACCGGCCTCGCCGCCGAAACCCACCTCATCGAGATCCCGCCGCAGCGGACCCTGGCCGGCCACTTCACGCAGTCCAAGGCACCCGAGATCGGCCATGTCCTGTCCGGCACCCTCCGCCTGACGATCGGCGGCGTCCCTCAAACGGCCGCTGCCGGCGACACCATCTACCTTGGCCGCGAGACGCCGGCGCAGTGGGAAAACCCGGGCACGGAGCCTGCCCGGCTGCTCTGGATAACCATCTATTAGAGGGCGGCTCCCGGTCCCAGCCAGCAGCCTAAACCAGCCCCTGGTCCAGCATGGCGTTGACCACCTTTAGGAAACCGGCGATGTTGGCCCCGGCGAGGTAGTTGCCGGGGCTGCCGTATTCGGCGGCCGCGTCCAGGCAGGTGCGGTGGATGCGCTTCATGGTCATCTTCAACCGGCTGTCGACCTCCTCCCGCGACCAGCTCAGCCGCATGCTGTTCTGAGCCATCTCCAGGCCGGAAACGGCCACGCCTCCGGCGTTGGCGGCCTTGCCGGGCGCGTAGAGGATCCCCTTGTCCAGGAACACCTTCACCGCCTCGGGCGTGGAGGGCATCGTCGCCCCCTCGGCGACCAGCCCGACGCCGTTGGCCGTCAGATGCTCCGCGTCCTTGCCTCCGATCTCGTTCTCGGTGGCGCAGGGGAAGGCGCAGTCGGCCTTGATGCTCCAGAGCGGGTTGTGATCGAGACCGGTCTGCCGCTCCACGAACATGGCCTGCGAGTACTTGTCGACGTATTCCTCGATCCGCGCCCGCCGGATGTTTTTCAGCCGCTTGACGAAATCGAGCTTCCCCCGGTCGATGCCTTCCTCGTCGTAGATGTAACCCGAGGAATCCGAGAGGCTCACCACCTTGGCGCCCAGTTCGATCAGTTTTTCCGCGGTATGCTGGGCCACGTTTCCGGCGCCGGAGACCAGGCAGAGCTTCCCGGCCACGCTCTGGCTGCGGGTGGCGAGCATTTCGGCGGCGAAATAGACCAGTCCGTAGCCGGTGGCCTCGCGCCGGACCAGGCTGCCGCCCCAGTCCAGGCTCTTGCCGGTGAAGACCCCGGTGAACTCGTTGCGCAGCTTCTTGTACATGCCGAAGAGATAGCCGATCTCCCGCGCACCCACGCCGATATCGCCCTCGGGGATGTCGGTGTAGGGCCCGATGTGGCGGAAGAGCTCGGCGATGAAGCTCTGGCAGAAGCGCATGACCTCGTGATCCGACTTGCCCTTGGGGTCGAAGTCCGACCCGCCCTGCCCCGCGCCCATGGCGAGGGTCGTGAGCGAGTTCTTGAACACCTGCTCGAAGGCCAGGAACTTCAGGATGCTCAAGTTAACCGAAGGGTGGAACCGCAGGCCGCCCTTGTAAGGCCCGATGGCGCTGTTCATCTCCACGCGAAACCCGCGGTGGACGCGGGACTGCCCGTGGTCGTCCATCCACGGCACCCGGAACAGGATGATGCGCTCGGGTTCGATGAGCCGCTCCAGAATAGCCTCGCGGCGATACTCCGGGTGCCGCTCGAGCACCGGCGCAACGGACTCGAGCACCTCACGGACCGCCTGATGAAATTCCTTTTCGCCCGGATCGCGCGATGACATGATTCTCGATATGTCCAGCATGGGAATTCTCCTTTTGCGTCAATGCGGTAAGGGGTCTCGAATTCAGGCGTCGATGACGGCCAGGGCTTCTTCGCGGAAGGCCTCCATCACATACGGCAGCCCGGTGACCTTGGCGCACTCCTCGGTCAGCGCGAAGAGGTCCCTACGGCTGATGTGCTTGACGGCCCAGTTGCGCGTGCCGGCCATGAGCTGCTGCAGGCCGACGCGGATCTTGTCGGTGGCGTTGAAGATGCCGACGGCCCCCAGCGGGAACTTGTCGACCACCTCGGCGCCGTACTTCTCCTTGAGCACCTCGTAGTTCATGAAGATCTCCTCTTTGGTCCCGCCGTAGCGCGAGACGCTCTTCGGCAGGCCTTCGTCCTCGCCGCGCAGCCATTTCTCCGCGTTCTTCCCGACCATGCCGGGGATCATCAAGGCCCGCCCCATGCAGACCGCCTTGCAGTAGGGGGCGCCCAGGGCGAGCGCCTTGAACACATGGTCCTCGGAGGAAAAACCGCCCGCGAAGGCGATGTCCGGAACCGGCAGCCCGCGCGCTTCCAGCCGCGCGCAGAGATCGTACGCCATGGCGTGCAGGTAGATCGACGGAATGCCCCATTCGGTCATCATGCGCCAGGGGCTCATGCCGGTCCCGCCCGGCGCGCCGTCGATGGTCAGCAGATCGATTTTGGCGTCGCTCGACCAGCGGATCGCCATGGCAAGCTCGCGCATGGGATAGGCCCCGGTCTTGAGGGTGACGCGCCGGGCGCCGAGCTTGCGCAGCCGCTCGACCTCCTTCATGAACCCTTCCTGGTCGATGAACCCCAGGCGCGAATGCCGCTCGAACTGCTTCAGCGGGCCGGCCTTGAACGCCGCCTGGTGGGCCGGAAGCTCCGGATCCGGC
>JALOPD010000354.1 GCA_025454075.1 Desulfobacterales bacterium | reverse complement strand
TCCACGCCGGCGACCTTGCCGATCATGAGGCCGAAGAAATGCGGCAGGCTGCCGGCGGCCGGTGAGCCGTAGTTGGCCTGGGTCGGGTTCTTCTGGATCCATTCGATCAGCCCCTTCACGTCCGTGATGACCGAAACCGCAGGCACGGATACGCAGAACTGGTACTTCGTGATGAGCGAGACCGGTTCGAAATCGGCCTCCGGGTCGTAGCCGAGCTTGGAGAAGACCACCGGCGCCACAACGAACAGGGCCGGGTTCACGAGCAGCATGGTGGCCCCGTCCGCCGGCTGGCCCTTGACGTATTCCGTGCCGATGCGGCGACCGCCTGGCCCAGGGAGTCCTTCAGCTTGTCGGCAATGAGCCGCGCCACCACGTCCGAACCGCCGCCGGCCGGGTACGGCACGACGATCTTGATGGGACCCTTGATTTCCTGGGCCCAGAGCATCCCCGTCCCGCAAAGGCCGACCATCACAGCCGCCACGATCACCCAACCGCACCGTCTACGCATGACGCCACCTCCTTTTGGTTTTTCTCCAGCCGTGAACCGTGAACCGACCAACCGTTAACCTCATTATCCGTTCTGGTGTTGACTCCTGTTTGGACTAACGTTATACAAACACCATCCGGTCTGTCAAGCGCATTCGACCGGGCGCAACCCGTTTCGGAGCCGGGCGTCATGGCCTTCATCCCCGTCAAGCAGAACCGCATCGCGGTCGAGATCGTGAGCCAGCTCAAGGCCGCGATCCTGGCCGGCCGGTTCAGCCCGGGCGAGCGGCTGCCTACGGAGCGGGAACTGACGGAGCAGTTCCAGGTCAGCCGGGTGGTGGTGCGGGAGGCCGTCCGGGAGCTCGAGATCAAGGGCCTCGTCAAGATTCTGCAGGGACCGAACGGCGGCGCCTATGTGACCGATCTCAGCTTCGACCATCTCAACAACGCCTTCCTCGACCTGTTTCATTACGGCAAGCTGTCGGTGGCTGAGCTGATCCGCACGCGCATCCTGATCGAGTGCGAAACGGTTCGCGCCGCGGCCTCGACCCCGCCGGCCGACTTCGACCGGCGCTTGCAGGAGGCCCTCGCCGCCGAGCGGCACGAGCGACTCGGCCATTCCGATTTTGTCTCCAGCCGGATACGGATTCACCACATTCTGGCCGAGATGAGCGGAAATCGCCTGCTCCAGGCCATCGCCAGCTCGCTGCTGCGCCTGACCGAGGAGGTGATACTGGTGGTGAAGCCGGCTGAAAACGTCATCCACCGGCCGGAGGAACACGCCGCGATCATCCGCACCGTCCTGTCCCGCGATCCCGATGCGGCGGAGGCGGCCATGCGGCGGCACCTGGAGCGCATGGCCCAGCGGCTCATCACGCTCGAGGGGGCTTACCGCAAGAAGCTGGAGCGAGCCATCTGAAGGCGACGCACCGGGTCATCCGAGGGAGCTTCCGTGCCTTCAGCCGACACGGCCGGCGACCACAAGCGCCCGGAGGAGGATCTGCATGACAATCGTCAGCGGCGAAGCCATCCCTATCCGCATCGCGCTCAGGCAACCCTTTAAAATCGCCTCGGGCGTTCTCACCCATTCGAACCATGTCCTGGTTCGGCTGGTGGACCGGGACGGCCGCATCGGCTGGGGCGAAACCACGACCTTTCCGGAGGTTTACGGCTACGATCAACGCTCCCTCTATCACGTCCTGACCGATTACCTGATCCCGGCCGTCATCGGGCTGGACGCCGGCGATCTGGCCGCCATTCACCAGCGCATGGACGGCCGCCTGCCGTTCAATCTGATGGCCAAGGCCGGAATCGACATCGCCGCCCACGACCTGGCGGCGCAGGCGGCGGGAGTCCCGCTGCACGCCCTGCTCGGCGACCGCCGCGCGGACCAGGTGCCCCTGATCGGCGTGGTCGATATCGTGGCGCCGGAAGAAGCCGCCCATTCCGCCCTCCGGCTGGTGGCACTGGGCTTTGGGACCATCAAGATCAAGGTCGGCATGGATGCCGCCGCCGATGTCCGCCGGGTGGCGGCCGTGCGGCAGGCCGTCGGAAGCGCCGTCCGCCTGCGGGTCGACGGCAACGGCGGCTACGACCTGGACACCGCCCTGGCCGTATTCGCCCGCATGGAAGACGACGCCCTTGAGTGGATCGAACAGCCCTTGCCGGGCTGGGACCTGGAGGGGATGGCGTCTCTGGCCCGCCGGCTGAAGACCCCGGTGGCGGCGGACGAGAGCGTGTACACGGTCCACGACGCCCAGCGCTGCATCGCCATGCGGGCGGCGGATGTGATCAACATCAAAGTGGCCAAGTGCGGCGGCCTTTTCCGCTGCCGGCTCATCGCCGAACGCTGCCAGGCGTCGGGCATCCCCTGTTTTCTGGGGGGGTGCCTGGAAACCTCCCCGGGCATGGCCGCCGGCATGCATTTTTATGCCGCGACACCGGCCGTGATTTCGGCCGCCGAGATCCTCGGCCCTCCGTTTTATGCCGGCGACGTGGTGCGGCGCCCGCTGGAGGCGGTCCGGGGAATGGCCGAGCTGCCGCACGCGCCGGGCATCGGGGTCGTCGTCGACGAAGCCAGCGTCACGCGCTACCGGACCGGGTATTGACGGGACAAGACGATGGGCGCAACGGCGCGCAAGGAAAAGGGGACTGCGATCCGACGCACCGGCGTTTCATCGACCCGACCCATGCTGCAACTGGCGGTCGCGGGACTCCTGTGCCTTTTCAGCCTCCGGCCGTCCGAGGCCTGCACTCTTTGGGGCGCGGCCGGTGCGGCGGTGGCGGACGGGGGCACGCTGGTCGCCAAGAACCGCGACTGGGCCCCGGACCACCGGCAGGAACTGGTCGTTCTGAGGCCTTCCGGAGGGTACGCGTCCGTCGCCCTGCTTGCGGTCGGCGGCGATGAACCCGGCGTCAAGGCGGGCGTGAACGAGAAGGGCCTGGCCATCGTCAGCGCCACGGCCCGCCAGTTCCCGAGCGCCGAACGCCGCCGCATTCAGCAGAGGGAAGGCCTGATCCGCCATTTATTGAGCACCTGCGCGAGCGTCGCGGAGGTCCTGCAGCAGATCGATCGGATGCGCCGGCCCGTGTTCTACCTGGTCGCGGACCGCACGGAGATCGCCGTCATCGAGGTGGCTGCGGACGAACCGCGCTCGGTCAACCGAAAGCGTTCCGGAACGCTGCACCACACCAATCATTACTGCGTGATCGAACCCAAGGGACTCGCGCGCAAACCGGGTGCCAGCAGCCTTCGGCGCTATGCACGGATCGAGGAATTGCTGCAAACCGCGCAGCGCCCTTTCACCCTCGAAGCGTTCATCCGGTTCAGCGAGGATCGCAGCGCCGGTCCGGACGACAGCATCTGGCGCACCGGAAGCGATCCGGACAGACCGCGCACCCTCGCCACCTGGCTGGTGTCCATCCCCCCTTCCGGCAGCCCGCGGCTCTATCTGAAGACCGCCGACCCCGGGCAGCCCGCGCGCGTCTGCCGTCTGTCGGTCGCGGAGGCCCTGCGCCTAAAAGGCGGCGACCGGATTCCGCCCGCCGCTGCGCTGTGCCGGGAAAACACCGCGGCCCGTTGACCGTGGCGCGCGGCCGCAGAGCGCCCAGCTCCCGGAACGGATTGTCGCCGGCCGATTTGATGCTTAGAATGATTGATGTAAACCATCCACCGATTCGAGCGAGGGAACACATGCAACGCGCATCAACCGATTTGTACCGGCCATGGCTGCGACGGGTACTGGCGGGAGTCGCGGCGGCCGGAATCTTCGCCGCCACGGCCGCGGCCCAGAGCGGGCCGGCCGTCCCTTCCATCGCCGTCCGCGGCAGCGCGGAGGTGGCCGCCGCCCCCGACCGCGCCGTGGTGAGCCTTGGCGCCGTGGTCGAGAGCAGCCAGGCCCGTGACGCTCAGAAGCAGCTCGCGCAGATCATGCAGCGGGTGGTCAAGGACATCAAGGCCCAGGGGATTGCGGACGAAAAAATCGGCACCGCCGGTCTCTCGCTGAATCCGGTCTATTCCCACCCGGCCCCGCGGGCGGGCCAGGACCCCGACGCTCCGCGCATCGTCGGCTACCGCGCCTCCAATACGGTGCGGATTCAGGTCGACGAACTGGAGCGGGTCGGCGCGGTCATCGACGCCGGCATCGCCGCCGGC
>JALOPD010000106.1 GCA_025454075.1 Desulfobacterales bacterium | reverse complement strand
CGCTGCCTGATGAACCTTCTCGGCAACGCGATCGACGCCTGCCGCGACAATGCCGCGGCCGGCCGGGACAAGCGGGTGGCGCTGCGCACGGTCGCGGTGAAAGCGGGGGGGATCGAGTATCGGGTCGTCGACAATGGGTGCGGCATGGGGGATGACGTGCAGCAGCGGCTGTTCCAGAGCTTTTTCAGCACCAAGGGGACCGACGGCACCGGTATCGGCCTGATGATGACCAAGCGCATCGTGGACCAGCACCTGGGGACGGTCGAGGTCGAAAGCCGCCCCGGGGAGGGGACGACCATGGTCATCCGCCTGCCGGCCGGGCCGTCGGCGGACCGGAAGCCGTGAGCCGCACGGAGGTCGGCCCCTCGGTCACGCGCTCAGCCGATGCTGTTCTTGACGATGCCCACCAGTTTCTCCGGGTCGAAGGGCTTTTTGACGAAGGCCAGGGCGTCTTTAACGGCGTGGTCGCCGTCGATGCCGCTGATGACGATCAGCGGGATGTCGCGCAGTTCCTTGTCCTGCCGTAGTTTGCGGTAGAACCGGGGACCCCACTCGCCGGGCATCTGGATGTCCAGGGTGATGAGGTCCGGTTTTTCCCGCCGGACCACCTCCAGCCCCTCCATGCTGCTCGAGGCGGTGCAAGTGGCGTAGCCGTTGTCGCTGAACACCGCCTGCAGGTACTTGACGATGACGGGGTCGTCGTCGATGATCAGAATTTTCTTGGGCATGGCTGGCCTCGCTGAATAGTGAGTTCCGATCGAATGCGGTCTACCGCCGGACGTGGCATTCCCCGCACATCACCGGCCCCTTCTTTTGCTCCTGGTGGCACCCTTTGCAGTTGAGGTGAAAGGCTTTCATGAGACCCGGCTGGCGGCCCGCATCCTCCGCGCCATGGCAGTCCGAGCAGCGCCGGTCCTCCGAGGACTCGTCTTCCACGAGCTTTCCGCCTTCGTACACATGGTGGCACTGGTTGCAGCCGTCGATCCCGGCTTTTTCGTTGTGAGCGTCGTGGGGGAACACGGCCGCCGGCCGCTGGGGCTTGGAAAAAGCCTCCGTCGAAACCGCCTTCATGGCCTCTTGAGACCAAGCGTTCACTACGCAAAGGGTTCCAAGAACCACCAGTGCCCAGACGACCGCCGCGCGTGGGTTCATGCCGTTCCCTCCTGCCCCGTCAACGGGTGCTGCCGAGTTGTCTCACGCCGCACCGCTTTTGATTTGGACCCCCTTGGCGCCGAGCGTTTTGCGGCTCAGCTGGGCGGCCTTGCGTTTCTTGGCCGACCAGGACTTCACCTTGGCCAACGCCTGGCTGGCGTATTTGGGGTTGGCCTTGAGGCTGTACTCCTCCAATTTCCCGGCCCCCCTCGCGTCGGCAAATGCGGCCCGCCCCAGCGGCGAGCGCGTGATCACGGTGGTCCATCCTTCCTCGGCACCGATCCCGCCGAAGGACACGTCGGCGAATTCCGCCGAGTAATCGGGGCAGTAGCGGCAGGCATGGCGACGCATGAAGTCCAAATTCTCCAGGGGAATGGACCTCACGCCGTCCCTCTTGAGGTGGACCGTCAGATTTTCCTTGATGTTGACCTTGCGGACGTTTTCCCAGGTGAATTGCCCGAATTCCGCCAGTTTTCGTCTTTGCTCGTCGCCGAAGGTGAAGTTGCCGGAGCAGAACAGCCCCAGGCAGATGTGGATGGCGTCGGAGGGGACGAGGCCGAGGGTTTGCATGCGCCGGACCGACTTGATCTGGCACGAGGTCCCCACAAACGCCACCCGCTTCAGGCCCTTTTTCAGCATGGGGTCGAACTCTTCGACCTGGGTGTGGGTCATGTAGCGGTCGCCGAAATCCTTCATGCCGTGGGAGGTGTCGAAGAAAAAACCCGCGGCGTCCTTGATCTCCTCGGTGGAGGTCGCCAGGAACGGGTGCCTGCGGTAGGCCCCGGCCTGCTTGGTGACGATGGCCCCGTCGATGCGGCCGCGCTCGAACAGATGCAGCAGCAGGGCCGTGACCACCCCGCCGTCGGTGGCGTTTTGGCGCACGGCCGGGTCGGCGGCCCGCGCGACCGTCGTTTCGATCACCTTGCCCATGGGCGACTGCCAGCCCACCCGCTCGCGGGTCTCCTTTTCCAGTTCGTCGATCTCGGGGCAGATGGCGTAGCACAGGCCGCACTCGATGCACTTTTCGATGGCGCCGTAGCGGGGCTTGCCGTCGGCATCGATCTCAAGGGCGCCGTAGTTGACGGCGCTGCAAAAAGTCACACAGCCCCCGCAGCGGTGGCACAGCCCCGGTTTCTGGATTTCCTGGATCAGGTCGAAAAAAGTTTTCATCGATCCTCCTTCGCCCGTCATGTCGGGGTTTGCGGCAGGTTGGGTTTTTCCATTATCTCGTACAGAATATCCCCCAGGAACTTGGTTTCAACCCCGAGATCGTAATGATGGATGATGTCTTCGATGCCGCTGTGGCAGTTGTGGCAGGGGGTGATCACGATTTTGGCGCCCTTGACCTTGGCGGCGGAGATCTGCTCGGCCTTGACGCGGTTGCTTTCGACCCGCTGCTTTTTGTAGGGCGGTCCGCAGTTGATGACCCCGCCGCCGGCGCAGCAGCAGTAGTTGTGTTCGCGGTTGGGCTCCATTTCGACGAAACTCTCGCACATCCACCGCACGACGTCCCGGGCCTTTTCGTGCAGACCGGCGCCGCGGACGACGTTGCAGGGGTCGTGCAGCGTCACCGTCTCCGTGAATTTCCTGGCGAGCTTGATGCGGCCCTGGCTCAACAGATCGTGGTAAAATTCGATGGCGTGCACGATGGGAATCGGCGGCATGCTCCAGCCCAGCCAGCGGTTGCCGACGTCGTAGACCGAGCGGAAGGCGTGGCCGCACTCGCCCATGACGATGCGCTTGACCCGCAGGCGGGCGGCGGCCTCGAAGTGCGCGCGCTTGACCCGGCCCATGATTTCGTTGTCGCCGGTGAACATGGCCATGTCGCTGTTGTCCCAGCCCGGCGTCGCCGGCATGGTCCAGTTCACGCCGGCCACGTGCATGATGACGGCCGCCTGGTAGATCAGTTGGGCCTGGAACTTCGGCTCCGGCCCGATGACCGAGTACATGATGTCCGCCCCCTCTTTCTCGAGGGGGATCCGCAGGGTGGGGATCTCGCCCTGGGCCTCTTCCTCCTGCCATTGCAGGGTGTCCATCCACTCGTCGTCCTTGACCCACATCTGGTTCATGGTGCTGGCATGGCTGTGGGCCGTGTCCTGGATGTAGAGCGGGGTGACGCCCAGCAGGTGGCAGATGCGCCGGACCACCAGCATCAGGTAGGCCACGTCGATGCCGAACGGGCAGTACATGGCGCAGCGCTTGCAAAGATTGCAGTGCGTGGAGGCGATGATGCGCGCCTGCTTGATGAATTCCGGGCTGACCTTGCCGCCGGTGCGCAGCATCTCCCACAGGGTCTGCTTGACCTTGCCCACCGGCGAATAACGGGGGTCGCGGTCGCGCGAGAGGAAAAAATGGCACGCGTCGGAACACAGCCCGCAGTGGATGCAGGTGTCCACGTACGCCTTGAGGCGCGCGCCGGTTTCGCCGGCGATCACCCGCCGGATGACCTTCTGGATCCGCTCCTCGGTCAGGTCGGCCACCCCGCGCTCCAACCCCGCGTCGACCTGCTGGCTCTTTTCCTTCGGCGCTGCCTCGGCCATGCTCGTCTCCTCAACTAAAGATGTCTCAATCTGAACCCAAAAGCGTCAATTTCATTTCTGCAGCGAGGGCTTGGCCCAAAGCCCAGGGTCAAGGCGCGCGAACGTCGTCCGGCGAGGCGTACTCGGGTACGCCGCAGCCGCAGCGGCGTGAAGCGCAACGCAGAGCATGGGCTTTCGGCCGAGCCCTCATTACCAGTCCCGGGCGTGTCGAATCCCCCCGAACTCGCTCCCCATGTAGCCGCGGGTCAGCGGCGCCAAGAGCATGTGGCTGATCCGCGTGAAGGGAATGGCGACCAGCATGGCCTCCCCGGTCAGGACATGCAGCAGTGTGAAGAGCCGCACGTCGAACCACTGGAAATAAGCGATCAGGCCGGTCACAAACGGCGCGGCCGTCAGCAGCAGAATCGCGTAGTCGGAGGCCGAGGTCACATAGGCCACCTCCGGGGTCACCCGGCGCCGGACAAAGAAGAAGAGGCAACCGCCGATGACGATCGCGGTCATGACGATCGCCAGCCGGTCCGGCAACGCCCGCCAGCGGATGCTCCAGGCTTCATCCACCAGCACGATGTGGGCCAGCAGGAAAATAGGCGTCAGCACCAGGCAGATGTGAAAGGCAAAGGTGACGACGGTGAGCCACGGGTGCAGGCGCCAGTTGGCGGTGCCGAAGGGCGTCAGCCAGTGCAGAATCGAGCGCAGGCCGTACTTCAGGCTGATGTAGCTGTAGATGAATTTCTCCTTGCGATGGACCAGGGTCATCAAGTGGATGAGCCGGAAAAGGCTGCCGCCGATGAAGATGATGAAAGCCGCCCACACGAGCGGGCCGGTGGCCCAGCGGTACAATTCGTCCATGCGACCCCTCCTATCCGGTGATGTCCGCGACCGGCATGACCCGCCGGAAATATACTCCCCCCTCGATGGTTCGCAGCAAAAGCCTGCCGCCGTCCGGGCTGAAAACCGGGTCCCAGGCCATGTCGCAGTCCCGGGCCCAGGGGCGGTCGTCCACGGCGACGGTGTATTTCCCGTCGCGCTGGACCCGGGCGGCCAGATGGCGGCCATCCGTGGAAAAAACCGGCCGCCAGGCCATGTCGAACGTGTTGTGCCAAAAGGTGCCATCGACCGCGACGCTCCAGCGCCCCCGGTCCTTGACGAGCGCGGCGATGCGGGTCCCATCCGGGCTGAAAGCCATATCGGTCAGCATTTCCCCGACGGTCGCCCGCCAGGGGGTGCCGTCGACGGCGACCGTCCAGCGGCCGAACTTCGGTGCGACAATGGCGGCCAGCCGCTTGCCGTCCGGCGAGAACGCCGCGTGCCAGAGTTGGACGAAGCGCCGGTCCCAGATCACGTCGCCGTCCTCGGCGAGCGTCCATTTTCCCTGGGTCCGCACCGGCGCCGCCACCGTTCCGCGCACGGGGTTGAACACCGGCTCCCAGACGCAGCCGAAGGTCCGGTCCCACGGGGTCCCGTTGACGGCGATGGTGTAGTCGTAGAGGTTGAGCCGGATTTCCCCGGCCAGGGACGTGCCGTCGGGGCTGAAGGCCGTCTTCCAGACGTTCACGAAGCGCTTTTCCCAGGGAACGCCGCCGATGGCCGCCGTGTAGATCCCCTGTTGGTATTTGTGGATTTCGCCCTCGTTCAGCGACTCCACCTGGACCACCGCCGCCGTCTGCCGGCCGTCGCGGCTGAGCATGGGGTTGGTCATGCTGGCAAACGTCCGCTCCCAGGGGGCGTCGTCGCAGGCCATGCCGTAGGCCATGTCCTGCTGGAAGGCAGCGGCGATATGGCGGCCGTCTTCACTGAAAAGGGTGTTCCAGACATACCCGAAACGGTTTTCCCAGGGGGCGCCGTCGACGGCCAGCGTCCATTCTCCGTCCTTGGACACAATGGCGGCCAGCCGGCCGTCGGGGGAGTAGCGCAGATACCACATCTTGTCGAAGCTCTCCGGCCAGGTCCGGCCGTTGACGCAGACGTTGAATTCGCCTTCGCCCGCTTTGACGATCGCGGCAACCGATTCTCCGTCGGGGCTGGCCTGAAACTCCTCGACCCATTCGAATTGATCTTGCCATGGCGCCAAGGGGATCTCTTTTTCGGAGGGGTCCCAGTTCAACTGCGAAGAAGGTCCCATGCAGACTCCTTGCCGTCAGGGGTTTAGAATACGCAAGGCTTCGGCAGTTCAAGGCGCCGCAACAGGCGGAGAAAGAGGCTCCAAGTCGTCCAGCTTAAGATGGGTGCGCCATGAGATTGTCGGAGGATGGGGATATCTATAACGGATCGAAAACAGAAATGCAAGCCCCCTTGTTTATTAGTAATTTTCCTTGACACCCATCATCAGGGTTGGTAACAATAAAACCTTTGCGAACCCAGTGAAACTGCGGAGAAGCAGGCCATGACCGATTTCAAATTCCAGGAGATGTTTCCCCTTGCGGAGGACCGCACCGCGTACCGGCGGCTGACCGACGCGCATGTGTCGGCCGGCTCCTTCGACGGTGCCGATATTCTCAGAGTGGCCCCGGAAGGCCTGACCCTGCTCGCTGAGCAGGCGTTTACCGACGTGGCCCATCTCTTCCGCCCCTCGCACCTGAAGCTGCTCGCCGGGGTGTTCGACGACCCGGAGAGCTCGGCCAACGACCGGTACGTGGCCTTGGAGCTGCTGAAGAACGCGGTCATCGCGGCCGAAATGGTCTTCCCCATGTGCCAGGACACCGGCACGGCCATCGTCATCGGCAAGAAGGGCCAGCGCGTGTTCAGCGGGGACCGCGACGAGGAGGCCCTGACCCGGGGCGTTTTCAACGCCTACACCCAGGGCAACCTGCGCTATTCCCAGAACGCGCCCCTGACCCTGTACGAGGAGGTCAACACGAAATGCAACCTCCCCGCCCAGGTGGAGATCTACGCCGCCGGCGGGGACGAGTACCGCTTCCTTTTCATGGCCAAGGGCGGCGGCTCCGCCAACAAGACGATGCTGTTCCAGGAGACCAAGGCCGTCCTCAACCCCAAGACGCTGCTCGAGTTCATGACGAGCAAGATCAAGACGCTGGGGACCGCACCCTGCCCCCCCTTCCACCTGGCCTTCGTCATCGGCGGGACCTCGGCCGAGCTGACCCTCAAGACCGTGAAGCTCGCCACGGCCGGCTACCTCGATGGCCTGCCGACCAAAGGCGGCGAGGGCGGCCATGCCTTTCGCGACCTCGAGGCCGAGGCGGCGCTGCTCAAGGCCTCGCGCGAGATCGGCCTGGGGGCGCAGTTCGGCGGCAAGTGGTTCTGCCTGGAGACCCGGGTGATCCGCCTGCCGCGCCACGGGGCCTCCTGTCCGATCGGCCTGGGGGTGAGCTGCAGCGCCGACCGCAACATCAAGGCCAAGATCACCCGGCAGGGGATCTTCCTCGAGCAGCTCGAGACGGACCCGTCGCAGTACCTGCCCCGGGTCAAGCTGGAGGAGGCTCCGGCGGTGCCGGTGGATCTCAACCGGCCCATGGCCGAGATCCGCGCCCAGCTGAGCCGCCACCCGGTGGCGACCCCGCTGCTGCTCACGGGCCGCATCATCGTGGCGCGCGACATCGCGCATGCCAAGCTCAACGAACGCCTGCAGCGCGGCGAGGGGCTGCCCGACTATTTCAAGAACCACATCATCTACTACGCCGGGCCGGCCAAGACCCCCAAGGGCTACGCCGCAGGCGCTTTCGGGCCCACCACCGCCGGCCGCATGGACGCCTACGTGCCGGTGTTCCAGGCGCAGGGCGCATCGCTCGTGATGCTCGCCAAGGGCAACCGCAGCCGGGGGGTGACCGACTCCTGCCAGGCGCACGGCGGGTTTTACCTGGGGTCCATCGGCGGCACCGCGGCGCGCTTCGGCAAGGAGTGCATCACCGGCATGGAGGTCGTCGAGTACCCGGAGCTGGGCATGGAGGCCGTCTACCGGATCACCGTGAAGGATTTTCCCGCCTTCATCATCGTCGACGACAAAGGCAACGACTTTTTCGAAAAGATCCTGAAATAACCCCAAGGAGACCATTATGCCCAAGCAGAAAATGAAAACCATGGACGGAAACACCGCGGCGGCGCACGTGGCCTATGCCATGAGCGATGTCGCCACGATCTACCCCATCACCCCGTCGTCCCCCATCGCGGAGATCGCCGACGAATGGGCGGCTTCCGGCCGCAAGAACATCTTCGGCCAGACCATGACCGTGCGCCAGCTGCAGTCGGAGGCCGGTGCGGCCGCCTCGGTGCACGGTTCGCTCGCCGCCGGCGCGCTGACCTCGACCTTCACCGCCTCCCAGGGCCTGCTGCTCATGATCCCCAACATGTACAAGATCTCGGGCGAGCTGCTGCCGGGGGTGTTCCACGTCACGGCGCGGGCCATCGCGGCCCACGCGCTCTCCATTTTCGGCGACCACCAGGACGTCATGGCGACCCGCCAGACCGGGTTTTCGATGATCGCCGCCGCTTCGGTCCAGGAGGTGATGGACCTGGGGCTGGTGGCCCACCTCGCGGCCATCGAGTCGAGCCTGCCGTTCCTGCATTTCTTCGACGGGTTCCGCACCTCCCACGAGATCCAGAAGATCGCCGTCATCGACCCCGAGGAGATGGCCCAGCTCGTGAACTTCGAGGCCGTGGCCCGCTTCCGGGCCCGCGGCGCCAACCCCGAGCGGCCGGAGCTGCGCGGCACGGCCCAGAACCCCGACATCTACTTCCAGGGCCGCGAGGCCGCGAACCCCTACTACCTGAAGGTCCCCGCCATCGTGGTCGATGCCCTGAAAAAAGTCAGCGGCCTCACCGGCCGGCGCTACCAGCCCTTCGACTACGTCGGCGACCCGCAGGCCGACCGCGTGATCATCGCCATGGGCTCCGCCTGCGAGACCATCGAGGAGACGGTCAACCACCTCGCCGGCCGGGGCGAGAAGGTGGGCGTGGTCAAGGTCCGGCTCTACCGGCCGTTCGTTAAGGAATTTCTTTTTGCGGCCGTCCCGGCCGACGCCAAGGTCATCACGGTGCTCGACCGCACCAAGGAGCCGGGCGCCCTGGGCGACCCGCTCTACACCGACGTGTGCACGGCCTACATGGAGAAGGGCCGGATGCCCAAAATCCTGGCCGGCCGCTACGGCCTGGGGTCCAAGGAGTTCAGCCCCGCCATGGTCAAGGCCGTCTACGACAACATGAAGGCCGCCGCCCCCCGAAACCACTTCACGGTCGGCATCGTCGACGACGTCACCCACACCTCGCTCGAGGTCGGTCCCAGCCTGGACGCCACGCCCAAGGGCACCGTGCAGTGCAAGTTCTGGGGCCTCGGCGCCGACGGCACGGTGGGCGCCAACAAGAGCGCCATCAAGATCATCGGCGACAACACCGACATGTACGCCCAGGCCTACTTCGCCTACGACTCCAAGAAGTCGGGCGGCATCACCATCTCGCATCTGCGCTTCGGCCGCAAGCCGATCCAGTCCACCTACCTGATCGACACGGCGGACTACGTGGCCTGCCACAAGGACAACTACGTGGAGATCTACGACGTGCTCGAGGGCATCAAGGAGGGAGGCACCTTCGTGCTCAACTCGCCCTGGACGCTCGCCGACATGGAGGAGAAGCTCCCGGCCGCCATGCGCCGCACCATCGCGGCCAAGAAGCTCAAGTTCTACAACATCGACGCCGTCAAGATCGCCCAGGAGGTCGGCTTGGGCGGCCGCATCAACATGATCATGCAGACCGCCTTCTTCCAGCTCGCCAACGTGCTGCCGGTGGACAAGGCCATCGCCCACCTCAAGGACGAGATCAAGAAGATGTTCGGCAAGAAGAGCGAAAAGCTCGTCACCATGAACCACGCCGCGGTGGACGCCACCGTCGCCAACCTGATGGAGATCAAGTACCCGGCCGCCTGGGCGCAGGCGGGCGCGCAGGGCCAGGCGGGCAAGAAGGAGCCGGAGTGGGTCCGGGACGTCATGCGGCCGATCCTGGCCCAGCAGGGCGACAAGCTGCCGGTCTCCAAGTTCACGCCGGACGGGATCTTCCCGGTGGCGACCACGCAGTTCGAGAAGCGCGGGGTCGCCATCAGCGTGCCGGAGTGGATCATGGACCACTGCATCCAGTGCAACCAGTGCGCCATGGTCTGCCCGCACGCGAGCATCCGGCCGTTCCTCGTGACCGAGGAGGAGCTCCGGAAAGCCCCGGCCGGCTTCGAGGCCAAGAAGGCCGTCGGCAAGGAGCTGAAGGACTACTCCTTCCGCATCCAGGTGGACACCCTGGACTGCATGGGCTGCGGCAACTGCGCCGATATCTGCCCGGCCAAGAAAAAGGCCCTGGTCATGAAGCCGCTCGAAACCCAGACCGCCCAGCAGGTCCCGCTGTGGGACTACGCCATGGATCTGCCGGTGCGCGACAGCCTGGTCGGCCGCTTCACCGTGAAGGGCAGCCAGTTCTGCCAGCCGCTGCTCGAGTTCTCGGGGGCCTGCGCCGGCTGCGGCGAGACGCCGTACGCCAAGCTCATCACCCAGCTCTACGGGGACCGCATGATCATCGGCAACGCCACCGGCTGCAGCTCGATCTGGGGCGGGTCGGCGCCGGCGATTCCCTACTGCACCAACCAAAACGGCCACGGCCCGACCTGGGGCAACTCGCTGTTCGAGGACTCGGCCGAGTTCACCTACGGCATGTTCCTGGGCGTGCTGCAGCAGCGCCGCCTGCTCGCGGAGAAGGCGCGCAAGGCCCTCGAGGCGAAGGAGACGCCGGCCGAGGTCGCGGCCGCCCTGCAGGGCTGGCTCGACCACATGCAGGACCCCGAGGGGTCGCGCACCTTCGGCAATCAGCTGAAGGCGCTGCTGCCGAAGCACGCCGGCAACCCGCTGCTGGCCGAGATCCGGAGCATGGAAAAGCTCTTCACCAAGAAGTCCTTCTGGGTCTTCCTGGGCGACGGGGCCGCCTACGACATCGGCTTCGGCGGCATCGACCACGTCCTGGCCATGGGCGAGGACATCAACGTGATCGTCTACGACACCGAGGTCTACTCCAACACCGGCGGGCAGTCCTCCAAGGCGACCCCCACCGGCTCGGTCGCCAAGTTCGCCGCCTCCGGCAAGAAGACCCCCAAGAAGGACATGGGCCAGATGATGATGTCCTACGGCTACGTCTACGTCGCCAGCGTCGCCATGGGCGCCAACAAGAACCAGCTCATGAAGGCCCTCACCGAGGCCGAGGCCTATCCCGGGCCCTCCCTGATCCTGGCCTATGCGCCCTGCATCAACCAGGGCATTCTGGTCGGCATGGGCAAGACCCAGCTGGAGGAGGAGCTGGCGGTGAAGTCCGGGTACTGGCCGCTTTACCGCTACAACCCGCAGCTGGCCAAGGAAGGCAAGAACGGTTTCATCCTGGATTCCAAGAAGCCGGACGGCAGCCTCAAGCAGTTCCTGGAGGGCGAAATCCGCTACGGGTCGCTGAAGAAGACCTTCCCGCAGGAGGCCGAGCGCCTGCACGCCATGCTGAGCGAGTGGGTGAACAGCCGCTACGAGCACCTGTCGAAATTGGCCGGCGGGGCGGCGGCCCCGGCTGAAGAGAAGGCAGCCGAATAGGGCGGTTTTTGCAGTGAGTCTCCACGAGGCCCGAGGCCATCCGGATTCCGGATGGCCTCGTTTTGCTTGTTCCGATTCTATCCCCTCCCCGTGCGGGAGGGGCCAGGGGAGGGGGTGGCCAAATGAAAAACCGCGGGATGGAGTTCGCATGTATCGTTTCGGCGCTTCTGATGCTTCTGCCGCTGGTCGCCCATGCCGACCAATGCACCGAAGGCGACTGCGTAAACGGCAA
>JALOPD010000353.1 GCA_025454075.1 Desulfobacterales bacterium | reverse complement strand
TAATTTCATGGCTGCACCTCAACAATCACCGGGCGCCCCCTGGCCGGGGCGCCCGGTGATGGACTGCCCGTGTCGCTTCTATTTGAACATCTTGCCGATCGCCTTGCCGTAATCCTGGCAGGCGCGCTGGCCGTCGGGGGAGCCGACGAGCTGTTCCTTCAGGTTGAGGGCGCCCAGATTCACCATGTCCATCTTAAAGACGTGCTGCATGGTGTCGTAGATCATCTGCGCCGATTCGCCGCTGTGGGTGGAGGAGCCGAAGGCCCCGCCCATCTTGCCTACCAGGTTGGCCTTCTCGGCGACGAACAGGAAGGTCTTCATCCCGGCGGTGATGTCCTTGTGATACGTCGGGCAGCCGAAGACGTATCCATCATAGCCCGCCAGGGGCTTCTCATCGCGGATGTCCGCGACCTTCTTCACATCGACGGTGTGGCCCGAAAAACGGACGCCCTCGGCGATGAACTCCGCCATCTTTTCGGTGATTCCGGTGCGGCTGACATAAGCCACGAGTACCTTCTTCATGCAGTCTCCTCCTTTTGACGGTATGTGTCCTTGAAAATCTCACGACAGCGGTGAATTATCAAGCTTCGCGCAAGCAGGACCTTCACTTCGCGCCGACCAGCCGGTCGAAGACCTCCACCTCGATGGCCGGGCAGGTGGTGAAGGCGACTCCCGTCAGCCGGGCCAGGGCCACGGAGGCCTTGACGGCATCCTCGACGCCGGGGAGCTTGACGCAGATCATGAGGTCGTATTCGCCCAGCAGCACGTGCATGGCGTTGACTTCGCCGCCCATCTTCTTGATTTCCTCGACCGCCGCTTGGGTCCGCTCCGCGCTGATCGCGCGAAGCGCCTCTTGGGTGTACCTGCCGAACATGAAGAATGTGGCCATACGTACCTCCTTTTCGGGTTGTAGGGTGACGGCTCAATACCATCGCTGGGATGAGTCCAGAACGATGTCCAGGGGTCTGATCCGGATGCTGTCGGGCTCCTCCGGTTCGAAGCAGATCACGTACTTTTCGAAGATCCCTCCCATGAGGATGTCGATGCGGCGGGTGCGCGAAATGAAAATACCGTGTTTGTCGAATAAGATATCGCCGTCGTCGTCCTTGCCGATGGTCAGCGAAAAGAGCTGCGTCGGCCTGGGCCGGACCGCAAAGCGGTCTCCCGGCCGAAAGGGGCTTTCCCCGAGCAGGCCCGCGTGGATGAAAATGCCCTTGCGTTCCTTTTCGTAGAAAGCGATGCGATCGAAATCGATTCCCGCTGCCATAATGGGCCCTTTCAAAATCCGACGGCCTGCCCGTCCTTGCGCATGTCCGAGGCGGCGGCGTAGCCGTCCGCCAGCCGCCAGATCAGCTGGCCGCCGCCGAAGAGGGGTTCGGGAGCCTCGGTGGTCACCGCGTGCCCCCGCCGGCGCAGGCCGTCCACTGCGGTCGGCGCGAAACCGGCCTCGAGCTGCACGCTGCCGTCGGCCGCGACGTGCCAGCGCGGCGCGTCGCAGGCGGCCTGGGGGTTCTGGGCGTAGTCGCAGATCCGGACGACCATCTGCACGTGTCCCTGGGGCTGCATGTGGGCGCCCATCACCCCGAAGCTCATGAGCGGCCGGCCGCTCCGGGTGAGGAAGCCCGGGATGATGGTGTGAAACGGGCGCTTGCCGCCGGCCACGCGGTTGGGGTGGCCTTCCGCCAGGACGAAGCCGAGGCCGCGGTTCTGCAGCGCGATCCCGGTGCCGGGGACCACCACGCCGGAGCCGAACCCCAGGTAGTTGGATTGAATGAGGGAGACCATCCGGCCGTCTTCGTCGGCGGCGGTCAGGCAGACCGTGCCGCCGCCGGCCGGCGGGCCGCCGCGCACCGCGGCCGCGCGGTCCATGCGCATCGCCTCCGCCGCGGCGGCCAGCGCATCGGCGCGCAGCAGGTCCGCGGGCGGCATCGTCATGTGATCGCTGTCGGCGACGTGGCGAAAGACCTTGCCGAAGGCGCGCTTCAGGGCCTCGATCTGCAGGTGGATGCTCTCGGCGGAGTCGACCGGAAATCGACGCAGATCGAAGTGTTTTAAAATCCCCAGCGCGATGAGGGCCGCGATGCCCTGGCCGTTCGGCGGAAGCTCGTGCAGCGTGACCCCGCGGTAGTCGACGGAAAGCGGCGTCACCCAGTCGGCGGCGTGGCCGGCCAGGTCCGCCAGCGTCAGCGCGCCGCCCTCGGCGGCGGCGCAGGCGGCGATCTTTTCGGCGATCGCTCCGCGGTAGAACGCCTCCCCGCGGCTCTCGGCAATGGCGGCGAGGGTGTCGGCCTGGTCCGGGCAGCGGAACACCTCCCCGGCCTGCGGGGCGCGGCCGCCGGGAAAAAAGGTGCGGTTGATCTCGGCAAACTCCGGGTAATAGGCCTGGGCCTGCCGCCAGCGGTCGGCCGTGATCGGGGACACCGGAAACCCGTGGCGCGCATAGGCGATGGCCGGTTTGAAAAGCTCCGCAAACGGCAGCCGGCCGAAGCGGCCGGACAGGGCCGCCCAGGCCGCCACCGCGCCGGGCACGGTGACGGCGTCCCAGCCTAAAGTGGGCATGGCGGCCCGACCGGCGAAGCGCTGCGGCGACCAGGCCCGCGGAGAGCGGCCGGAGCTGTTCAGCCCGTGCAGCGCGGCTCCGTCCCAGAGGATGGCGAAGGCGTCGCCGCCGATGCCGTTGCCGGTCGGCTCGACCACCGTGAGCGCAATGGCGGCCGCGACCGCCGCGTCCACGGCGTTGCCGCCGGCGAGCAGCATCCGCAGCCCGGCCTGGGCGGCCAGCGGCTGGGACGTGGCCACCGCGTTGCGCGCCAGCACCGGCATGCGTCGCGACGGATAGGGGAACTCCCAGGAAAAGGGCATGATGGCGGCCTCCGGCTGCTGATGCTTAGCGGGAATCGCCGCAAAGGTCAATTTGAAATGCTCGCGCGCGCATCCGCGGCGGCGAGCAGGCTGGCGCAGTCCGGGGCACGCCAGTAGCCGACCAGCCCGCATTTCTGACCCGTCCAGCACCCGTCGCAGCGGGACTCGCGCAGGTGGGCACAGCGGCGGCAGGGCAGGGCGCGCATGCGGTCGTCCAGGATGGCGAGGCATTCCGCGGCCGGCACCTCGAGGATGGAGCCGAAGCCGCGCGGCACCTCGCAGCAGAAGGAAAACATGCCCGACGGGTCGAAGGAGATGGACGGCAGCCGGCCGGCGCCGCAGCCGCGCAGCGGTTCCGTCTGTTCGAAGCGCAGCCGCCGGAAGCGCCGCCCCCGCAGGCGTTCGTAGAGCGCCAGGACCTCGGCCGGAAAGGGGACCAGTCCGCGGCCGTCGAAGGTCCGCAGGCCCTGGCGCTCGAGGGGCCCGCCGCAGCGCTGCAGGGTTTCGGGCGCGATCAGGACGTCGAAGCGGTATCCGATCGGCGCCGCGCTCCAGGCAAGGTCCCGATCCAGGCCCGCCAGCCAGTCCTCCAGGCAGCCGCGGTTGATCGTCGATACGACCGAGCGCAGCCGCAGGCGGATCCCCTGCTCGAGCGCCTGGCGAATAAACCCCCAAGCCGCCCGCCAGCTGCCGTCCCGCAGGAAATCGTGCACGGCCGGCGGCCCGTCCACGCTGACTTCCAGGGTGAAGGCCGGATGCCGGACGAGCTCGGCGGGCAGCGCCGCCAGCGGCAGGGCGCCGCTCGTCACGAGCTTCACCTGGGCGGCGTGTTCGAGGCTAGCGGCCAGGACTTCGGGCAGATCGCGGCGGGCCAGGGGCTCGCCGCCTTCCAGGCTGATCAGCGCGATCGGCCTCAACCGGGCGAGGTCGGACAGCACGCGGCGCCAGGTGCGCGCGGGCAGCTCGGGCACCGGGGT
>JALOPD010000352.1 GCA_025454075.1 Desulfobacterales bacterium | reverse complement strand
TGTCCTCATGCCCATTGCAGGCGTGAAAATATTCTGGCCGGGGCTCGTCATCCTCGGCGTCGGCG
This sequence comes from Desulfobacterales bacterium, assembly GCA_025454075.1. The sequence goes on along the minus strand of JALOPD010000352.1, from coordinate 6,114 downwards.
TCGGTGTGATCGGCGGGTTCTTCGGCATGGGGGGAGCCTGGATGGTGACACCCGGCTTGAACATCCTGGGGTTCCCCATGGCCTTCGCCATCGGCACCGACATTGCCCACATGGCGGGCAAGTCGCTGATCTCCACCATGCGCCACGGCCGCTTCGGAAACGTGGACTACAAACTCGGGATGATCATGCTGGTCGGCACCGTTGTCGGCTTCGAGATCGGCGCCCAGATGATCATGTGGCTCGAGCGCATCGGGATCGTCGGCCCGGTGGTGCGCTGGATGTACCTCGGCCTTCTGGCCATGATCGCCTGGATGGTGTTCGCCGATATCGCCAAGAAGCGGCGTAAAGAGCAGGAGGCCATTGCGGCCGGAAGAGAGGTCGACAAGCTCGCGACCGGCATCGAGTGGCACAAGTCCCTGCACAAGATAAAGATCCCTCCCATGGTGCACTTCCACCAGGCCGGGATCACCTGCACGGCCTGGCTGCCGATTCTCGTCTCTTTTTTTACAGGCTGGCTCGCCGGCATCCTCGGCATCGGCGGCGGCCTGATCCGCATGCCGGCCCTGATCTATCTCGTTGGTTGCCCGACCCACGTGGCGGTCGGCACCGACCTCTTCGAGGTCATGATCTCCGGTCTCTACGGAGCGGCCTCCTACACCTGGAAGGGGCGCACCGAATTGGTGGCGGCCATCATCATGCTGGTCGGTGCGGCTGTCGGCGCCCAGGTCGGCTCGGTGGCGACGAAGTACATCAAGGGCTACGGGATCCGCATCGCCTTCGGCCTGGCCGTGATCGGCTGTTTCATCTCGGTCCTCCTGAAGTTGATCCCCACCTATATCCCCAGTTTCTACCGGACGGCCGACATCAGCGCCACGATCCTGATTCTGGGGCTCGTGGCCGCCATGTCGATTTACATCACCGTCAAGATGGTCCAGGGGGCGGCCGCGGAAGTGGCAAGAAAAAAGGCCCGCTCGTGACAGCCGAACGGAAAAAAGACGCATCAAGGAGGATGACATGCTGAAGAAACGCTATTGGAAGTTCCTGCTCGTGGCGCTGCCGCTTGCGGCCCTGTTCGGCTGCGTCCAGGACGGGAAGGTGGACCAGGGCCGGGTGGTCGCTTTTGACGCCGATAAACGGCTGGTAACCATCATTCGGGATGTGAAGATGGATCCGATCCACCCGCAGTACACCCATCTGCCGCCGCTCGTCTACGAACTGCCGGCCGACCCGGCCGAGACCGGCCCCCTTCCCCGGGCCGGCCGCCGGCTGAAACTGGATGCCGACAACAACCAGATCGTCCTGTTCGATGCCGCCACCCAGAATTTCAAACGGGTCGACTTCACCCCGGTCGAAAAGATCATGAACGTAACCCCGGACGACGGGCGGGTGAAGGGCAAAAAGTTCCCCATCATCGACCGGGGGGCGAAGAAGACGATTACAATCTATTCCTCTCGGCAGCGGATACTTGAGACCATCCAAGTGGGGGAAGAGTATCTTGGGCTTCCCGACTCCACCTGGGAGGCGGGCGATGAGGTGCGCATCTACTACAAGCAGGAAGGCAAGTCCCTGCGCTTCATGAACCTGACCCAGACCGACCTCTTCAAAGGCAAATAACCACAGGCTTCAGGCCTGCGGCCGGTGCGATCCTCCGACCGCAGGCCTGACCGCCTGACAACCGTGTGGAGAGCACCCATGGATCCAGTCGAATCGGTCGATGTCGCGGCCAACCCACGCCAGTGGCTGCTGGCGGTAGCCATCAACGTGCTGATGCTGGCCGAGCTTTGCGTCGCCATGTACCTGGCCGCCGCCAGCCCCGATGCGTTCACGGCAACCTTCATCAAGGCCTTTTTCGGGATGCTGATTCCGACCCTGGTTGTCGGCCATCTTCTAAAACGCCGGCTGCGCGCGGCGGCCGTGCAGGCCGTGTCCTGAATTTTTATCGTTTTCGAACTGCTCCGGGGATGGATGGCGGTACGCCCCCCGGGTGGCGTCCGATCATGGACCAAAAATCGACCAGCGAAATCTACATGATCAAGAAATCAACGGAGGGCTTCATCGTCTCCTTCCGTTTGGGCACCCGCCACGGGGTGGAGCCGGGAATGGATCTCGCGGTGCTGAACGAGGACGGTTTTTCGGTCGGGACCGTGCAGGTGGTCGCGAGCACCGAAACCGAATCCGACGCCCTGGTGGCCGGCGAAAGCGCCATAAAGCTCGGGTGTCGGGTGAGCCTCTCCGGGACGACAAAAGCCTCATAATATTCACCCAGAAACCCCCCCCCCCCCCCCCCGCAGTATCCCGCGCTTGGCCGAATGGCTTTGAAATCGCTTAGGTTTGGGCCTGAGCCAAGGTCTTTCCTTTCCGGGTCAACGCTGCCTTTTTGAAATGATTTACGGGGGATTCGTCGGGGGGGGGATCCGGCAGGGATCGAGGCTGTAGTTGCCGTTGAGAAAACACTCGGTCAGCTGATCCACGTGCCCCTCCGTGTGCATCATCATGTCCATCTGACGGGTGTAAATGAGAAGGCGGCCCAGCAGGTCGAGCTTCTCCTGGATGTGAGCCTCGTCCTGCTTGGCCATGCGCGCCGAGACCCGGTCGCCCGAGGTTTCCACCAGAAACCCCTGTGCGGCCAGAGCCTTTTCGATCATCCGTGCGCGTCGACCCCGGCGCAATTCGTCGGCCGCCCCGCCCTTGAACTGGAAATGGAGGTAGTTCTTCGCCGCGGTCTTGCCGCAGTAGCAGTCGAGCACGCTGTAGTGGTATCCGACCCGGGAGCTGAAGTTGAGGTACTTGTCGGAGATGATGGCGTAGCTGCGGTCGCCGAAGCGCTCGCTGCCGGCCCCGCCCGGGGAGAGCATCTGCTCGGACATGACCGAAAAAAACCCGCTCAGGTTGACCGGCCGCGGCTGTCGGGCGCCTAAATCCTCGCGCAGCATCCCTTGGAGCAGGGCCTTGAACGGGACCGACACCACCTGCTCGGGTTTCACCGACTTCACGCGCGTCCCGTCCACGCTCAGCCCGCCGAAGATGTCGATCACGTAGAGGTCGATGGGCAACGGTGCCTGCAGGCGCGCCGAGATGCTGGCTCGCTCGGTGACCAGGTCCCCGAGCTGGAACACCACGGTGTAGGACGTTTCGTGGATAAAACGCATGATGTCGTGGATGGTCCGGCAGTTTTGCTCGTTGAAATCCGGCGACTTCGGGTCGGTCAGGTTGAGCGGCACGATGAGGTCGGCCCGGCGCCGCAGGGCCAGGTAGGCCGCGCCTTTGACAACGAAGCCGCCGGGTGTCAGGCCGGTGTCGAGGAGCTCCGTCACCCGGCCCCGGTAAACCCGGCCGGTGTAGGCATCCACGGTCACCTCTGATCCGGGGGCGATCAGCGCGGTGGCCGAGCGCGTGTTCATCAGGGTGGGGATCATGTACTCCCGAGCCAGCGAGGCCATGTGGCTCACCAGGCTGCCGAAGTCGGTGATGATGGCCTGCGCCTTACTCATCACCATGACATACTGCGGCGAGGGGTGCACCGCCACCAGCACCCCGCCGTCCGGGAAGTTGACCAGATCGGATTCCGACCGGACCAATACCGCCGGGCCGCAGCCGCTGCCTGCGCAGGCGACCTCGGCGTTCTCTATGATGACATCGGACCCCTCCGGGGCGGTCGTGGCGGCGGCGCGATCCGAGGCGTCGCGGCTCTCCAGGCGCAGCGGCCGGGTCTGCAGCACCACCAGGCCGCCGGCCGCGTCCATGGCCCACTCGACATCCTGCGGGGCGCCGAAATGCGCCTCCAGGGCAAGGCCCATGCGGGCGAGTTCCTTGGCCTTCGGCGTGCCGAGGCAGGCCTGTCGGCCGACCTCAAGCGACAGGGCCTCTTCGGCCAGAGTGCCGTCGTCCCGGGCTACGAGCTGGGCCGGCTTCTCCTGTATGCGCGCGGAGACCAGCTCAGGTTCGGGGTCCTTGCTGAACACATAGCTGTCCGGCGGCACCACGCCGTCCACGGCATACGGCCCCAGGCCCCAAACGGCGTTGATGATAATCCGGTTCTCGAGCGGGTTGATGGGGTTGCGTGTGTACATCACCCCGCTCACCTTCGAGTGCACCATCTCCATGCAGGCCACGGCCATGGCCGCGTCCGGCAAGGGGATGCCCATGTGCAGGCGGTAAGCTATGGCGCGCGGGGTGAAGAGGCTGGCGATGATGTTCTTATACTCCTTTAGCAGCCGATCCGGCGTCACGTTCAGGACGGAAAGATATTGACCGGCAAAGGAGAGGACACTGTCCTCGCCGATGGCGCTGCTGCGCACGGCGACTCTCAACGGGTGGGCCTCCGCGGGGGTCGCAGCCTCCATGCAGGCATAGGACTCCCGGATGGCCGCAGCGAGGTCCTCGGGCACTTCGGACTCCCCGATCAACTGTTGGATCTGCTCGCTCACCTGCAGAATCGTCTGCGTCTCGATCACATCGGCCTTCGCCTTCAGCCGCTGAACCACTTCGGTCAGCTTGTTGTACGCCATGAATCGGTCGAAAGCGGCTGTGGTGACGGCAAACCCGCGCGGGACTCTCAACCCCGCCCGGTTGAGGACCTCCGCGACGTTGGCGTTTTTCTCGCCGACGGTCTCGGCCGAGTCGCGGCCGATCTCCTCGTAGGGCAGCGTGTATTCGCTGCACGCCGGTCGGGCGGCCGCCGGCGCCTCGCCCTTGATGGCCTGCTGGATACGGCCCAGGGTCTCCTTCAGCCCGGGATAGGGGCGGCCGGACATTTTTTCCAAGCACTGAATCATGCGGCCGCAGTGGAAAAAGGCCCGCATGGTCTGAGCCTCGATGTAGGGCAAGCCGAAACCGGATTTTCCGCGCAGCTTCTGTTCGATATCGGAGATGATCTTGAGCAGTTCGGTGTTGGACTCGAGCAGCAGCTTGAAGTTGTCGTACTTCTCCTTGAAGCTGCGCATCAGCTCCTCGCGCGACGGGCCCCGGTTGCGCTTTAGAAATGAGAGCCAGCCAACCCCCATAAACCCACCGTCATCTCCATCGGTTGGCGCCGACGCCGGGCGTCGACGCCTCAATCTCTAAAAACCCTTGTCGGGCGGACCATTCGGTCTTAGCATAGCTTATTTCATTCAACCCAATCAAGCGATAAGGAGAGCGCATCCATGGCCGACCATCCGTTGCACATCGAATCCCAGGTCCTTCACGCCGGTCATTCCCCGGACTCCCAGACCCGGTCACGGGCGGTGCCGATCTATCAGACGACAAGCTATGTCTTCAAAGACACCCAGCACGCCGCCGACCTCTTCGCCCTGCGCGACACCAGCGGCTTCATCTACACCCGCATCGGCAACCCCACGACCGACGTCTTGGAACGGCGCCTGGCAGCCATCCACGGCGGCTCGGCCGCGATCTGCACGGCATCCGGGATGTCGGCGATCTTTTACACCGTCGCGGCCATCACCGGCACGGGCCAGAACATCGTCTCCGGATCGAATCTCTACGGCGGAACCCATGTGCTGTTTGAGAACACGCTCAAGCGCTTCGGAATCGAGGTGCGTTTCGTGGACACGGCCAAGCCCGCCCAGGTCGAAGCGGCCATCGATAAAAATACCCGGCTCATCTTCACCGAGAGCATCGGCAACCCCAAATGCAACGTGGACGACATGCAGGCGCTTGCCGCCATCGCCCACAAACACCAGATGCCCTTCGTGGTGGACAACACTATGTCGCCCCCGCCGATTTTCAACCCCTTCGATGTCGGCTGCGACATCGCGGTCTACTCGCTCACCAAGATCATCGGGGGGCACGGCACCAGCATCGGCGGGGCCGTGGTCGAGGCCGGCGGCTTCGACTGGGCCAAAGCGGCCAAGTACCCTGAAATCACCGCCCCGGACGCAAGCTACCACGGGTTGAACTTCTGGGAGGCTTTGTGCTCGCTGGAGGGCACCCCGTGCACGGCCTTCTGCGTCAAGCTGCGCACCGGGCTCATGCGCGACATCGGCGCGGCGCTTGCCCCCATGAACAGCTTTCTCATCCTGCAAGGCCTCGAGACGCTGCCTCTGCGCGCCAAGGCCCACTGCGAAAATGCCAAAACAGTGGCGGTGTTCCTTGAGAAGCACCCGTTTGTGAAGT
>JALOPD010000351.1 GCA_025454075.1 Desulfobacterales bacterium | reverse complement strand
GCCAGGCCGCCAGGCCGTCGTCGAGCGCCGGAACCAGGCAGAACGAGCACCCGTTGTAGCACCCGCGGCTGGCCAGCACGCTCACGGTCTCCTCGGCCTCCAGATCCGGCCGCAGCGGAAAGGGCAGCCGGTCGAGCGGACGGATGGGAGGCCGCCGGCCGCCGAGCGCCGGCTGCCCGAAAGACCGGGCGGCCAGTCCCTCGATCCGGCCGATGCCTCCGGTTTCCAGTGACCTGGCGAATTCCACGAGCGTCTCCTCCGGTTCGCCCACGACGACGGCGTCGACCGGCGGCGCCTGCTCGAGGAGCTCTCGCCAGGCCAGGGTGGGGAAAAAGCCGAAGAGACAGATCGTTCCGCCCCAGCCGCGCCGTTTCACCTCGGCGAGCATCGCGAAGAGCTCCGCGGTCCGCTCCCAGAAGTAGACCGCGTGGACCGCCAGCAGCTCTGCCGGCGTGTCCATCAGGCAGTCGACCGTTTCAGCGAAGGACCGGCGCACCGCGTCGATGAGGGTCACCTCAAAGCCGGCCTCGCGGAGCGCGGCGGCGGCGTAGCCGGTCATGAGGCACGACCAGAGGGGCGTGTTGGCGATGTCGTTGAAGTGGAACGCCGAAGGCGCCCGGGGGTGTTCAAGCAGGACGATGCGCATCTGGTTCAGCTCCTCGGTGCGGGGATCTCGGCCCGGCGAGGTAGCCCGCGACGCCCTGCCGCATGCAATCGGCGGTCAGCTCGTGGCGCAGATGGTCCCAGGGCGGCGGGTTGAAATAGGTCGGGTAGAGCAGGTCCTGCCGGGGGTCGGCCAGCCGCTCCTTCAGAATCTGTTCGGTGAGGGGGGCTCCGGGATAGAGCCGGAGGTTGTTGACGACCACGGCGCCCAGATTGCCTTTGGGGGCATGAATCTCGAAGAGCGTGTCGAGCAGCCGGCGGCTTTCGTCGACCGAACCCCGGCTCTCGCCGGGCAGGTTGACGAGGAAGTGGCAGACGGTGAGGACCCCGCTTTCCGCCGCCAGCCGCGCCGCATGAACGATATGGTCCCGGGTGAGGTCCTTGCTCAGAAGCTGCAACGCATGTTCCGAGGCCCCGTCGGCGGAGAAGTACCAGGTCGCCAGGCCCGATCGGCGGTAGAGCTCCATGTCCGCGGCGGTGAGCGTGTCCTCCCGGAAAAACCCGGTCCAGCCGATTTCCAGCCGGCGGGCGAGGATGGCCCGGCAGACGGCCCGCAGGTGTTCGGCCGGCTGGTTCACGACCGGATCGGTGAAATGGACGAGCTTGACCTGGTGGGCATCGTGCAGCGCCTGCAGCTCGTCCACCACCTGTTCCGGCGGGCGCAGACGGAGGCCTCGGCCCTGGAGGGCGGGATAGAGACAGTAGCGGCAGCGGTTGGGGCACCCGCGTTTCGTCTCCACCCCCATGAACGCCACGTAGTCGTTGATCTCCCGGTAGCGGCGCGGATCGAATACCCGCCAGTCGGGAAACGGCAAGGCGTCGAGGGCGCGGCCGCAGGGCGCTGCGCGGCTCGCCGCGATGGAGCCGTCATCCCGCCGCCAAAGGGCCCCCGGGACATTCCAAGGGGCTGCGAGATTCTCGACGAGCAGAGGAAACGCCCCGTCCGCCTCGCCGGCAAAGCCGATGTCGACCTGCGGGACTTCCGCCATCAGCCGCTGCGGGAACAGCGTGAACCCGGAGCCGCCCAGCAGCACCTGGGATTCCGGGGCGCAGTCCGCGACAATCGCCGCCAGCGTCTTGAGATGGGGTACGAACGAAAGCAGGTTGCCGGCCAGCGGGTCCAGGTTTCTGAGCGAGACCGCCACCAGGTGCGGCCTGAATTCCTCCAGCGTCCGCACCAGCCCGGGCCATGGAAACGGGTCCAGGTTCAGATCCAGGCCCTTGATGTCATGGCAACGGCCGACGGCCGCGGCCAGCCTGGCGAGGCCCAGCGGAAAGACCAGCTCTCCGCCATCATGGGTCGAGACCGCCTGAGTCAGCAGGATGCGCATGGTTTCCTTCCTCGTTGTACAGCACGACCCCGACGTATTTCACCCAGCCCTGGCGGTGGGTGACCGGTTTGAGGTGCAGACCGGCCCGGCGGCTGGTTTCGTACACATCGACCCCGCAGGCCTCCAGGGACGGCCGGGCCAGCCCCGGGAACCGGCAGCGCCCCTCGGCCGGGCACTCGGGGCACACCGGACACGGGCCGGCCCCGAACGCCAGGGCTTCGGGATGCCCGTCCAGAAGAAACGCCTTTTCGAGCGCCAGAAGACGTTCATGGAACCGTTTCGAGGGCGGGGTGCCCTGGACGAGGAGCGCGTGGGTGTAGCGCGACAGAATCGCCCGCATCTTTTCTTCGTCCGGCGAAAACGGAGGACAGGTGAGCGCGGTGCCGCTGCGGGAGCACCCGAAGCGGCACTTGAGCCGCACCCACGGTTCGATCGCGATCTCCCCGGCCGCGAGGACCCGCGCGAAAGCGAAGCCCAGCTCTCCGGCCCGGGCGGCATGCATGTCCTCTCGAGTGACGCGCCGGCAGCCGACCGGGCCTTCCCTGCGGGCCAGAAGCAGCGACGTGTCGGTCCGCAGGTGCCAGAGCCGGCGGCTCTTCAGCCCGGAGGCATCCAGCATCTCCTCCAGCTCCTGCAGCGGGTACACGCGGCCATTGTAGGTGTTCAGCAGCATGTGCAGGTCGTACAGCCGGCCCTTTACCGGGCGGCTGTCGTGCCGATCGGCCAGATAGTCATGGATCAGGACCGCGCCGCCCGGAGCCAGACAGCGGACGGCATCCTCTATCAGGCGCCGGGCTTCTCCGGCGCCGTAGGCATGCACGATGTTCGAGAGCAGGATGAGGTCGAACGGCCGCCCGCGGAAGCATGGCGTCAACCCGTTGCCGCCGACCGGGGCGATCCCGTCCCAGCTGGAGGGATCGGGATACAGTTGCCGGGCGGCCGCCAGGGTTTCGGGGAGGTCCAGCAGGACCGCGCGGGCTTCCGGCCATGCGACGCGGAAGGCCCGGCACCAGGCGCCCGCGCCTCCGCCCAGGTCGAGAATCCGGCGGGGGTGCCGCCCGACCATCCGGACGAGCGCGTCCATGGCCTCCGCCGCCTTGATCCGCGCCTGGACATCCATGGCCCGCACGTAGTCGAACACCCTCCGGCGGTAGGCGTCCGCAGGCTCGTTCTCCGGCCGCTCGTTGGCGCGCACGCCCTCGCGGATCCGCGCGGAGAGCCGTTGCCAGTGCGGGACCAGATACCGGCGGTAGCGCAAAAAGTCGCCGGCGTAGCGGTCGCCGCCGGGCACCAGGAACCCGGCGGCCAGCGGGCCGTTTTCGAACCGGCCGTCGCTCTCGACCACGAGCCCCAGCGATACGAGGGCGGCCAGCAGTCGACGCAGCCCGTCACGGTCGCCGCCGCACCGTTCGGCCAGCTCCTCGGCCGGGCAGGGGCCCTGGGCGAGGCATCCGCAGATTCCCAGCTCCAGCGCGGCGAACAGGACTTCGGAGTACCAGTACGCGGTCGCCAGATCCTCCAGGAGTTGAAAGCCCTCCCCGGCGACGTCGGGTTTCTGTTGCGGAAGCTCCGGCGGGGGCGGGTGCGGCACTCCGGCCGTCACGCTTTCTTCGTCCGGTCGAGAAGGTGTCCGAAGAGGTTGGCGGAGCCCTTGTTGGCGCAGAAATCCCCGCACATGGTGCACACCTCCTGATCCCTGGGCGTGCGGCTCCTGCGGATGGAACGGGCCTCCTCCGGGAACAGGGCGTGGGCGAACTGCTTTTCCCAGTCCAGGTCGCGACGGGCCTTGCTCATGGCCATGTCGCGGGACTTGATCCGTTCGGGATATTTGGCCGTATCCCCGATGTAGGCCCCGAGGCGGG
>JALOPD010000350.1 GCA_025454075.1 Desulfobacterales bacterium | reverse complement strand
GACGTCCTGCTCGCCGTACACCCCGAAGGGGATGAACAAATATCCGGCCTGGTAATGGTGCCGCTCGTCGCGGTCGATGATGGTGATCTGCCACTCCGATTCCTTCAGCTCCTTGCGCAGCATGTTGGCGACGATGGTGCCGCCTGCCCCGGCGCCCAATATCAGAATTTTCCGCATGGGTTTTCCTCCTTATCGAAGCGATCAGCCGGTCACGAACTGATAACTCTGGGACTTGCAGCCCTCCGCTTTTCGGACATGAAATGCCAGGATGCGGCTTTCATAGATTTCGACAAATTGCTTCTGAGAACACCCGCTCCAGCCGCCGCATCTCGGTTTCCGCTTCAACCACCATCTCCTCGATGATGGTCTTGAGCGGCTTGATTTCCTTCACCGGCCCCGGATCGCTGATCCAGGTCATGGCCCCGCACATGATCGGGTCGCGCGAACCCAGAAACCCCCGTCCTCGCTCAAAAAAGCGGTCGATGATCGGCATTCGAGCCCCTCGATCAGATGCATTCCGCGACGGAGACGGGGCAGGCAGGCAGATTCCTGCGGCCGGGTTGCCAGCCGAGCAGCTTGTCGATTTCATCAACGAGGCGCAAGTAGATCTGCTTCTGGGCGTCCCGCGCCCGCAGCGGGAAACCCGCATCCACCTTACCCTCAAGAACGGCAAGCTCTCTGAGGCTGGCGATCATCCCGCACCCGTCAACCAGCTGGCTGCAGGCCTCGGTGCAGCGCCCGCACTGCACGCAAAGCCAAATGGAAGGAGACAGCAGAAGTTCATCGGCAAGCCCCAGATTGACCATGCGAAAGATAAATCTCGGGTCGAAGGCGCTGCGCTCGACGGCCACGGGGCAGGAGCTGCTGCACTCTCCGCAGGTGAAACACATCGACATGTCCGCCCTCTCGGCCTCATGCCGAAATGGCTGGCTGCGCTGGAAGAGGCTCTCTGAAGAGATGATAGCGGTTGAATCAGGAATCGGGGTATTCAACCAGGAGTGCCACTGCCCCTCTGTAATGGGCCCGCCATCGCCATGCAAGCAGTTATCCACTGCATGCCAGCGCACCCGCTGGAAGCGCCTGAACAGATCGTAGTAAGCCCGGGCTGTTTCGTAGGACACGACACCGCAGCGAACCGCGACGCCGCGTGCATAGCGGACCAAGGTTTCCGGCTTGACAAGGTTCGGGCAGATTTTGCTGCAACGCCGGCAGGTAAGGCAGTACCAGATTTCGGACGACGCGATCAACTCTTCGATCAGTCCCAAATTCGCCAAGCGCACGATCCGCTGGGGGCGGAGCCGGTTCGTGGCGATTTCGACCGGGCATTCCGAATCGCAGCTGCTGCAGGTCCAGCACAGCGTGCTGTCCGCCAGGGTGGCTTCTTGGATCACCTGCCGCAGACCGGGGTTTAGTTTGGAAATCATTCAAAACCCCCTTGCGCTGCTGCGTCAAGACCCTTTTCCAAACGCACAGTTCGGGAACACGCACTCCGGGCAGTCCTGGCACAGGCCGCCGTGGCCGAAAAAGGCGAGATCCTTTTTGCCGATGCGCTCGCCGGCCAGGATCCGCGGGAGCACCAGGTCCAGGACGGTGGTCCGGTGGTAAAGTCCGCAGGCCGGCACACCTAAGAGCGGCACATCGCCGATCCAAGCCGCCAGGAACATCGCTCCCGGCAGCGCGGAGGCCCCGTAGTGCATCTCGCCGGCGCCGGCCTGCCGGATCGCCTGGCGGGTGACGTCGTCCGGATCGACGCTCATCCCGCCGCTCAGCAGGATCAGGTCGCAGCCGTTTTCGAGATGCGAAACGATGGCCTGACGAATGAGGTCGGCGTCGTCCGGCGCGAAGCTCACCCCGGCCACCTCCGAGCCCAGCGCGGTCAACTTTTCGGCCAGGATCGGCGCGAAGCGGTCCTGGATCAGGCCGTTGAAAACCTCGCTGCCGGTCACCACGATGCCGGCCTTGGCCTTGCGCAATGGCCGCACCGCCAGCACCCCGCCGTTCTGGCGAGCGATGGCCGCCGCACGCTCGATCGGCGCGCGCTTCATCACCAGGGGGATGGCCCGGGTGGCCGCCACCAGCTTGCCTTTCTTGACCAGGGTGTGGGTGTGCAGGGTCGCGCACATCACCTCTTCCACCATGTTGAAGGCCGCCAGCGCCGCTGTGTTTACCTGCAAGAGCCCGTCGACGGCGGCGGTCAGACCGATCTTGCCCTCCTTGGGATTGTTCTCCCAGGCAACACCCTCCCCGGCCAGCGCCCCGGCCAGGATGGCGGCCGCCTCGTTCTCGTGGATCTCATCCTCGGCCAGATCGATGACATAGAGGTGGTTCTTGCCGAGTTTCTGCAGATGGCAGATGTCCTCGTTGCACACGGTATGCCCCTTGCGGAAGGCCGCACCCTTGAACTCCCCCGGCCGTATCTCCGTGATATCGTGCGCCAGCTGGGTCCCCACCGCGTCCTGTAAAACTATCTTTTTCAACATGTCTCGCGTCCCTTCCAACCCAAGGAAGTTGATTTCCTTTTTTGTGGGAGCGGCATCTTGCCGCCATCTTTTCGTGGCTGGAAGCCACTCCCACAAAGAACTATCTTTCTTGCCGATAGAGTGGCGCCGAGCGCCATGGCCCAAATAATCGCCTGCCCACTCTATCGCAGTGCGATCACTTCCGCGCGCCGTTTGCCGGGTCCTTCGGAATGATGCCCGTGATCGTGCGGAGCCGAAAACTCCGGCACTTCGCCGGGCGCCCAGTTCATGTCCGCCCAGGTGATCTCTTTGGGGTTCGAGAAATAAGCATTCTCCGTGCACGGCCGGCAGATAGGCCCTCCCTCGCACACCACCTCGCGGCCGTCGCGCACGACCTGACCGCAGCGGCTGCAGGTCACCTTGCGCTGGGTCGGGCCGGGCAGATCCACCGGCCGGATCCGAACCCGTACCTGCTGCACCCTGAACAGGACGCTGTCCGGCATGCGGCAATAGGCCGTGAGCTGCTGCCGGGACTTGCCGCTCACCTCCGGCGCGTACACCGCCGCCAGGTCGCGGGCCTCCTCGGTGGAGACCACCCGAAAGGACTTGCCGGTCTCCAGGTTCAGGAAGGTGGCGGCCATTATGCCGTAGTCCATGTACTTGAGGCTGCGGCGCCCCAGCTTGACCCCGGTCACGTGCGCCACGGCATCGGCCGTGCAGCGGTCCATCTCCACGTAAACGATCAGTTTCTTGATCTGGTCGCGCCGGGTCGGCTCGTCCAGCCCGATCAACCGGCAGCCCAGCATGGCCATGCGCACCCCCACCACCTGCCCCGGGCACAGGTGGCCGTGGGCGGCGGCAGATGTTTCCAACAGATCATGAAAAGGTTTCATGGTCGGTTCTCTCTTCTTTAGGACCCATCCGAAGAAGAAGTCAGATCTATGAATCCCGCGACCTCGCCTGGTGCCGGGGTCGCGGGATTCCTGGTTTACGCTTTCACCAGCTTCACCTGGGTCTGGTAGAAGACGGCGCTGCCGCCCACCACGTCGCTCAGGGTGGTGTTCTTCAGAACCGGGTCCACGCGCATGGCGGCGTTGGCGTGAAAGCCCTTGGCGCGGCGTTCGTCCCGCGTCAATGTCTTGCCGTCGATTTCAAAAGCCATCGCGCCCTGTGCCCAGTGCCCGTGTCCCAAGGAGAAGGCCACCACACCGGGCCGGATGCCTTCCAGGACCTTGACCTTGCCTTCCATGGGAATGCGCGTGCCGTTGCCGAGGTCCCAAATACCGTCGGTGTTGCTGGCTGAGACGATCCGGACCCGATCCCCATATTTTAACCCCAGCCGCCTGGCGTCATGCGAGGAGACCTCGACGTAATTCTCCGGGTAGACCGCATTGAGCCA
>JALOPD010000349.1 GCA_025454075.1 Desulfobacterales bacterium | reverse complement strand
AAAAGTTTCACGGTTGACGAAGACGGTTTCATCGATTCCTACTCCAACTGGAGCCCGGAATGGGTCCAGTGGGTGAAGCATCAGGAAGGCATCGAGGAGTTGAACGACGAACACAAGAAGCTCATCGAAGTGCTCCGCGACTACTATGAAAAGAACGGCATCGCTCCCATGGTGCGGGTGCTGTCCAAGGTCACCGGCTTCAAACTGAAGCACATTTACGAGCTGTTTCCCTCCGGGCCCGGCAAGGGAGCCTGTAAGATGGCCGGCCTTCCCAAACCGACCGGCTGCGTCTGATCACCCAGCGGTGAGGTTCGCATGACGGCTGCAAGCCCTGCCTCCGCGGCAGGGCTTTTTATTTGATGACATCGCAGTTGAAAGCAAGTGAAACGATGTTGACCGTCACGACCCGCTCTCAGACCGAACTGGTGGATATCACGGCGGACGTCGGCCGGAAGGTCGCGGAGAGCGGCGTCCGGGACGCGCTCTGCCTGGTTTACGTGCCCCACACCACCGCCGGCGTCACCATCAACGAGAACGCCGATCCGAGCGTGCGGACCGATCTGTTGATGGTGCTCAACCGGATGGTGCCCTGGAAGGCGGACTATCGCCATTCGGAAGGCAATTCCCCCGCCCATGTGAAGGCGACGCTGGTAGGCGCCTCGCAGACGATCGCCGTCGCCGACGGCCGCCTGGTCCTCGGCACGTGGCAGGGCATCTTCTTATGTGAGTTCGACGGCCCGCGCAGCCGGACCGTTCACGTGCGCATCCTCGAAGGCCGGTTCAGGGACTAGCCGACGCCCCGATGGCAGCCAACGACGCCAGCCTCCTCGACGACGACGACCGGGCCATCCTGAACCGGATCCAATCCGATTTCCCCATCGTCCCGAGGCCCTACCTGGCTGTCGCCGAGGCCCTCGGCCTGAGCGAACCGGCCGTGATCGACCGCGTGCGGCGCCTGAAGCAGGCGGGCATCATCCGGCGCATCGGCGGTAATTTCGTGCCGGGCAAACTGGGCTACGTGAGCACGCTCTGCGCCGCCAGCGTCCCGCCGGAGCAGATCGAGCGCTTTGCGCACGCCGTCAACCAGCACGCCGGCGTCACTCACAACTACCTGAGAGACAACGTCTTCAACGTGTGGTTCACTTTCATCGCCCCCTCGATGGAGGAGATCGAATCCAACCTTAAGGCCATCAGCGCCGCCACGGGTATCCGCGAGATCCTCAACCTGCCGGCCACGAAGGTGTTCAAAATCAGGGCGCAGTTTGAAGTTTAAAAATAGTTTTAAGTTTTAGGTGTTAAGTTTTAAGTATTTCTGGGAAATCTGATCGGGAGCAGAAGTGGAGGTTTTTTTTGCTTAACACTTAAAACCTAAAACTTAACACTGGCATCATGCAAACGATTCGCATCGCCGCGGTCATCTTCCATGCTCCCCGCAACCAAGTCCGCGAAAATCTCGAACGGATGGAGTCCTGGGTCGCCGCCGCGCGCCGCGAAGGCGCCGACATCGTCTGTTTTCCCGAATTGAACATCACGGGCTACGGCGTGGATGCCGGCATCCGGGCCTCGGCCGAGACGCTGCCGGGTGAAATCGGCGCGCGCCTAGGCGCCATGGCCCGTCGGCATCGGACAGTCATTCTGGCGGGGCTGGCGGAAAAAGACACCGACGGCATGGTCTTCGCGAGCCATGGGGTCGCCGGGCCGGAGGGATGGCTCGGCGCCTACCGCAAGCTGCACATCGCCCCGCCCGAACGAAACGCCTTCGCCGCGGGCCAGGACGTGCCGGTCTTCGACGCCGCCGGCATCCGCTTCGGCATCCATCTCTGCTACGACGCGCACTTTCCCGACCTCTCCGCGCGCATGGCGCTGGACGGGGTGCACGCGATCTTCATGCCGCACG
The DNA here is from genome assembly GCA_025454075.1 of Desulfobacterales bacterium. The sequence goes on along the minus strand of JALOPD010000349.1, from coordinate 2,594 downwards.
CCTCCCCCCGGGGGACCCCGGAGGAAAAGCGCGATTCCTGGCTGCGCCATCTGCCGGCCCGGGCCTTCGACAACGGCGTTTACGTGGTGGCGTGCAATCAGACGGGCGCCAACGGCGCCGGCCTCGGGTTTCCGGGCGTGGCGCTGGCGCTCGGCCCGGACGGCCGGGTGATCGCCTCCGATACCGGCGGCCGGGAGGGCCTTCTGCTCGCCACCCTGGACGCCGACCGGCTGGCCGCCGTCCGCCGCCACCCCATGCGCTACTTCCTGCCCCACCGGCGCCCGGACCTCTATCGCCCGTAAGCGCCGTCCGGCCGCCCGCCGGCCTCAGCGGATCACGAGCACCGGGATCTTGGAGTGCGTCAGCACCTTCTGGGTTTCGCTGCCGAGCAGCAGCCCCTTGACGCCGCGCCGGCCGTGCGAGGCCATCACGATGAGATCGCACTCCCTGGCTTCCGCCGCCGCGATGATGGCCTCATGGGGCTGGTCGTTGATCTCGCCGACGGTATCGCACGCCACCCCGGCTTCCTTGGCCATCGCTTCGATCACCGCGAGGTAGTTCTGGCTGGCGGCCTGGTACTGGCGGACCGTCCGCTCCTTGACCTCGGGCGCGATCTCCATCTCATAGGTGTAATAGCGCACATCGGGCGTCACATGGATGCCGGTCACCCGGGCATGAATGGCCTTGGCGAGCTGAATCCCCTGTCGAATGGCGACGCGCGACAACTCCGAGCCGTCGGTCGCCAGCAGAAAATGCGTGAACATGGCACCCTCCTTGTTTGCGGTTGCGAATCCTCCGCCCGGCCGCGGCGCGCCGGGCTCCCGGGGACGCGGCCGGTGCCTCCGCCGCGTTCCCGGCCCTTCCGGCTCTGCGGCCTCAGTTCACCCGCTCCCAGTTGGATTCGAAGGTGTTGTCATGCAAGGAGTAGGCGTAGCCGAGCATCTTGCCGACTCCCGGCAGCTTGCCCTCCTTTACGCGCCAGTAGCAAAGGTAGACGGCCGGCATGGCGCGGAACTCCCCGGTATCGGGATCGTCGCTGGTATTGAGCCAGACCTCCTTTTTCTCGATGACCCGCCAGGGCGTGCCGTATTTTCTGCTGCGCACGACGTCGCCGACCCTCGGCAGGTGTTTTTCCCGGATGACTTGATCGTGGGTTTCGAGCATGGACGCCTCCTTTCTGGCAAATCGCCGCCAGCCGGGTCCTCAGGGTTCATGATCGATCGGCTGACCGAGCTGGCTGAGCGTGAAATTACGGGACACGCGGTGCCCGTTGTAGTCCAGCACCCGCAGATCGTCGCTCGGGGGTGCAGGTCCTTCAGGATGTCACCTCCTTTTCGGCGCTGAGGCCTCTCCGGCCGTGGCGGCAGACGGGGCCTCAGTAGGCCATCAGGTACTTCAACCCCGTGGCGTAGCACACCTCGCCCTCGGTCGATTTCGGCTGCGACCACCGCACCTCCGCCAGCGCCATCGAACGGTAGCCCTCGTCCGAGGAATAGCCGCACGAATTCCCGGTGCTCCGGACCACCAGGACCGCGCCCATCTCGAACGGCTCCTGCAGTTCGGCGTAAAAGCCGGTCAGGCAGCAGTTTTTCATCTGCCCGTCGATAGCGTCGCTGGGGTCATGAGATTTGAAACGGCTGCAGACGATCGTCGTATCGATCCGGCGCCGCTGGCTCGCTCTTTTTTCCATGACCATTGGAAACCTCCCTTTTTACGCAACCGATGCCGCCGGGGTGCGCGGTCGCATGACATCGCCGGCCCCTGCCGCGCGCGGCGGAGCCCGGGACCCTGGCGTCCTCGCGGCGGTCCCGTCAGCTCTCGCTGTCCTCTCGATCCGCTGCGGATTGCCTTCAAGCCGCTGAATGCTTCGAATCAACCGGGCCACGTCGCAGAGGTCTTCCGCCGTCTCGATCATCTCGCACAACCTCCGTCCGCTGTGCGACGCCGTTTACCGGTCTGCGTGCCGGCGCCCCGCTCCAGGACCACTTCCCGGATGCGCGCCGTCCTTGCAGCCTGGCTATTTTTCTAATAATTTTAGTCTATTGTCCATAGGGGAACCGCCTCAATTTGCTGAGGACAAGGCTGAGATCCGGGACTTTTTCCTGCCGGGGAGGGAAAAAACAGAAACCATCGGGGAGAAAGGCCTGGCCTATTCCTTCCAGAGGTCGAGATCGATGATGCCCACCTTGGCGGCGTAACGCACCAGCTCGACGGTGCTGCGCACGCCCAGTTTGCGCATGATGCTCGTGCGGTGGTTTTCGACGGTCTTGGGGCTGATGAACAGGCGGTCGCCGATATGCTTCAACGCATGCCCTTCCGCGAGAAACGCGAAGATTTCCTGTTCGCGCGGGGTGAGGGTTTCGTAGCCCGCATCGGTCGGCGACCTGGGGTTGGCCTGGGCGCCGGCCAGCCGCTGCACCACCTTCTGGGAAACGGCCGAGTCCAGGAAGTACTCGCCCTTGAGAACGATGTCGATCGCCTGCAGCAGCCGTTCGGGGGCCGAATCCTTGGTCACGAAACCGGTCGCGCCGGCCTTGAAGGCGTTCACGATGTAGTCGACCTTGGAGTGCATGGTCACGATCATGACGGCCGTC
>JALOPD010000348.1 GCA_025454075.1 Desulfobacterales bacterium | reverse complement strand
ACCCCCACCGCCATGTTCCCAACGAATCCGAAGCCGCCCCCGCGCATGATCTTTCCACCGAGCCAGCCGGCAATCAGCCCTACAATCAGAAAACCGATCAGTGATATCCCCTCCATGGGTCTCCTCCCATTTGTTTTGATAACCATGCCGATAGAGGCGTTCTATTACTCCGGCAATAAAACAGGTACAACTTCAGCCGGTGCCAGGCGGAGCGGGGGGCCCGCCGCGGCGAGCCGCAACCACCCGTTCAACGAACCAACGCACGGCAGCCGGCCCGCACCATACCGACCCGGACAGCCCCGGAGGACCGACCCTCACGGAGCCGATAGCCGTCGCTGCCTGCCATCGGTTCCATGAGACGGCTGGGGGGCGTGGCAGCGTCGCCTGAAGAATTGGTTGCGGCTCGCCGCGGCGGGCCCCCCGCTCCGCTTCTGCGTGAGATGATGGAATTAGACATATTTACTTGCCGGAGTAATAATATTTGAAAAGGAAACAACTCGAACCTAACTCGCCTTCCTGATAAGTCAACACCACCGTCACGCGGACCACCAACGCCACCAAGAATCATGCTGTGCACTTATTTGACCGCCAGGTGCGCCACGGCGATGCCGTTGGTGAAGCGGCGGTAGTCCACACGGGAAAAACCCACCCCGCGCAGGATCTCCGCCAGCTCGTCCGGCAGCGGGAACATGCGAATGGACTCCGGCAGGTGCATGTAGGCCTTGCGGGAGCCTGCGATGAGCTCCCCCAGAAAAGGCATCGCATAGAACGAATAGGCATCGTACAGCCAGCGGAACACGGGCCACACCGGCCTCGAGAACTCCAGGCACATCAGCCGGCCCCCCGGTTTGAGCACGCGGTGCATTTCGGCAAACCCCTGGCGCATGCGGGTGACGTTGCGGATGCCGAAGCCCACCATGGCGGCGTCGAAGCTCCCGTCGGGGAAGGCGATCTGTTCGGCGTCGCCTTGGACGTGGCGGATGCGGTTTTCCAGAGGCCCGCCGCGGACCTTGTGCAGGCCGGCGTCGATCATGGCGCGGTTGATGTCGTAGACCACCACCCGGCCGCCGGGTCCCAGCCCGCGCGCGGCCAGGATCGCGAGGTCTCCGGTCCCCCCGCAGACATCCAGGACCCGGTCCCCGGGGCGCAGCCCGAGCGCACGCACGGATGCCCGCTTCCAGGCGTGGTGGATGCCGAAGCTGAGCAGGCTGTTCATGAAATCGTAGACATGCGCGACGGAATTGAAGTGGCGCAGCACCCGCTCGGACTTTTCCCGGGCGTGAATGCGTTCAAACCCGAAAAAGGCCCCGTCGCCCGGCGACGGGACGGGTTCCACCTGCCGCCGGCGCTCTTCGTCGTCCAGCCATATTTTGGTCAGAGGCATTGAATCTCCGCCGTACGCGGCGCGGTGGGGTTATGCCATGGCGGCATCGGTCCCGCCGCCGGCGGCGGGGCCTGCGACCTCTGCTATGAGCGCCTTCAGCTCGCCGCCTTCGATGGTTTCCTTTTCAAGCAGGATGCCGACCGATTTCTCCAAAATGCCGCGCTTGCCCCGCAGAATGTCGAGGGCCCGGTCGTACTGCGCGCTGATGATGGCGTTGATCTCCCGGTCGATCGCCTCCGCCGTCGCCTCGCTGTACTCCCCGGCGCCCTCGGGAACGGGGCTCAGAAACTGGGCGCGGCGGTTGGATGCGTAGTAGACTTGGCCGACCTTGCTCATGCCGTATTCCTTGACCATGCTGCGGGCGATGTCGGTGGCCCGGGACAAATCGTTGTGGGCGCCGGTGGAGATGTCGCCGGAGACAATCTCTTCGGCGGCCCGGCCGCCGAGCAGGGTGGCGATCTTGTTCTCCAGCTCGCTCTTGCCCATCAGGAAGCGGTCTTCGGTGGGCACCTGCATGGTGTAGCCCAGGGCGGCGATCCCGCGCGGGATGACCGTGATCTTCTGGACCGGGTCGGTGCCCGGCAGCGACATCGCCACGATGGCGTGCCCCAGTTCGTGGTAGGCGACGATCTTTTTCTCCTTGGGGTTGATGACGCGGTTTTTCTTCTCGAGTCCGGCGATCACGCGCTCGACGGCTTCCTGGAATTCGGGCATGCCGGCCCGCTCCTTGCCGCGGCGCACCGCCAGCAGCGCGGCTTCGTTCACGATGTTGGCGAGGTCCGCGCCCACCATCCCCGGGGTCATGTTGGCGAGCTTCTCGATGTCCAGCGTTTCGTCGTATTTTATCTTCTTCAGGTGCACCTGCAGGATGGCCTCGCGGCCCTTGCGGTCGGGGCGGTCGACGAGCACCTGGCGGTCGAAGCGGCCCGGCCGCAGGAGCGCCGGGTCCAGGATCTCGGGCCGGTTGGTGGCGGCAATCAGGATGACACCCACCTGGGGGTCGAACCCGTCCATCTCCACCAGCAATTGGTTGAGGGTCTGCTCGCGCTCGTCATGGCCGCCCATGCCGCCGATGCCGCGCGCCTTGCCCAGGGCGTCCAGTTCGTCGATGAAGATGATGCAGGGCGCCTTGGCCTTGGCTTGGGTGAAGAGGTCCCGCACCCGGGCGGCCCCCAGGCCGACGAACATCTCGACAAACTCCGAGCCGCTCATGCTGAAGAAGGGCACCCCGCTTTCGCCGGCCACGGCCTTGGCGAGCAGGGTCTTGCCGGTGCCCGGCGGTCCGACGAGCAGAACGCCGCGGGGCATCCGGCCGCCGATTTCGGTGAACCGTTTCGGCTCCTTGAGGAATTCGATGACCTCTTTGAGCTCCTGCTTGGACTCCTCCACGCCGGCGACGTCGTCGAAGCGCACCCCCACCTCGTCCTGCATGTAGATTTTGGCCTTGTTCTTCCCGAGCGACATGAACCCCGGCTGCTGGCCCTGCATGCGTTTTATCATGAAAAACCAGATGCCGACGAAGAGAAAAACCGGGATAATCCAGGAGAGCAGGTCGCGCACGAAGGTCGACTCCACCTCCCCCTTGAACTTGACGTCGTGGCCGCTCAGCAGCTCGGATATCTCCGGGTCGACCCGCACCGTCCGGAACAGTTCGCCCTGGTCGCTGGTAGACCGGCTGTCCTTCATGCGCCCCTGGATCATGTTGGAGGTGATGGCGACTTCGGTCACCCGGTTCTCGTTCAGGGCTTTCAAGAATTCGCTGTAGGAGATGGTCTTGACGGAGAAGGCGGAAAAAAGCGCGTTTTGGATGATCAGTACCACCCATATGCCCAGCAAGACATACCACATGGAAAATTTCTGGTGCTTCTCCATTGATCCTCCTTGGGGTCCGGCAGGGTTGGCTTTAGAGCCGCCGGGCTTTCGCTCTGCAAATTTTTACGTCAGGGCGCTAAAATAAGCAATTAGAATCCATATGCAACGCCGAAGACGCCTCGGGTTTGATCCGGCCCGCAAAAACCGCCCGCGGCCGCGCCGCCGCGGTCCGGGGCTTCCCAATTTTTATCTCAAGTTTCGGGCGGGAGTTGCGATAGTTTTATACAGGAACGATGATTTCCCCCGAGAAGCGAGGGGCAAGGGGAGGCCAGCATGGTCAGTGGGGCGGTGGTCAATTTCTGCCGGTCCGAGCACATTTCCTTCTGCACGGCGGCCAGCCAAAAGGAGCAGCCCGGCTGCAGCTTTTTCGAGAAATCTCGCAGCGCCGAGCGGTGCATGTATTTTATCTTCGATGAATACTGCGACTGCCTGAAGGCCCAGATCAACGCGAATTCGGCCAAATGAAATTACCAGCGGCCGGCCTGCCAGCGACGAATGAAGCAGGTTGCAGGCTTTGGCCTTCTCGGCAGAGACCGGTTGATCAGAAATGCCCAGATGCAAGGCACGCGAAATCCCGAGAAACGAGGCGTACTCCAGTGCGCCGCA
>JALOPD010000347.1 GCA_025454075.1 Desulfobacterales bacterium | reverse complement strand
ATCCTGCCGGCATCGTCGCAGATCGGACAGATGCTGCCGCTGATGTCGATCGCGCGGCCGTTGCGGCCGACCAGTCGCGTGTCCTCCGGAAGCTCGATCGAGATCCCTTGCTGGATGCTCTGATCGATGCCGGCCGCGGTGCAGCCGCTGCCCTCGCCGCTGACGGCTCGGAAGACCGTCGCGGCGCTCCTCCCGGCGGCCTCCGCCTGCCTCCATCCGGTGAGGGCTTCAGCCACGGGATTCATGAACGTGAGGCACCCGCTCGAATCCGTGGCCAGCACCCCGTCGCCGATGCTGCGCAAGGTGGTGGTGAGCCACCGCTCGCTTTCCTTCAGCCTGCGCTCGGCCGAGTGCTTGTAGAGCGCCATTTCGATGGTCGTCTTCAATTCCACCGCGTCAAAAGGCTTGATCAGGTAGCCGAACGGCTCGGCGGCTTTGGCGCGCGCGAGCGTGGCGTCGTCGGAATAGGCGGTCAGATAGACGATCGGAATGTCCATCTGCGATCGGATGATGCGGCCGGCGGTGATTCCGTCCATTTCCCCTTCCAGACGGATATCCATGAGGATCAGGTCCGGCTGGATTTCCCGCGCCTTGCCGACGGCGTCCTCCCCGGAGCTGGCTGTCGGCGGGACTTCATATCCGAAGGCCCGCAGTTCGTCTGCGATGTCCAGCGCGACGAGCCTCTGGTCTTCGACCACCATCACGACCGGCCGGGATTTACAGGGTGAGGAAGGCCCCATAGTCGAACCGTTTTCCTTGGCAGAAGAATTGCTCAAGGATAGACTAGTCGGCCGAAGTTGTAAATAACAGCTTAATATGCTTGGTTTTCCAGGTGGCAGCGCCGATCGGCGCGAAACGAGCACCAGCCTGATGCAGCGGCCGGGCGCCAGGCCGACCGTCAGGATTCGCCTGACAAGAAATTAGTAATCGATCACCTCAGCCACCGGGTCGAACGGGCGATAGCACCTTTAACCGCGACCGGGCACGAACCTGGAGCGTTCATCGAAGCGGCATCCATGGGATAGAAAGGGTTGGTTCATGGGGCGTCACCACCTGTTGTCAGCGCTTGCACTCATCGCCGTCGTCGCCCTGTCTGCATGGGCCCTGCCGGGAGTCCAGGCCGCCGGTCCGGACCGGGCGTATATCGGCGCCGAGGCCTGCCAGGGCTGTCACACGGAGCAGTACGCCTCGTTCGTCAAACACTCGAAGAAGAGCCGCTCCTTCGAAAGCGTCGCCAAGATGCGCAAGGGCCTGAATGACGCCGAGCTCCGCGAGTGTTTCGGCTGTCACACCACCGGCTACGGCAGTCCGGGAGGGTTTGAGTCCGAAGCCACCACCCCGCAGCTCAAAAACGCCGGCTGCGAGGTGTGTCATGGGCCGGGCCGCCTGCACGCCGAATCGCAGGACCCCCGGGACATCAACGGCCGGCTCTCGGTTGCGGATTGCGAAAGATGCCACAGCGCGGAGCGGGTCGGGGCCTTCAGATACCGGCCGATGATCTATGGAGGGGCGCACTGATGCGGCTCGACCGGTGGAGTCTTCAATTCCGCGTCAGCGTCGTCCTGAGCCTTCTGCTGGCCGGACTGATTGCGGCGCTGCTTGCCCTGGGCCTTTCCGAGAACCACAGGGCGGTTCAGGAACAGGCGGATGCGAACGGCGAGACGCTGGCCAACGCGGTCTACGCCGGCATCATCGGCCCCATGGCGATCGGAGACGGCGAAACCATCCGTCGGCAGATGCAGGACTTCCGCAGCGGGCTGCACTGGGTGGATGTCGCGGTCTTCGGTTTCGACCGCACGATCACCTACGCGACCGACGCGGCCGCGCTGGGCGCCGATCTGGGCCGGCATCTGCCGTCGGAGGAATTGTCGGCCGCCCTGAACCAGCTGTTGAAGACCGGCCGGATCGCCCGCCATTCCTTCGACCTCGAAAAAAACGCCGCTCCCTTCCTCGCGGTGGTGCGGCCGATTCTGAACGAGCCGCGCTGCCATCACTGCCACGGGAAAAGCCGCGGCGTGCTGGGCGGGATCGCGGTCAGCCAGAACATGCGCGCGCTGCGCGCCAGCCAGGCCGAGATCTTCAGAAAGAGCCTGGCCGCCGGCGGGCTGGGCGCCCTGCTTATCCTGGCGGCGGTCATCGGGCTGATGGGGCGCATGGTCATTCGCCCGATCAAGTCGCTGACCGCGCAGCTCGATCAGGGCGCCTCCCAGGTGGCCGCCGCATCCGGGGAGCTCCTGGCCACCAGCCAATCGCTCTCGGAGGGCGCATGCAGCCAGGCTGCCGCGGTGCAGGAATCCTCCGCGTCGCTGGAGGAGCTGACCGCCCGGACCCGGCAAAACAGCGCCAGCGCCTCGGCGGCGACCCGGCAGATGGAGGAGACCGACGGCGATTTTGCCTCCGCGTCCGGGAGCATGACGGACCTCACGGCCGCCATGCAGGAGATCGCCGTCGTCAGCCGCGAAACCTCCCAGATCGTCAAGGGCATCGACGAGATCGCGTTTCAGACCAATCTGCTGGCCTTGAACGCGGCGGTCGAAGCGGCGCGCGCGGGTGAGGCCGGGGCCGGTTTCGCGGTGGTGGCCGACGAAGTCCGCCATCTGGCCCAGCGGGCGGCCGCCGCCGCCAAGAACACCGAGGCATTGATCCTGAAAACCGTCACGAAAGTGCAGGACGGGCTGGCCGTGCTCGGCCGGGCGAATGAGGCTCAGGAGAAAGCGGCGGTCGGAATGGGGAAGACCGGGCAGCTGCTGAATGAAATCTCAGCCGCCGTCCGGGAGCAGTCGCTGGGAATCGAGGAATTGAACCGGGCCGTCGGGGAGATCGACCAGGTCGTTCAGCAGAATGCCGCCGGCGCGGAACAATCCGCTGCCTCCTCAGAGCATCTGAAGTCGCAGGCGGACCGGCTGACCCTTCTCGCGGGCGGTCTGGCCCGGGTGGTGAACGGCGCTGCGGCGGCGGAACCGCTTTACCGGGTTCCGGGCCGTCTTGCGGCTGCCGCCGGCCGGGCAGAGGGCGTCGGGCGCGACGCCCTGCCACGCGAATCGGCCGCGTAATTGAAAACTCGCTTCGTTTTGGGTAATACACTCGCCTGTGAATCTGCAGTTGGAATCCACTATGCGGAGGCAGGCGTTCATGGCGACCGGCGTCGACAGTCGAGAGGACCGGGAAAACACCCGCTGCCCGTTCTGCGGCGAGCCGGTGAAAGGCATCTGGAAACTGTGCCCGGCCTGCGAGGCGCCGCTGGGCCGGCTGCTATGCCCGGGCTGCCGCGCGGAGGTCAAGGAGAACTGGAAAATCTGTCCCGAATGCGAGATGCGTCTCAAATGCCCGGCCTGCGGCCGGAGGCTGCCGCCCGGGCGGCGGGAATGCCCGGACTGCCGCCCGGCCGACGCGGAGCGACCGCAAGACGCTGACGCCTTCATCGAACCGATCACAGGTATGGAATTCGTACTGATCAGAGCCGGGAACTTCCAGATGGGCGACATCCACGGCGAGGGCTGGGACAACGAATCCCCGCTGCGCGAGGTGCGCGTCGACCGCTTTTATCTCGCAAAGCATCCGGTGACCCAGGGCCAGTGGGAGCGGTTGATGGCGACCAACCCCTCCATGTTCCGGAAAGGCCCTGAATATCCCGTGGAGCAGGTCAGCTGGTCGGATGTAGATGAATTCATCCGTCGGTTGAACGCAACGACGCCCGGCGGAAACCGCTTCCGGCTGCCGACCGAAGCCGAATGGGAATACGCCGCCCGCAGCGGCGGCCGGCAGGAGCTGTATGCGGGCGGAGACGACATCAACACCCTGGGCTGGTACTCGGAGAACAGCCGGGGCTCCAGCCAGCCCGTGGGGCTCAAGGCGCCCAACGG
>JALOPD010000105.1 GCA_025454075.1 Desulfobacterales bacterium | reverse complement strand
CCGGTGATCGGCGTGGCGCCCGCGGTGATCGGATCCATTCAGGCCACGGAGGTGATCAAATGGATCGTTGGGATCGGCGCCCTTCTGGAAAACCGGATGCTGGTTTATGACGGCCTGGCCATGCGCTTTACCGAATTCAGGATTCAAAAAAATCCTGGCTGCGACCACTGCGCGGATACCTCAGGAAAGGACTGACCCATGGGCGTTCAGGTGCACATTCACAAGACCCATCGCGTATCCACGGATGGGAAAGATGTGGTTCAGGCCGAAGGCAATTGTGTGGGAGAGTGCCTGGCGCACCTGGTGAAGCAATACCCGGGCATGAAGGATGTGCTCTTCGATCAGAAGGGCAACTTGCGGAACATCATCGAAATCTACTTAAATCACGAAAGCGCTTATCCCGATGAACTGAAAAAGACGGTAAGAGACGGTGACGAGATTCATCTGACCTTCATGCTGGCCGGGGGGTAGAAGCTGAGAGAGGTGCCGGACCATGGAACGAGTCGAACCGAACCCGCAGCCCGGGCGTGAGCCCTTCCGGGTCCCTCGCTTTGAAATCGAACGCCGCACCGCGACGATTCAAGCGGAGCTCCGGCGCGCCGGGATCGACGGGCTGTTCATCGTGCAGCGGGTGGACCTCTTTTATTTCAGCGGTACGGCTCAGAACGGATTTCTCTACCTGCCGGCCGAAGGCGCGCCGATGCTGTTCATCAAGCAGTCCGTCGCCCGCGCCCGCGAGGAATCCGCGCTCGACCCCATTGTCGAAATCGCCACGGTGAAAGCCATCCCGGGCCTGGTCACCGACATCCTCGGCCGGCCGCCGGTGCGCCTGGCGATGGAGCTGGACGTCCTCCCGGTCAACGAATTCCGCTTCTACCGCGGCCTGTTCAAGCCGAAGGAGTGCCTGGACGGCTCGCCGCTCATCCATCGCACACGCTGCGTCAAGTCCGCCTGGGAGGTCGAGCAGATGGAAGCGGCCGCCGCCATCAGCCGCCGGACCTTCGACTACATGCGAACCGCCATCGCCCCGGGCCTGACCGAGATGCAGTTTGCCGGCATGTATGAGGCGTATGCTCGCACGATCGGCCACGGCGGGAAACTGCGCGTCCGGCATTTCAACACCGAGGTCTATCCCTGGCATGTGCTGAGCGGGCCCAGCGGCGGCATGGTGGGGCTGCTGGATTCTCCGGCGAGCGGCGAAGGCACCTCGGCCGCTTTCCCGGCGGGCGCCGGGCCCCGTCGGCTTTGCGCCGACGAACCCGTCATGGTGGATCTGGGGACGGTCAAGAACGGCTACCACATGGACGAAACCCGCATGTTCGCCATCGGCTCCATGCCGGACAAGGCCTGGCGGGCGAGCCGCGCCGCCATCGAAATACATGACGCGCTCATCGAGCGTGCCAAGCCGGGCGTCACACTGGGTGAGCTTTTCGACGATGCATTGGCCTTGGCCGACCGACGGGGATTCCGCGATGTCTTCCTCGGGCCGTCCGGGCACCAGGTGAGCTTCATTGGCCACGGCATCGGCCTCGAGCTGGTCGAGCCCCCCCTCATCGCACGAGGGCGAGACACCTCGTTGGAAGCCGGGATGGTGTTTGCTCTGGAGCCCAAGCTGGTCTTCGAAAACGAATTCGCCGCCGGCGTCGAAAGCGTCCTCCGGGTCACCGAAACCGGCGGGCGCCTGATCAGCAAGGTCCCGGTGGAGATATTCGTCTGCTGACGGTATGCCGGTGCGGGGTCAAATCCCTTTATCCAGAATGCGCGGGTCGTGCCTGAGCCGTTCCTGGATGCCCTTGCCGATCTGATAGGTGCGGCTGAACTCCGACCAGAACGCCTGGTCTTTTTCTTGCCAGCCCGGGCCGAAGCGTTTGTCAAAATAGGCGCCCAGCCTGTCGAACAACAGCTTCCAGGGGGGCTCGCCGCGGTCGAAGGCTTCCAGCAGACGGTTCAGAAGTTCATCCAACTCGGCCAGCGTCTCTTTGGGCAGGTAGGAGATGGCACCCTTGCGGATGGATTCCATAAGCGTTTCCGGGTTGATGGCATGCGCCGTCAGCATGACGGTCGGGATTCCGCGTTCGACCGTCTCTTCGAGAAGCTGCAGCCCGTTGACGCCCATGATGTCCAGGATGGCAAGATCGTAGCGCGTCTCCTTTATTTTTGAGGAGGCCGTCTCATAATCGAGCGCCCGGTCGACCTGGGCGCCCTCCAGGATCTCTTCGATCGTTTCGAGGATGTCCTGCTCGTCGTCCACCGCCAGGATCTTTTTTCCCTTGATGTAGGACTTGGGAACCGCCATCTGTGACCTCCTTGTGTGTGGCAGCACGGAGCGGCTGCCGTGTATGCGACCGGTCTACACCAACTTCGGTGATATAGATAGACGCCATCAAGACGACTTCAGCTGCAATGGCAACGTCAGGTGGAACGTGGCGCCCTCCCCTTTGCGGCTGGCGACCTGGATGTCGCCGCCCAGCGAGCGCGCCATGATCAGGGACCCGGCCAGCCCCAGCCCGTGGCCCTTGCGTTCGACCAACTCGCACTCCTTGACCTGGGTGTATCGCTTGAAAATGAATTCGTGCAGGTGCGGCTCGATGCCGGGGCCGTCGTCTCTGACGGACAGCGCCAGCCGGTCGCCCCGGGTCTCCATATGGACATCGATACGCTGCCGGCGGTGATGCAGCGCGTTCTTGATCAGATTGCCGGCAATCCGGCGGAATTTGGTCTCGTCCTGAAACATCTCGACGCCCTCCGCCCCCGGCGCGACTTCGATGAAGATGCCGTGGTTGTTCAGGAGGTTGATGAGCTCCGCCTCGACCTGGTACTTGCCGATCACCTCGGATGCAGGCCCGGTCACGGTCTCCAGGGCATCCTTGAGGGCCTGGTGCAACCCCTTGAGCGCGGGGAAGCGGCTGCAGGCCAGGCAGCCGGCTTCGGAACGGCCGATCTCCAACAGGTCATTCAGGATTCCCCAGGCTTTGCGCGTGTTGCGCAGGCTGCGCGTGAGGGTGTTGGCCTGCTGGGGGGTCAGCAGCCCGTATTTGTCCTGCTTTTCCAGAACCGTGCGCAGGCCGGTTTCGATGATGGATATCGGGTCCTTGAGCTCGTGGATCAGATACTCGATGCTGATATCCTGAAAAAACCGACCCGGGGATTCGTGCGAACCCGACGGCACCTCTTTTGAGCGGCTCATGCTCAAGGGCCTCCCCCTCTCTATCGATAATGGAGAAACTATTCTACGGTGCGGCGCCCGTGCCGCCCGCGGCCGGCTGAAACAAAACGGTGACGACGGTGCCCCCGGATTCGTTGCACTCCTCCGGGCGGCTCACTTGCCGGCACTCTCCCACCTCCCCCGGGCACTCGTCCGGATCGTTGGGGATGAACCGACAGCGCGTGGAGCTCATGCGGATCTTGAACCCGTAGCGCTCGGCGAACATCTGCATGCGCAGCAGGTCGAACCCCTTCCCACCCGCCTTGAAATCATAGGGGCTGCGGGTGGAATACTGCAGCGGGTCGGACGCCGTGAAGTAGTTTCCGAAAATAAGCCTCAGGTTCTCGGCGGTGATGCCGATGCCGCTGTCCCGGACTTCGAGCTCCGGCCCCGTCTTCCCGGCGCGCACCGCCACCTTGACCTCGCCGCCGTCCGGCGTGTTTTCCACGGCGTTGCGGACCAACCCCTCGATCACCTTGCCCAGCACATCGCCCGGAACGTGTATCGGGGCAGTATCCTCCAAACCGACCTTCAGCGCAAGCCGGCGGTGGGCGAAGTTGGGGCGCAGCATCTTGACATACTGGTCGGTAAACCGCGCCAGGTTTATCTCTTCGGGCCGCGCGTCCCGCGGCCCGAAGAGCCAGTCGATTCTGCGCCGCAGCCGCTCCGTAAGGGTTTCTTCCCCGAACTCGTTGGCGGCGAGCGCCTCCAGTTCATCGGCGCACTGGTCCAGCAGGACCGACAGCATTCGGTGCGTGGCCACCTCCTTCTCCTGCAGCAGGTCCTCGATTTTGTACTGCATGTCCAGCAGCCGCAGCAGGTTGCGCTGGGCGCGCTCCAGTGCCTTTTCCCAGCGCCGGTGGTCGGTCGACCCGAGCAGTTGTTTGGCCAGCAGGTTCAGGGAGGCGGAGAGCACCGAGAGCGGCGTCTTGAGTTCGTGCGACAGGTGATGGATCACCCGGTCCTTGGCGCGGTTGAGGCTCTGCACCTCCTGCAGCGAGCGCTCCAGCGCTTCGTTGATGCTCGCGTTCTCGATGGGCAGCGCCACGAGGCTGGCCATGGTGCTCAGCAGCGCCTGGTCGCTCTCGGTGAACGCTCCGTCCTTCTTGTTCACGGCGCACAGCACCCCGATCATGCGCTGCGGGGTCGCCAACGGCACGTCCAGCATGCTGCGCGTGCGGTAGCCGGCCTCTTCGTCCACCCCGGCGAAATAGAAGGGGCTCTGCGAGGTGTCGTTGACGATCAGCGGCCGGCCGGTGCGGTAGACCTCGCCCGCCACGCCCTTGTCGATCGGGAAGCGAACCTCCTTCATGCGCTGGCCGGTGTCCATGTTGTCGAAAACGGACACCCGGAAGAAGAACTCCTTTTTCGCCTCGTCCAGCAGGATCACGCTCGCGCCCTCGACATCCAGGAGCTGCCGCATCTCCCGCGTGATGAACTCCAGGCGCGTGTCCAGGGTCCGGAACTGGTACAGGGCCTGGGAGATCCGAAAAAGGGCCTGGTTGATGCGGGCCGTGCGCTTGGCCTGGGTCACGTCCCGCAGGGTGATGACCTGGCCCGCCGGCCGGTTGTTTTCGTCGTAGAAAATGGCGCCGTCGATGATGATGTCGAGCAGTCGGCCGTCCTTGGTCAGGCGCCGGGTCTCGAAGTTGTGGATGATTTTTTCCCGATAGAGCCGGCCCAGCCCCTCGCGCGTCTGGGATTTGCATTCTTCCGGGACAAACGGGATGATTTTCCCCTTCAGTTCCTCCAGCGTCCAGCCGAAGACCTTTTCAAAGGCAGGGTTCAGATAAGAGACCGTGTGGTCCAGGTTGAAGACGAAAACCGGCTCCGGCAGGAAGTTGAGAAAGGCGCGGTAGCGCTGCTCCGCCCGCCGGCTGCTCTCGGAGAGCTCCATGGCGCAGGTCTGGGATTCTTGCAGCGCCTGCTGGGCCAGATGCTTGTCGGTGATGTCCCGGGCGATGCCGCGGAACCCCGATTTACGGCCTTGCCCATCGACAATCAGTTTGGCGGAGATCTCCAGAAAGCGGCGTTCGGAATTCGGGCGGATGACCTCCCAGGTGATGTCGGCCACGCTGCCGCCCTCCCTGAAAAGCCGGCTGAAGGCTTCGAAGGCGATCCGTGCGTTCGCTGCGTCAAGGAAATCCCTGAAGTTGCGGTCCTGGATGGCGTGGCGCGGGTAGCCGAAGATCCGGCAGAGCGCGTCATTGAAAAATTTGAAATTGCCGCGAAGGTCCACCTCGTAGAACCCGTCCGCGACATCTTCGATCAACGCCTGGTAGCGCTCTTCTTGCAGCTTGGCCGTTTCCAGGTTTGGTGCGGGGGCCTGGTGCAAGTCATCGGGTGCCGGCGGGGAGCCGGGGCGCTGAAGCGGTTCTTTGTTTTTTTCGGAAGCCATCGCGGCTCCTTGGGCCCATCGTCCAAACCGTCAACTCTCGGTTTCCAAGATCCCGAAACTCTCGGAGTCCAGCAGCTTGACGCCGCTGGCCTGGAGGACCTCGATCGCCTTGTCGTTGTCGCTGAAGCGGAAGATCATGACCGCCTTGCCCGATGCGAACCGGAGGAAGGCATACATGAAGACGACGTTTACATTCGCAGCGGTCAGCGGCTTCAGCAAGCGGGCCAGGCTGCCGGGCTTGTCCTCTATTTCGACCGCCACGACGTCGTTCACGTAGGCGGGAATCTGAAGCCCCATGAGGACGCGGCGCGCGGTGGCCACGTCCGACACCAGCAACCGCAGCTGCCCGAAGGCGCCCGTATCCACCAGGTTGAGGGCCCTGAGGTTGATCCCGGCCTTGCCGAGGGCTTCGGTCACCTCAAAAAGCCGGCCCGGTGCGTTTTCAATGGACACCACGATCTGTTTCAGCTTCATAGCCCCTTCTCCTTTACAGTTGCAGCCCCCGGCTGATCCTCTTGGCGGGGCTTAAGCCGGCCGCGTTGAGGAATCGAAAGAGCTGCCAGTCGTTACCCGGTCAAATATCTCCCACCGCACAGGCCCCGGAGGGCGCTTTTCCGAGCAGCAGCGACCTCCGTGAAGGCGAGTTCAAAAAATACAGTGAACGTATCTTTTCTTAATTCAGCTTGGCAAATATTTCAAGATATAAAATAGCTACTTTGTAGCCAACTGAGGGTCGTCGTCAAGGAGGGGCTGGTGGTCGGCGGCCAGGCGATCGGCCGGTTTGCGGACTTCATCGGGCTCTTCATCGGAGCCATGTGGCGCAGGACAACATTCCCGGCATCCGTGCGAACTGGCCCCTCATCGCGCGGGCCGGCTCCGCCTACCCCTGGACCTACCGCAAGCTGGGCGAACTGATCGGCTTGAAGGCCTGACGGTTCTAATACCGGCCATCCGAATACGCCGATCTGAATCGATCAAGGGCTAAAGGGCGGGCATGCTGCTCTCGATCGCCTCCCAGAACCCCATGGCTTTGGGCAGCCACAATACCAGATCCGGCAGATAGGTCATTATGAATAGCACGAAAATCTGAATTATCAGGAACGGGATCACGGCCTTGGTTACGTAGATGATGTCCCTGTTGGCGATGGCGCCGGTGATGTACATGCTCACCCCCACCGGCGGGGTGCAGTAGCCGATGGCTAAATTCACCGTCATCAGCAGCCCGAAGTGCATGAAATCCACGTCGAAGGTGGGCAGCAGCGGGATCACCACCGGTCCGATGATCAGGGTGGCCGAGATCACGTCCAGAAACATCCCCACCACCAGGAAAAAGAGATTGATGGCCATCAGAAACACAACCGGGGACTGGATGTTTTCGACCACGGCCTCGGCAATCTTGCCGGGGACGTTCTCGAAGGTCAGGTAGCGGCCGAAGCAGGTGGCGCCGGCCACGATGATGAGCAGCGTGGCCGATGTGACCGCGGAGCCGACGATGACCTTTTTGACGTCTCTGAATTTCATGGTCTTGTGGATGAAGAGCTCCACGATGAAGGCGTACATGCAGGCCACCACGGCCGCCTCGTTGGCCGTGAAAACCCCCGAGAAGGTCCCCACGAAGATGATCACCGGCAGCATGAGGGACCAGAAGCCCTCTTTGAAAGTGACCAGAACCTCGCTGAAACTGGGCACGGGCAGCCGCACCACCGAGGTGCTGGCGCGGAAGTGCCAGTAGGTGTAGATGCAGGTGAGGCCCATGATAATAATACCCGGGATGAAGCCCGTGAGAAAGAGCCCCTGCAAAGAGACGTTGGTGATCATGCAGTAGAGGATCATGCTGATGCTGGGCGGGATGATGATACCCAGGTTGGGCGAGGTCGTCATCAGGCCGATGGAGTATTTTTCATCGTAGCCGTTGCGGATCAGGGCCGGGATCATGAAGCCGCCCAGCGCGACCACCGTGGCCACCGTGGAACCGGAAATGGCGCCGAACAGGCCGCAGCCCAGGCAGCCGGCCATGCCGAGCCCCCCCGGCATCCAGCTCACCAGCGTGTTCACCATCTTGATGAGTTTTTCCACGATGCTGCCGGCCGTCATGATGTTGCCGCAGAGGATGAAAAAAAGCACGACCACGAGCGCGAAGTTGTCCATGCTCTTGAAAAAGCTTTGCGCCAGCATCAGGGTCTGGGGGTCCGGTGCGAAGAAGATAAAGCCCAACACACCGGTGAAAAACAGGCTCATGTAAACCGGCACGTAAACCGCCATGGCCCCCAGCAGCATCAGCAGTATCGCGATTACACTGAATTCCATGTGGATCCGACTCCTCCAGCAGCAGACGTTATCGTGCGCCCCCGGTCAGCGCGAGGCCGCGGCGCCGTGGGCGCGGATATCGGCGGCCATCATCATGACCACGCGAACGAACATCATAGCGCCCATCAATGGCAAAATCGCGTAGAGATAGACGGTGGGGATCTGCAGGATCAACGTGGTCTGATCGCTTTCCACCTGCAGGGCGCACAGCAGGTAGCCGAAATAGATCATCACCACGGCGAACACCAGGTTGATCACATAACTAAAAATCCCGAGCGGGTACTTGAGCCGGGGGACCAGCTGCACCAGCGCGTCGATGCGGACCGTGGAGCGGTTCTTGATGGCCGCGCTGCAGCCGATGAAGGTGGTGTAGAGAATGACCTCCCGGACCAGCTCTTCGGACCAGGCCAGGGAGTAGGAGAACCCGTAGCGCAGCACGACGTTGACGAAGAGGGCCAGCATGGCCGCCAGCACCGTGATGAACAGGGTCCACTCCTCGAAAAAAGTGAGCACCTTGTCTATGACTGCAAATAATTTAGCCATTGTCTTTCCCGCATCCGGTGGCCGTCAGGCCGTGCAAAAGGGGAGGCGACTGCCGCCTCCCCTTTTGCACGCAGAGGCACGCATAAACTACTTCTTGTATCCCAGAAATTCCTGCACTTCCCTGAGAAAATCCTGAGGTTTGTAGGTGTCCCCCGGGAAGAGCTGGTTGATCTCTTTGCTGTATTTGTAGTGCACCGGGTCGCCCAATTTTCTCAAGGTGGCCATGTCTTCCGCAGGCAGTGTAAAGAAGGTCACGCCGGCGGCCTTGGCCTTGGCGATCTCCTCCGCCTCCTGGGCCTTGCCCTGCTTGCGGATGTCGGCGCACACATCGTGAACGGTCTGAACGAATGTTTGCTGCAGATCGGCCGGCAGGGTTTTGAACCAGGCCTTGCTGAAGATCCAGATGAAGAGCCCCTGGGCGTAGTTGATCTGGGTGAAGTACTTCGCGTCTTCAAACTTCTTGGTGAGGTTGCACACGGCCGGGGTGTGGTCCAGGCCGTCGATCACCCCCTGCTTGAGGGCCATCGGCACGTCGGGCCAGGGCATCACCACGGGGTTGATGCCCCAGGCGTTGTAAGTGAGCTTGTTGACTTCGGCCTCCGCGATACGGAACTTGACCTTCTTGGCATCTTCGTAAGTCTTGACCGGTGTTTTGGTGGCCCAGCCGTAATTGCCGTAGCCGGTGATGTCCAGCCCCATGATGCCCTGGTGGTCCATGGCATTCATGAAATGGTCGAACAGCTTTTTATTGGCGACGAATTTGTCCAGCTTCTCGAATGAGTCGACGAGAAAGGGCAGGTTGACCACGCCGAAGCGGGGCCCGAGGTTGGTGGAGGCAACCGAGCTGACGGCCATGCCCTGGATGGCCCCCATCTTCAGCTGGTTGAGCACCTCCACTTCACCGCCCAGCATCGAGAAGGGCTTGTATTCGAGGTAGATCTGGCCTTTCGTGCGCTTCCAGAGCTCGTCCCGGATGGCGAATCCGGCATAGACCCCCTTGAGGGCGGGCGTGGACACGTTGGAGACAACCAGCTTGTACTTGGCCGTGGAAGGGTCGAAAGCGGGCTTCCAGGCATCCAGGGGAGACTTCTGTTGCGCAAGGGCCGGTCCGGCTGTCATGGATAGAAAAACGAGTCCTGCCAGTACGAAGATCAACGCCTTTCTTGCTTGCATCGCCGCCTCCTTCTTCGTTCAAGATTAACTAAACCCCGTTCATTTGCCAAAGAATGTTTAATAGCTATAAAACAGCTAAGCAATTTTTTGTCAAGAGAAAAAGCGGGACCGCATCTGCGGCATAGAGTGATCAACCGATAACTTCATTTTTCAGGCCCGGTCCAGAACCCCCGAGGATCGAAGCGGGCAATCGTGGCGAGTTCCTGGGAGGTCGGGGACGACGTTTGATCCAGCCTCGAGGATACGGCGACCGGCCAGCCGGTGTTGTTCTGGACGTCCTCAATCGTGACGCCGGGGTGCAGGCAGGAGAGAACCATCTCACGGGTCTGCGGGTCGAAGCGGAAGGTTCCCAAGGTGGTGATCACGGCCGCGGGTCCGCCGCGCGGCAGGCCGGCGTTCCGGCGCCAGCCGGGCCCGTCGCCGTAACCGGGCGAAGTGATGTAGTCCACGGCCGGCACAAAGCGCCGGCGCTCGTGGGCCATGATGATGATGTGGCGTTTGGCCAGGCAGGCCAGGTCGCACGCCCCGCCGCTGCCCGGCAGACGGGTTTCCATCCGCTGGGCGCCTCCGATGCAGCTCGTGTTGAGGTTGCCGAAGCGGTCGATCTGCGCCCCGCCGATGAAGCTCACGTCCACCCTTCCGCTTTGAAGGAGTCCCATGGTGTCGGCGGTGTCGGCCAGCCAGGCGGCCCGGTGAAGGTTCGGCAGGTCGCCCATCGTCAGGATGGGCTCCGGGGCGACCTCGTCGCGCACCACCCCCAACTCGTAAACGCCCACGGCGTTGGGCGCATGCGTGGCCTTGGCGAGAAGAAATCCGAGCAGCGGCAGCCGCATGCCGACGAAGACGACGTCGCCGTCGGCGATTTCGCGTGCGGCGGCGCAGACCATCAGTTTGCTTGCGTTGTAGTTGGACATAAAGACTCGATCGGCTCGGGTGAAGTTGAGAAAGTGTTAAGTGTTACGTTTTAAGTGTTAAGCAAGAAAAGCCGAAGAAATTGGCGACACGGTAGCCTTGTGAGCGAGCGCTTAAAACTTAAAACCTAAAACTTAAAACCATTCAGTATCCATAATCCACCGGTTCCGAATAAAGATGGTGCTTCAACTTCAAGGCCTCCATGCGCTCAAGGCCGATAAGGTTCAGGTAGTCTTCGGGCTGGCTGACGGCATCCACCCAGCGCTCCTGCCAGCGGGCGAAGCCCTCGGGCGACCGGCTTTCGGTGCGATAGTCGATGAAGGCCTGGTGATCACGGTTGTAATAGCCGGGGACGGGCGAGGGGTGGGCGCCCCAGGGGACATGGCACACGGCGCTGACGCGGAACCCGGGGACGATCACCCGGTTGGGGTCGCGGGTGATGACCTCGGTTGCAACGATCTCCTCGGCGGTGAGAAGCACGTGCCGGCTGGCGAGGCAGGCGTCGCGCATCACGCCTATGTTGCCCCAGGCGTGGGAGTTGCCGAATTCGTCGGACCGCTGAACGTGGACCAGAGCGACATCCGGCACGATGGCCGCCACGGCCGCCAGCGGAGTTCCGGTGAACGGGCAGGTGATCTTCTGCAAACCGGAGTTGGTGGAAAAAAGATCGCTCCCCAGGGCGGTGCGCGTCGGCATGAACGGCAGTCCCATCGCACCGGCCCTGAGCGCCATGGCGATGGTCAGGTTGGAATGGTCCTCGACGGCAAGGGCGCCCGATTCGACCGCATGCCGGAAGTTGTAGCCTGAGCCCGTGATCACGTTACCGACCCATGCGGCACGGACTCGATCCACGCAGCCGGCGCCGATCAGCTGGTCGAAAAGCATGTCGGAGATCGGGCCGATGAGGGTCAGGCCGCGCTTGCGCCGGCGCATGACATGATCTCCCGTCCGGCTGCAAACGGGATCATGGCCTCCAGGCACAGGCCCGCCGCCACAGAGCTGCCGTCCGGCACCAAACGGTCGATGGCTTCGGACAGATGAGTGAGCTTGGATCGGGTCATGGGGCCCATAGTCGTTTTTGCGCCGTTTACCCCGGGATGGGTCTTCCCATATCACCGGCAGCGGCGGCAGGTCAATCGAAGCCGGCTATAGAACCTTGTTGTGACCCGCAATGACTAGATCATTTTTCGTTCAGGCATCCTTAATTCGTACATAAGCAACTATTTGCCGCCATACCGACTGGCGGAGTGGTTGAGGTTTGCTTGGATCCCAAAATCTCCTATACTGCTGGAATGCGGCCTGCTTGAAAAAGATTCCGAAACCGCCGTTTTGACCTGCGACCCGGAACTCGAAGCCCGTATGTTCGAATCGATCCCTTTGAATGTGTGGGGATATTTCAAGAGGCTCCGCTGCCCGGCGCTGGCAATTCGAGGGCGGCAGTCCGACGTTTTTTTACCCGGCGCCGCCGATTGCCTGAAACGCATGGCGGCGGACTGCGAAGTGGCCACGATAGCGGGCACCGGTCATTTCCCGATGATGGAAAAGCCGGTAGAATGCGCA